>NZ_WOEY01000035.1 GCF_013177695.1 Paraburkholderia solitsugae | reverse complement strand
TACATGAACACGAATAAAAGCAAAGCATGCGCGAAAAATCAAGGTGATAATGTGAATTACATGGCTACATAGGACTACTAAAAAATTGCCGAACCCTACAACTGATGCGGGTTCCAGCAATTTCAGACGCTAAAGCTGGGACTAAACGGTGGGCGTGCGAATGGAGTAAGGAACGCAAGTGGGAACTCTCGGGACAGCCGATGGCGCAAGGTTAGAACCTGTCCTTTCGACACGTGCCTGACTCCCTTGGGTAGCCGGTTCACCCGGCATGCTGCACGAGACTTTGTTGGTGTCCGGTTGAGTTGTCGATTGAATTATTGAATACGCATAGAGGTCAATCGGACGCTGAAATCTTGCCGAGCTTGTCGATCAACACCGCAACGAAGGTTTCCGTGACGGGCGGCAGGGTCCTGCCGCGCTTCTTGATGAGGGCGATAGGGCGAGTGAACGCGGGATCGTCGACAGGGCGGACCACCAGCTCAGGTTCCGCTCTGACCTCGCGAGCCGACGCCGGCAGGATGGTCACGCCGAGCCCGGCGCGCACCATGGCGACGGCACTCATCATGTAGGTCGGCTCACAGGCGATCTCCGGTGCGCAGTGGGCGTTGGCAAAGGCGCTATCGACCACGGCCCGCACGCTCGTGCCTTGTGCGGTCAACACGAGCGGCACGGCGGCGAGGTCGGCCAGCGTAATGCGGCGGCGCCGTGCCAGCGCGTGGCGCTTCGGAAACACTGCCACCAGGCGGTCGATGCCCGCGTGCAGCACCTCGAAGCTTGGATCGTCCAGTTCGCCACCGGTCAGCCCGAGATCGACCTCCTCATTGCGGACCAGCGTGTTGACCATGCTGGCGACCACGTCGCGCACATGGAAGCTCACACGCGGCACCGCCTTCTTCATCTCCTGCACGAGTTCGGGCAAGACGCTGGCCGCGAAAGTCGGCAGGCACGCGATCCGCACCGTGCCGCTGGTTCCGTCGCCGAGCGCACGCGCGTCGATCAGCACATGTTCCATATCGTGCAGCGACTTCTGCAACAGCGGCAGCAGTTCGCGGCCGGTCGGCGTCAGCGCGACATTGCGGCTGTTGCGATCGAACAGACGCATGCCCACCGTTTCCTCGAGGCGGCGAATCTGTACCGTCAAGGCCGGTTGTGACAGGTGCAACCGTGTCGCCGCACGCGTGAAGCTGCCCGTTTGCGCGACGGCGATGAAGGCGCGGATGTCCCGAAGATTCAGATCCATAATGGTTTGTAATTGCTGCGATCAATTCATTTCAATTGATTTATTGTTGCCTCGAACTTACGCTGGATCGCAGTAAAAAACAACCTTGGAGACAAGCACATGCTGCCATTGCTGGGGCTGGCTACCATCGTCGTGCTGCTCGGCGCGATTCTGTCGAAACGGATGTCGCCGCTCGTGGCGCTCATCATCGTGCCGATTGCGGCGTCGCTTATCGGCGGTTTCGGCTTTCAGACAAGCAAGTTCGTGATCGACGGGCTCAAGAGTCTCGCGCCCGTGGTCGGAATGTTCGTGTTCGCGATTCTTTACTTTGGCACCATCACCGACGCCGGCACGCTCGATCCGATCATCGACCGCATTCTGCGGGCCGTCGGTACGCGGCCCACGCGGATCGTGATGGGCACCACGTTGCTGGCGCTGCTGATTCACCTGGACGGTTCCGGCGCGGTGTGCTTTCTCGTCACGATTCCCGCGATGCTGCCGCTCTACGATCGCCTGAAGATGGACCGGCGCGTGCTGGCCGCGGCCGTGTCGATGGCCGCCGGCATCAATTTTCTGCCGTGGACGGGGCCGATGATCCGCGCATCGGCGTCGTTGCATCTGCCGATTTCGGCCTTGTTCAACCCACTGATCCCCGTGCAGTTGATCGGCCTCGTGTTCGTCTTCGGCATGGCGTTCTGGCTCGGGCGGCGCGAGGAAAAGCGGCTCGGCCTCACCGCCGCGAGCGCTTCCGTGCCGATGCCGCAACGCGAGCTGACGCCCGAGGAGCAAGCCTTGCGCCGGCCGAAAAACTTCTGGTTCAACATTGTCTTGACGCTGGTCGTACTCGGCACGATGGTCGTGATGGGCGAGAAGATTCCGCCGGCGATCATGTTCATGGTCGGGTTGTGCATTGCGCTGATGGTGAACTATCCGAACGTCGACATGCAGCGTAAGCGGATCGACGCTCACGCACGGGCCGCGTTGATGATGGCCGGCATTCTGCTTGCGGCCGGCGTGTTCACCGGCGTGATGCAAGGCAGCGGCATGCTGAAAGCGATGGCGCAGGCAGCGGTCGGCTTCGTGCCGCCCGCGATGGCTGGCCATATCCCCGTCGCGCTCGGGTTGATGTCGATGCCGCTGAGCATGCTGTTCGACCCGGACTCGTTTTACTTCGGCGTACTGCCGGTGATTGCCGAAGTGGCCGGCCAACTCGGTGTGCCCGCTGTGCATGTTGGCCAGGCCGCGCTACTCGGCCAGATGACGACCGGCTTTCCGGTCAGCCCGCTGACGCCGGCGACGTTCCTCGTGGTCGGCCTGTGCGGTATCGATCTCGCCGACCATCAGAAATTCACGTTCCCTCTGCTGTTCGGCGCCTCGATCGTGATGACGATTGCCTGCGTCGTGCTGGGGATATTCCCACTGTGAACTGCACCGCTTGACTGAACGGATGTGACCACCATGATTGTCATTCCACATAGACGACCAGTACGAATCGGCGCGGGCGCGGGATATTCCGGTGACCGCATCGAACCCGCGGTCGAACTGGCGGAACACGGCGCGCTCGACTACCTCGTATTCGAGTGCCTCGCCGAACGCACCATCGCGATCGCGCAGCAGGCGCGCAGCAAAGATACTGAACTCGGCTACGACCCGTTGCTCGAAACGCGCATGAGGGCCGTGCTCCCCGCTGCACTACGCAACGGCGTGCGGATCATCACGAACATGGGCGCGGCCAATCCGCTCGCGGCGGCGCGCAAGACGGCCGAGGTCGCGCGCTCGCTCGGTCTCGGCGACGTGAAGATTGCCGCCGTCACTGGCGACGATGTACTCGACGTCGTGCGGCAAGGGAATTTCCGCTTCGAGGAGTCCGGGGAAAGCGTCGCTTCGTACAAGGAGCGCCTCGTGTCCGCGAATGCGTATCTCGGCGCGGCGGCGATTGTCGAGGCGCTGGCGGCCGGCGCGCAAATCGTCCTGACCGGACGTGTCGCCGATCCGTCGTTGTTCGTCGCGCCGCTGATCCACGAATTCGGCTGGCAGATGGACGACTGGCAGACGCTCGGTCAGGCGACCGTGATCGGCCACCTGCTCGAATGCGCGGGACAAATCACCGGTGGCTATTTTGCCGATCCGGGCTTCAAGGACGTCCCCGATCTCGCGAGGCTCGGCTTTCCCCTCGCCGAAGTCGCGCCGGACGGCGCGGTGGTCATCACCAAGCTCGCGCAGGCCGGCGGGCGGGTGACCGAGGCAACCTGCAAAGAGCAACTGCTCTACGAGATTCACGATCCGCGGCGCTATCTGCAACCGGACGTGGTGGCCGATTTCACCCAGGTGCGTGTCGCGCAGGAAGCACCGGATCGCATTCGCGTGAGCGGCGGACGCGGTACGCCGCGTACCGATACGCTGAAGGTGTCGGTCGCTTACTTCGACGGCTATATCGGCGAAGGGCAGATTTCATACGGGGGGCCCGGTGCGCTGGCGCGGGCCCGGCTTGCACTCGATATCGTGCGGGAGAGGCTTGCCTTGACCGGTGTCGAAACGCGTGAATTGCGCTTCGATCTGATCGGCGTGAATGCGTTGCATGGCGAAACGCTGGCTGGCGGTTACGCCGAGCCTTATGAGGTGCGCGCGCGGGTCGCGGGGCGCACCGAATCGCTGGCGCAAGCCGTGCGGATCGGCAACGAGGTGGAGACGCTTTACACGAACGGCCCGGCGGGCGGTGGCGGCGTCACCAAGTCAGCGCGCGAAGTCGTCGCGGTGCAATCGGTCCTGCTGCCGCGCGAGCATGCCAGGCCGACATTCTCGCTAGTGGAGGCGTGACATGAAACTACGTGAGCTTGCTCATTCGCGGACCGGCGACAAGGGCAATACGCTGAATATCTCTGTCATCTGCTACGACGCAAAGCACTACGAGCATCTGCGAGCGGTGTTGACGCCGGAGCGGGTCAAGGCGCATCTGGGCGACGTGGTGCGTGGCGAGGTCGTGCGTTATGAATTGCCTCACATCGCCGCGTTCAACTTCGTACTCGGCCATGCGCTCGGCGGTGGTGTGACGCGCTCGCTTGCGCTTGATGCGCACGGCAAATCGTTGAGTTCGGCGTTGATGGGGTTGGAGGTGGAGGAGCCGGTTGCGGTTGGACATGCGCCGGCCCATTAGTTCGCTAGCGCGGTCGCTTCTGCGCACCGCTAGCCCGATCTGAAGCCCCGCGTTCAAGCGCCGCGACGGCCATGTCTCGCCCGTGCGCGGCGACAGCGGCGTTCTCCCTGTTCGCTGCCGTGTCGCCGGGCCTTCGGCTCAGCCGCTCGCCTTGCTTAACTCATGCGCACGCCGAAGTCGCTCGCGGCTATTGCTTAAATGCATGCGCATCGCGGCGCGCGCGTCGTCGGCGTCCTGGCGTTCGATGGCCCGATAGATCATCTGATGCTCGCTGAGCACGTTGCGCAGGGTTTCAATATGGTCGAGTGCCGCGATCTCGGCTGAGCCGAGCCGCGTGCGCGGGCTCACCGAGCGGCCGAGCTGACTGAGCACATCGAAAAAGTAGCGGTTACCGCTCGCGCGTGCGATCTGCAGATGAAACTCGATGTCATGCGCTAACGTATCGGTACTTCCTCGCTCGAGTTCGGACTCGAAACGCTCCAGCGCGGCACGAATCTGCTTGAGATTCTGCTCGGTGCGCCGCGCCGCGGCGAGCGCGGCCGAGGCGGCTTCTACGTCGATACGAAATTCGATGATCGCCATGACGTCCAGCATGCTGGACAGGTCGGCCGCGGGCAGTTGCATCGACTGATCCGTGGCCGGCTCCAGAACGAACGTGCCGATGCCATGACGCGTCTCGACCACTTTAGCCGCTTGCAGGCGCGAGATCGCCTCGCGAACCACGGAGCGGCTCACCGAGAGCTGCTTCATCATGGCGACTTCTGTCGGAATGCGATCGCCCGGCCTCAGGGTGCCGCGGCGGATTTCATCGGAAAGGGTGGCCACCACCTTCTCAGTTAGGCTGCTCATTTCTGGGGCTTATTGACTAATCGGCTGGAAATACACACGTTGCGTGTGCGAATGACGTCATGTGACGGTTCGACATAGCCATCATAGCGTCAGTCCGAGTGATCACGACTCGAATCTCGCGCTCCCGGGCGGGTTGAGGTGGCGCGACCGGGGTCACATTCATTATGTTGTCGGACGTCTTATTTTGAGTGGCTATTTTTAATTGGGAAACGTCAAGCTGATCGCTTCTTGCCGGTCTATGTGGCCTGAATATAGCTCGAGTGTGCCTCGAACGGCAGGGTAAACACCTTGTTGGAATCGGTGGAAAGAAGAGGGTAGACTGTCGTCAGACAACGTATCACGCGTTTTGGCACCACTTCGAAACCGGATTGCCGGCCTGCTCGAATGCGCCGCGATGCGTTCGGTCAGGCCGCCGGAGTGACCGGAACAGGAGACAACCTTGACATCTGCTCTCACCCCAGCCGCCGACACGCTCGAGTCCGCGGTCTCGAAGGTCAAGCGGCACGTGCTGCCGCTCTTTCTGATCATGTTCATCGCGAACTATATCGATCGCGTGAACATCGGCTTCGTCAATTCCCACATGCAGACGGATCTGGGCATCGGCGCGGCCGCCTACGGTCTGGGCAGCGGTTTGTTCTTTGTCGGCTACGCGCTGTTCGAGGTGCCGTCGAACGTGTTGATGCAGAAGTACGGCGCGCGCGCCTGGCTGACCCGCATCATGGGCACCTGGGGGCTGGTCGCGGCCGCCATGGCGTTCGTCTGGAACGATACGTCCTTCTACGTGCTGCGATTCCTGCTCGGCATCGCAGAAGCCGGCTTCTTCCCGGGTGTGGTGTTTTACTTCACCCAATGGCTGCCGCAGAAAGACCGCGGCAAGGCTGTGGCGGTTTTTCTCTCGGGCTCCGCACTTGCGTCGGTGCTGTCCGGGCCGATCACTGGCAGCCTGCTGTCCATTCGCGGCTTTGGCCTGCACGGCTGGCAATGGATGTTTCTCATCGAAGGCGGTTTTTCGATCGTGCTGTGCGGCGTCAGCTGGATGCTGCTGAAGTCGCGGATTCGCGATGCGTCGTGGCTGACAACTGAAGAGCAGACCGTGCTCGAAAGCTCGATCGCCGCGGAGCAGGCTGAACGCGAGACGCACGGCGGCGCGCATCTGCCCGCGATGAAACTGCTGAAAGACCCGCAGATTCTTCTATTTTGCTTCCTGTACTTCGCGATTCAATTGACCATTTACGCGGCCACCTTCTGGCTCCCGACGATCATCCGCAAGATGGGTGGACTCTCGGACTTCGAAGTCGGCATGTTCAATACCATCCCGTGGCTCATCGCCATGGTCGCGATGTACTGCTTCGCGGTGTTGTCGGCGAAATGGCGTTTCCAGCAGGCGTGGCTGGCGGTGGCGCTCGTCATCGCGGCGTGCGGGCTGTTCGCCTCGACTTCGGGTAATCCGGTACTGTCGTTTGTGGCCATCTGCTTCTCGGCGATCGGTTTCAAGGCAGCGTCTTCGCTCTTCTGGCCAATCCCGCAGGGTTATCTGGACGCCCGCGTGGCCGCCGCGGTCATCGCGCTGATCAACTCGGTCGGCAACCTCGGCGGATTCTTCGCACCGGCTGCCTTCGGTTATCTGCAGCAGCACACCGGCTCTATCACCGGTGGTCTGTATGCCTTGGGCGTGGCTTCGCTGATCGCGGCGGCGGCCGGCTTCCTGACCCGCAATCGCCGCGTGAACCGCGACGCGCTGCCGGCGTCTTTGCATAGCAAAGCCCACTGACTGGCGAAAATCGTCGACTATGAATAGCGCACTTCCCACTTTCTGTCCGGCACGAGTTCCGAGCGCGCTTATGCAATGCGTGAACTCCCACTCGCTGGCTCACTAACTCAACTGGGCCCAATACCATGTCCACGAACTCATCCCAATCGAACGCTACGCCGATCGTGACCGAACTGCGCGTCGTGCCCGTCGCCGGCCGTGACAGCATGCTGATGAATCTGAGCGGCGCGCATGGCCCGTTCTTCACGCGCAACATCGTCATTCTGCGCGACAGTGCGGGACACACCGGCGTCGGCGAAGTGCCGGGCGGCGAGAGCATCCGCAAGACCATCGACGACGCGCGTCCGTTCGTCGTCGGCCAGTCGATCGGTAATTTGCAAGCTATCCTGAACAAGGCACGCACGCAGTTCGCCGACCGCGACGCCGGCGGGCGCGGTTTGCAGACTTTCGATCTGCGTACCACCATTCACGCGGTGACCGCGCTCGAAGCCGCGCTGCTCGATCTGCTGGGTCAGCATCTGGGCGTGCCCGTCGCGGCCCTGCTCGGCGAAGGCCAGCAACGCGACGAAGTGGAAATGCTCGGTTACCTGTTCTATATCGGCGACCGCAATAAAACCGATCTGCCCTACGCCAGTGGCGCGGAAGGGCGCGACGATTGGGAGCGCGTGCGTACCGAAGAAGCGATGACACCCGAAGCGGTGGTGCGGCTTGCCGAGGCCGCGCAAGCGCGCTATGGCTTCAACGATTTCAAGCTCAAGGGCGGCGTGCTGCCCGGCGACGCCGAAATCGAAGCGGTCACGGCGCTGGCTGAACGCTTCCCCCACGCCCGCGTCACGCTCGACCCGAATGGCGCATGGTCGCTCGCGGAAGCGGTGCGCCTGTGCCGCGACCAGCACGACGTGCTGGCTTATGCGGAAGATCCGTGCGGCGCGGAAAACGGCTACTCGGGCCGCGAGGTGATGGCCGAATTCCGCCGCGCGACCGGTTTGCCGACGGCGACCAACATGATCGCCACCGACTGGCGTCAGATGGGGCACGCCATTCAGTTGCAGTCCGTGGATATTCCGCTTGCCGACCCGCACTTCTGGACCATGCAGGGCTCGGTGCGTGTAGCGCAGATCTGCAACGAGTGGGGCCTCACCTGGGGTTCGCACTCGAACAACCACTTCGACATTTCGCTCGCGATGTTCACGCATGTCGCGGCCGCGGCACCCGGCAAGATCACGGCGATCGACACGCACTGGATCTGGCAGGACGGTCAGCGCCTGACGCGTGAGCCGCTGCAGATCGTCGGCGGCAAGGTCAAGGTGCCTCAGGCTGCCGGTCTCGGTATCGAGCTGGATATGGACGAGATCGAGAAGGCTCACGCGCTGTATCAGCAACATGGCCTCGGCGCACGCGACGACGGCGTAGCCATGCAGTACCTGATTCCGAACTGGAAGTTCGATAACAAACGCCCGTGTCTGGTGCGCTGAGTCTCCCATGATCTGAACCGCGGCCCGTGCGGCCGCTCGCTCTAACCCACAATTCACGCAATTGACGCTATTCACGCTATGACCTCACCTCAAGAACTCAAAGCGATCGTTTCCGAAGGCCTGCTGTCCTTTCCGGTAACCGACTTCGACGAACAAGGCGATTTCCGCGCCGATACCTATGCCGAGCGCCTCGAATGGCTCGCACCGTACGGCGCGACCGCGCTGTTTGCCGCCGGCGGCACGGGCGAATTTTTTTCGCTGACCAAAAGCGACTACACGAACGTGATCCGCACGGCGACCGAGACTTGCAGAGGCAAGGTGCCGATTCTTGCCGGCGCGGGCGGCCCGACGCGCGTGGCGATCGAATACGCACAGGAAGCCGAGCGTCTCGGCGCAAGCGGCGTGCTGCTGATGCCGCACTATCTGACCGAGGCATCGCAGGAAGGGATTGCCGCGCACGTCGAGCAGGTCTGCAAGGCGGTGAAGAACATCGGTGTGATCGTCTACAACCGCGCAAATTCGAAGTTGAATGCGGATATGCTCGAACGTCTCGCGGACCGGTGCCCGAACCTGATCGGCTTCAAGGACGGCGTCGGTGAAATCGAGGCGATGGTGACGATTCGTCGCCGCCTTGGTGACCGCTTCTCGTATCTCGGCGGCTTGCCGACCGCGGAGGTCTACGCCGCGGCTTATAAGGCGCTGGGCGTGCCGGTGTATTCGTCGGCCGTGTTCAACTTCATTCCGAAGACCGCGATGGATTTCTATCGCGCGATTTCAGCCGATGATCATGCGACTGTCGGCAAGCTCATCGACGAATTCTTCCTGCCGTATCTGGCGATCCGCAACCGCCGCCAGGGTTATGCGGTGAGTATCGTGAAGGCCGGCGCGAAGCTGGTTGGCCACAGCGCAGGTCCGGTGCGCGCACCGCTGACCGATCTGACCGAAGATGAAATGGCGCAACTCGACGTGCTGATCAAGAAGCTCGGCGCGCAATAAGCGGCAAAACAAGCGGCAAGACCAGGCGGCCCGCTCGAATCCGCTGCTACCATGCAGTGACGAACGCCTTGCGTTTGTCACTGCCGCCGCAAGCCTGCTGCGATCAACTACCGCGATAAACTATCGCGGTTCTGCCTCCCTCAACTCCGGCGAAACACAACGTGCGAGATGCGCTGCACGAGCAACGCGGCCGCAAGTGCCGCCACCGCCGTCAGCCACACGCCGATATGAATCGACTGCACCAGTGCATCGCGTGCCGTGTCGATCAGTGCCAGCGCATTGAGTCCTGACGGCTTCATATCCGCAATCAGTTTCAGGCGCAACGCTTCGTCGATCAGGATGCGCAGATCGACGAAGCGCGACTGCCATTGCGATACGGCCGGCTCGCCGAGCACGCTCATCGTGCGCGTGACCACGTCGCGGTAGTGATGTTGCACGACGGTTGCCACAATGCTCGTGCCCAGCATCCCACCCACCATCCGCGTGGACTGCAGCAGTGCCGTCGTGATGCCGAAGCGTTCACGCCCGGCAATCTCCTGGCCGAACACATTCAGATTGTTCAGGATGAAACCCAGACCGGTGCCGACGGCCGCCATCGGCAATTCGATCCATATATGCGGTGTTTCCGGATTGGCAAACGCCAGCGCGATCGAGGCGAACAGCAGCAGCGCGAAACCGATCGACAGAATTCGCGTGGGTTTCTTCATATGAATGACGATGCGCGTATTCAGCAGGCTGCCGAGTGCGATGCAGGCGGCAATCGGCGTAGCGAGCAGACCGGCCTGTTGCGGCGACAATCCGAAGCCGCCTTGCAACAGCAGCGGCGCGAAGAAGATCAGCGAGAACATCACGAAGCCGGACAGGAATCCGAGTATGAACAGCGTGACGAGTTGCGGATCCCTGAATAGGTCGAGCGGAATGATCGGATGCGTGGCGCGTTTCTCGCACACCAGCAAGGCGATGGCGCCCACGATCACGAAGGCCGCCAGCGCCAGGTTGCCGGCTGTCAAACCGTCTTTCGGCACTGCTTCGATGAAAGCCTGCAGGCCGCCCAACACGGCGGCGACCAGCGCTGCGCCGAGCCAGTCGATCTTGACCTCGCCTTCGTGCGGACGCCGGAAGTTGGGCAGATGCGCCCAGATGAAATAGAGCGCCGCGGCGCCGACCGGCAGGTTGATCAGGAAGGTGGAGCGCCAACCCCAATGCTCGCTCATCCAGCCACCCAGCGACGGCCCCGCCGCGGTGCCGATCCCGTACGCGGCCGCCATGACCACTTGCCAGCGCACCCGTGCGCGCGGATCGGGGAAGAGGTCTGGGATCGATGCGAACGCCGTGCCCACCATCATCCCGCCGCCGACCCCTTGCAAACCGCGCGCGATTACGAGGAACAGCATGTCGTTCGCGACGCCACAGAGCACCGACGCCACGGTAAACGTGATGACCGCGGCGATCACGAAGCGCTTGCGGCCGAAATAGTCGCCGAGACGGCCGAACACGGGAACGGTCACCACTGACGCCAGCAAGTACGCGCTGGCAATCCATGCGTAGTACTCGAAGCCATGCAGTTCGGCGACGATGGAAGGCAAGGCGGTGCTGACGACGGTCTGGTCGAGGGCGACCAGCATGTTGACGAGGCCGATGCCGAGCATGGCTAGCAGGGCGTTTCGGAAAGGCAGGGCAGTCGCAGTCGGATTCACGGGGCGGGGAGAAAGGGGCTTTTCAAGGTAGGCGCTGCGCGGCAGGACGCGGCTCCGGTCTCGACGACCATTATGTCTTATGGTTGTCTGACATCTCGATCCTGATTATACGGGTTTTCCCTTATTGGTAGTTGTTTTCACGGCAAGAAGTCGTCAGGGGAGCCCTCAAGAACGACCGGGTCGTGTCGATAATGCGTATAGAGGTTTTGTGGAAGAAAATCTGGAACGCTCGCCGCCGATCGAAGACGCATTGAGTCAGTAAAACGTCCCGAAATCTGTGATAAAAATCGGGTGCTTGTAGATAAGCCTGACTGAACCTACCGTCGCGTTGTGATCACGGATAAGAATTTAACTGGGCGTCGTTCCGCTACGGAGGCGTTGTGATTCGAAACTGGCTTGGCGGGGTGTTGTTTGCAGCGTGTTTTGTCAGTCGTGCATTCGCAGGCGGACCGGATTGTTCCCGGCCGTTTACGCTCGGATTGCACGACCACGGCCTGCTCTATTCGCTCGACACCGATAGCGGTATCGACAAAGACTTTGCAGAGGAGTTGATCCGGCGTAGCGGTTGCCAGATCAAGGTCAGTCTGATGTCACGCGCACGGATCTGGAAACTGATCGAGTCGGGCGGGCTCGACTTTAGTCTTTCTGGCATTGCGAATGACGAACGCAATCAATACGCTTCGTTTGCGTGGTACTTCAGCAATAAATACTATCTGCTCGTGCGCAAAGATGCCGGCATCCATAACGTCGCGGATTTCGAACACGATCAACACGCCCAGCTCGGCGTGATCCGCAGTTTTCGCTACAGCGCAACGGCCAACGAACTGGTCGACAGACTGACGTCGGAAAACCGGGTAAGCCTGGCGGGCGGGCTCGAGCCGCTCTACCAGGCACTCATTCTCCGGCAGATCCAGGGCATGATTATCGAGCCCTTCGATTACCCCGCGCTGGACGAGAAAAAGATACGCGACGTGACGACGATCGTTGAGTTCAACGATCCATCGGTGCCGCACGGTCTGATCATGTCGAAGAAAGCGCTCCCGGCCGCCGAACGGGAGAAGTGGCAGGCGTTGGTCGATGAAATGCGTGCTGACGGAACGGTGCGCCGTATCTTCGAAAAGTACTTCAGGCCGGATCTGGCCGATTCCATGGTCAACTTCAAGGCGTCGCCGTGATCCGGGTACGCACTGTCCTGTTGCCGTTGCTGGTTTTATCCGCATCGCTCTGCGTGACCTGGATAGTCTGGAATCACGAACGGCAAGCGACGCGCAACGAGCTGCGCACCCAGTTCAATTACACCATGAGTGATGCGGTAGGCCGCGTCGAACAGCGCATCGCGACCTACGAGCTGATGTTGCGAGGCGTGCAGAGCCTGTTTGCCGCGAACGGAACGATCGACCGCGACAGGTTCCGGCGCTATGTGAGCGCGCTGAATCTTGACGCGAACTTTTCCGGGGTCCACGCCGTCGGTGTGATCGAATGGGTGCCCGCGGCGCGTAAAGCGGCCCATCTAGCGGGCATGCGCCAGAGTGGCATTCCGGACTACACGATTCATCCCGACGGGCTGCGCCAGGATTATGCCCCGATCATTCAGCGCGAGCCCTTTATTGGCCTTGCACGCAGTTCGCCAGGCCTTGACGCCTGGAGCGAACCGGTGCGGCGCTCTGCGATGGAGAAGGCCCGCGACTCCGGCATGGCGGCCCTCTCAGGAAAGGTGCGCCTTGCGATCGGCGCGGAAGCCGACCCTCGGCCAGGGTTCATCATGTACCTGCCGATCTACGCTTATGGCCAGGCGCAGGACAACCTGGTGCAGCGTCGGGCGAACATTATTGGCTGGGTCTATGCGTCGTTCCGTATGCACGATGTGATGGCCAGTCTTTACGGCGAACAGCCACCCGGCGTCTCGCTGGCCATTTACGATGGCGTCGAGCCATTGGAGGCCGCGCTGCTGCATCGCACTTCTGATGCAAACAACCGGCGTGCGCCTGCGCTCATCTCCGCAAACGAATACCTGGTGGTGGACGGGCACGACTGGATGCTCACGATGAGCGCCTCCGACGCGTTTCGATCCCGGTTGGGACGCAATGCGGAGGCGACAATTGCCGGCGCCGGCACGGGGTTGAGTCTGCTGCTGGCGCTTCTGACCTGGCTCATGATGACAGGGCGGGAACGTGCCATGCGACTCGCCTCGGCGATGACGCGGGAGTTGCGCGAAAACGAAGAGAAATTTCGCGCCATTGCCGACTGCACGGTGAACCTGGAGATCTGGTGGGGACCGGACGGCAAACCACGCTGGATCAATCCGTCGGTTGACTACTACACGGGCTACACGGTAGCGGAATGTATGGCGATGCCCGACTTCGCCCGCACGCTCATCCATCCGGAGGATTTTTCGCGCGTTGCGCCGGAATTTAAAAAGGGGCTTCAGGGCTCCCGCGGCGACGATCTCGAGTTTCGTTGCGTGCGCAAGGATGGATCGCTGCTCTGGTTGTCGATCTCCTGGGTTCCGATCAGCAATCAGCGGGGAGACTTCATTGGTTTTCGGACAAGCGGCCGCGATATTACCGAGCGTAAGAAGTCGGAGGAGAAAATCCGCGAACTGGCCTTCTACGATACGTTGACCCGCCTGCCCAATCGCGCGCTTCTTCTGGATCGCCTGAGGCAGTCAATGGTGGCCAGTCAGATGGACCGGGTCTGCGGCGCCTTGATGTTCATCGACCTCGACCACTTCAAAACGCTGAACGATACGCTTGGGCATGACAAAGGCGATTTGCTCCTGCGGCAGGTTGCGAATCGCCTGTCGAGCAGTGTCAATGAGGGAGACACGGTCGCTCGGGTCGGCGGTGACGAGTTCGTTGTGGTGCTGGGCAATCTGAGTCTGGACAAGGCGGCGGCGACAGTGGAAACCGAGGCGGTGGGGGAACGCATTCTCGCCGTGCTGGGGCGCGCCTACGAGCTCAATGGCGTTCAGTTTCGGAGTACCGCCAGCATCGGCGTCACCGTGTTCAATGGCGAGCAGACCTCCACCGACGAGCTGTTCAAGCAGGCCGATCTCGCCATGTATAAATCGAAGGAACGTGGCCGCAATGTCATGTGCTTCTTCGACCCTGCGATGCAGACGGCCGTGCTGAGACGCGCCGAACTGGAGGTGGGATTGCGCCACGCCATTGAGCAGAACCGGATTGTTCTTCACTATCAGGCGCAGGTTGTTGATGGCGATTACATCACCGGTGCGGAAGCGCTGGCGCGCTGGGAGCATCCTGAGCGCGGCCTGATACCCCCGGGTGAGTTTATTCCGCTCGCCGAGGAGTCGGGGCTGATTCTCGAGATGGGGCGCACCGTATTGGCGTCCGCCTGCACTCAACTGGCCCTGTGGGCAGCGCGGCCATCGATGGCGCATATGTCTATCGCTGTGAACGTCAGCGCCCGGCAATTTCGCGAACCTGACTTCGTAGATGGTGTGCTCGCGGTCATCAAGCGGACTGGGGCGAGGGCGGACCGGCTGAAGCTCGAGCTGACCGAGAGTGTGCTTGTTGATAACGTGCAGGACATTATCGAAAAGATGAGCACCCTGCGAGCGCAAGGGGTGACTTTCTCACTGGATGACTTCGGGACGGGATACTCTTCGCTGGCTTACCTGAAACGATTGCCGTTGGACCAGTTAAAGATTGACCGGTCGTTCGTGCGCGACATTCTGGTCGACCCCAACGACGCCGACATCGCGAGAACCATCGTGGCGCTAGCCCGAAGTTTTAACCTGGGTGTCATCGCCGAGGGCGTCGAAACTGAAGCGCAAAGAGATTTTCTTGCAGTAGCCGGATGTCATGCCTATCAAGGTTTCCTCTTTTGCAAGCCGCTTCCGATTCAGGTCTTTGAACAGTTTGTGAGCCGCTTCATTTCCCATGACCGGACGGAAGAGCGGTCGACGGGGCGTGATGAGAGAAACGTGGGTTCAGGTCGGGTCACCTGATCAATCGGTATCGAAGACAGGCGTGCAGGCCCCTCAGTCGTGGCGAAGGGCCGCTTCGTCGCCTTTGGCGGACGCGCGCCACTGAACGCTGAGCAGGTGCTCGCGCATACATCGAGCCGCGGCTTCGCCATCACGCGCCTTCATGGCACTGACGATCTCCTGGTGCTGCTCGGCGAAATAGCTGCGTGTTTCCTGCGCTGACGTCTTCTCGCGTACGTCGGGTTTGACGCGCATCCCGTTGATCACCTCCATCAAGGAGATGAGCGCGGGATTGCGTGTGGCCTGTCCGATCAGCAAATGGAATCGATGATCCCATTGTTGCCACTCGTCATCATTTTTTGCTGCGGCGTTTTTCCGCGCGCATTTTTCAAGTTCCAGCAAATCGTCCCGACTGGCTTTCGTCGCGGCTAGCTGTGCGAGTGCCGGCTCGAACAACAGGCGCATTTCTGCGATGTCTGCCGGACTGGCGCCCGCCCGAAGTCCGCGCAGCGTCGGGGCGAACTTCAACGGTCTCGCACCCAGATAGGTGCCGCGACCGACGCCGCGCCATACACGCCCTGATGCCTCCAGCGAAGCAAGCGACGTACGCAGTTCCCTCCGGCTGACATTGAGGGCTTCAGCGAGCTTTCGTTCAGGAGGCAGTGCATCGCCGTCCTTGAGTTGATGGTCGGCAATATAGTCCAGCAGCCTGTCCAGTATCGAATTTTCCATTGTCCTTTGCGCGAACCAATATTCATTGGTTCAAAATTTACCATAGTCAAACCAACTGGGGTGAGATCCGCCGATTTTTTTGATCTGCTATTGTGTGCGTGATTTCGGGTTAACGCTTGGTGCAACCGGACAACGTTCGCCGTAATCTCTTAGCTTATCAGATTCGTACCAATAGTGATTGGTTCACAAACAACCAATCGTTGGTCATCGCAAAAGGAGTCACACATGTCGTTTACAACCCGCCCGGAGCTGATTGGCACGTTCGGCATGGTGGCCTCCACGCACTGGCTGGCGAGCGCATCAGCGATGGCCATTCTGGAGAAGGGGGGCAATGCGTTCGATGCGGCAGCCGCTGCCGGCTTTGTCCTGCAGATCGTTGAGCCGCATCTGAATGGTCCGGGCGGCGAGCTGCCGGTTGTGTTCTACAGTGCGCGCGAAGAACGTGTTCGCGTTCTGTGCGGGCAGGGCGTGACGCCGGCGGGAATGACGATAGCGCGCATGCGTGAGTTGGGTCTCGAAGTCGTTCCCGGTACGGGGTTGCTGCCTGCCGTAGTGCCAGGCGCATTTGGCGCCTGGATGGTCATGCTGCGCGACTATGGCCAACTGCCGCTCGAGGACGTCCTGAGCTACGCAATCGGTTATGCGGAGAACGGCTATCCGGTTCTCCCACGCATGACGTCGTCGATCCTGGCAATCAAGGATTTCTTCCAGACTGAATGGCCCACTTCGGCTGAGCAATGGCTGCGCAACGGTGACGCACCGATGCCGAACCAACTGTTCGCCAATCCGGCGATTGCGCAGTCGTACAGGCGCATCCTCGAGGAGGCGAATACCCGCAGTGATCGTGCGGAGCAGTGCGAAGTCGCCCGCAAGGTTTTTTATCGCGGATTCGTGGCCGAAGCTATTGACCACTACTTCCGGTCAACTGCTGTTCTCGATACGTCCGGTCAGCGCAATCATGGTCTGCTCAACGCGGATGATCTCGCGCGTTGGGAGCCGTCCTATGAAGATGCGGTTTCATACGACTATGAGGGCTTCCGCGTTCACAAGACTGGCCCTTGGGGCCAGGGACCGATGTTCCTGCAGCAGCTCGCGCTCCTTAAGGGATTCGATCTCAGTGCGATGGACCCGATGGGACCCGATTTCGTGCACACGATAATCGAATGCTCGAAGCTAGCGTTCGCCGATCGCGAGGTCTTTTACGGCGACCCCGCGTTTGCGCATGTGCCCATGGATGTGCTTCTAAGCGACGCCTACAACGACGAACGCCGCCGGTTGATCGATCCCGGCCATGCGTCGTTCGAATTCCGCCCCGGCATGCTGGGCGACAGCGAACAGCGTGCCGCACTGATTATGGCCAATGCGGGAAGGCAGCAGTCCGGCGGCTTCGGCCAGGGCGAACCGACCTTTGCCCCTTTGCCTGAACTACGGGGCGATACGGTTCATCTCGACGTGGTCGATCGCTGGGGCAACATGGTCTCGGCAACACCGTCGGGCGGCTGGCTGCAGGCCTCGCCGGCCGTGCCCGGTCTCGGCTTTAACGTGACCACGCGCGCGCAGATGTTCTGGATGGAGGACGGACTGCCGTCCTCGCTCGGCCCGGGGCGCCGCCCCCGCACGACGCTCTCGCCCACGCTTGTTACCCGCGAGGGCAGGCCCTATGCGGCATTCGGCACGCCGGGCGGCGACCAGCAGGATCAGTGGTCGATCCAGTTGTTCCTCCGGCACGTGCATGCCGGCATGAACTTCCAGGCCGCGGTGGATTCGCCATCGTTCCAGACGGCGCATTTCCCCGGCTCGTTTTATCCGCGTTCGATGCAACTGGGCAAGATGTCCGCCGAGTCTAATTTTCCGGAGCATACGCTTGCCGGATTACGTGCGCGTGGACATGACCTGACCGTGGCCGAGCCCTGGTCGCTGGGCCGCGTGTGCGCGGTCGGGATCAGAAATGGTCTGATGCGTGGCGCAGCTACACCTCGTCAAATGCAGGCATACGCAATCGGGCGATAAGTTTCGCGGCCCAGAAATCGTATCCATTTCCGTCAGGGAGAACATGCCGTGTCTGCTATTGCCGCCCGACTCGAGCGACTGCCGTTATCAGGTTTTCATCGCAAGCTCTTGCTGATCGGTGGGTTGGGGTACATGTTTGACGGACTCGATTCGTCATCGCTTGCTTTCCTGCTCCCCGTCGTGAGCAAGCTATGGCACCTGACGAGTGCCGAGACGGGCCTCGTGGCGAGCAGCACCTACATCGGCTATTTTTTTGGGGCCTTTTTGTCGGGTGTGCTTGCGGATGTGATCGGGCGTCGTCGCATCATGATGAGCGCGCTTGCAATCTATTGCTGTGCGTCGCTCGCGAGCGCGACCGCCACCGACTGGCACACCTTTTTCGCGTTGCGTATCGTCGCGGGTTTCGGATCCGGCGCGGAGACCGTGGTGATCGCACCGTTTCTGGCCGAGTTCGTGCCACGGCGTTACCGGGGCATCTTTTGCGGCGCACTGGTCGGCTTCATGTCGTTCGGCTATCTGGGTTCGTCCATTCTCGGCTTCACCGTCGTGCGTAACTTTGCCGAAGGCTGGCGATATCTGGCGGTGGCGACTTCGCTGCCCGTCGTCATGCTCCTCTGGTGGCGAAGAACTTTGCCCGAATCCCCGCGCTGGCTTGAAAGCCAGGGGCGGGCCGCTGAGGCGGACAGCATCGTGAGCGCAATCGAGTCGTGGTTCGCAGGTAAGGGTATCAGTCTGGTACCCGTTGCATCCCTCGGCACTATGCCTGCATCGGCGCCTGCGAAAGGCAACGCGTTACAGAATGTGCTGACGCTGTGGTCGCCGCGACTGGCGCGTACGACCGCAGTGAGCTGGCTGATGTGGTTCTCGGTCGCGTTCGCGTATTACTCGTTTTTCTCCTGGATTCCGAGCCTGCTCCTCAAGGAGGGACTCACCATGACGAAAAGCTTTGGTTATTCGATCGCGATTTACGGGGCGCAGATTCCTGGCTATTTCTCGGCAGCATGGCTCAATGAACGGCTTGGTCGAAAGGGCGTGGTGGCGTCTTACATGCTGTTGGGCGGAATTGCGGCGATCACGCTGGCGTTTTCCCATACCGGTTTGCAGATCATGGCTGCAGGCATTTTCCTGTCGTTCTTCATGAATGGCGCGTTTGCAGGCGTGTATGCGTACACCCCTGAAGTTTTTCCGACCGCTGTGCGAGCGACCGGCACTGGATCGTCCTCATCTTTCGGCCGAATCGGCTCCGTGAGCGCGCCCATTCTGGTTGGCCTTGTCTATCCGGTGCTCGGATTTCTGGGCGTGTTCGCGATGACCACCACGGTCTTGCTAGTGGGCGCCTGTGTCGTGTTCTTCCTGGGTATCGAGACCCGCAACCGGTCGCTCGAAGATATCGAGGAGGGTGGCGCCGGCCAGCCCCAGGATTTGCACGTCCCGCTCAGCTCGACCGAATTGCGCGGCTGAGTGTGCGTGATTTCTCAACTACACAGACAGATCATGCCAGGCATTCCGATCGATCCAGTCTCGCCAGTCGTGCAAACGCTGGATATTTCAGACCTCGAACGACTAGCAATAGTCATGCGGCTGAGAAACCAACCCATGGAGATTTTCCGTGCGGTTCACGCGTTGGCTGCGAGCGCGATAGGTCTCAGCCTTTTCACGATCATGTCTTATGACGCGCAACGCGAGGAGGTCGAGCGCGTTTATACCAACATGCCGGACGTGTACCCAATAGGAGGCCGTAAGCGAAAACGTGGCACCGCGTGGGCGAACCAGGTATTGCAGGATCTCAAGCCATTTCGCGCGGAGACGACGCAAGGCATCCGGGAGGCGTTCGACGACCACGCGGTGATGACCGGCATGGGACTCGGATCGATACTGAACATTCCGGTCGCATACGACGGGGTATGCGTCGGCACGATGAACATGACACACAAGGAAGGGTGGTACACGGGCAGGCACGAGGAAATGGGCGTGCTGATTGGCGCCTTCCTTGCGCCCGCGCTAATTCAGTGCAACATGATGCACGCCGATAGCGTCGCGCGTCTCTGACGTCACTACGATCAAATGCAGACAAGAACAAGCTTGACCCGATCCGCTGAATCCCAAAACACCTGGGTGCTTGTCTTCGTCCTGGGCTACCTTGCATTACTGGCCGATGGCGCGGACGTGATGATGTACGGCCTGACGCTCACGCGAATCAAGGACGAATTCGGTTTGAGCAATGTCGAAGCGGGGGCGTTGGGCAGCTTGACCCTGGCTGGCATGGCCATTGGCGGCATTCTCGGCGGCTGGGCCAGTGATCGCCTGGGGCGGGTGCGGGTCGTGGTCTGGGCATTGGCGCTCTTTTCGCTGGGAGCGGGATTGCTGGGACTGACCCACAGTTTTCTGGAGTTTGCGGTCGTGCGGTTTATCGGTTCGTTGGGCATCGGTTGCATGGTGCTGGTCTCCACGCTGGTTGCCGAATACGTACCCACGGAGCGGCGCTCACTGATTCTTGGCGTGTTGCAAACCGGCATTTCCGCGGGCTATATCGTTGTCATCTCGCTCAGCAACTGGATTTTGCCGCACTACGGCTGGCGTACGCTCTACTACGTGTCGGCACTTCCTGTACTGCTGGCGCTGGCGATCAAGTTTGCCGTGCCGGAGCCGGCAGCATGGCAGGCGAGCCGCGCAGCCAACCGCAAGGGCGAACGCGGGCATCGCACCAACCGCTACTATCAGATTTTCAGTAATCGGCAGTCGCGAACCTTATTTATTCTGTGGACCTTAGCCTCGTTATTCGCACTGTCCGGATTTTACGGTCTGAACAACTGGTTGCCGACTTACCTGGAAAAAGAACTGCACATCAAATTCGGTGCAATGGCCGGGTACATGATTGGCGCTTATGTGGTTGCCTTCATCGGCAAGATCTTTGCGGGATGGCTGGGTGACCGCTGGAGCCGGCGTGGTGTTTATGTGCTTGGCTGTGTGGGCGCCGCGCTCTTTCTGCCGGTGATCATTTTCTGGCATACGCGCGACAACATTGCGTACCTGATGCTTGTCTTCGGGTTTTTGTATGGTGTGCCGCTGGGAACGATCGGCACCTTCATGTCCGAGAGTTTCGCTACGGCTGTCCGCGGGACAGCCGTGGGCGGCTCCTATAACATCGGCCGCTTTTGCTCGGGCGCGGCGCCCATCCTTATCGGCTACATTGCCACCCAGTTCTCCATCGGCATTGGATTTCTCGTGGTCGGCGGCGTGTTCTTTCTAAGTGGTGTAACCGCGTTTTTTATTCCGGACCGGTTGTATGACACGCAGCGTTAGTCCATGCAAAGGGACGGACTAACCGGCGACTCGTACGAACGCCGGTAAGCCTTGATGCAAGGCGACTGCAGAAAACTGCGGCAATAGAAGCGCATATCGAAACAAGCTGAGACAAACGTCTCATCCGGTCCGATGCTGCACTGCAATGTGCTTCCGCGGAACCTGCATGCTAAAAGTCATCCTGAGCGCGTCACTTAGCGACACGCGCCGAGCCGACCGGAGACATGCATGCCCTATGTTCCGCAAGTGAGACACATCGACCGGATCCGCAGGTTGATCGAAGGCCGGATGCCTGATCGCGGCGGTGACGCTACGCGACTGGCTTCGTCGTATTGGCGCTCGCTCGAGCAATATCATCTCGATCCTGGCCTGACGACGGGGCCGCGCATTCTGACCACGCCGGAATTACGCGACGTACAACACCGGGAAGAATCGGTTCTACGGGCGTCAGGAGAGTGTCTGTCGCGTCTGCATGAGACGGTGCGCGAAGCGGACTACTGCGTCATGCTCACCGACGCGCAGGGCGTGACGATCGACTATCGCGTTGACCGGGATCGGCGCCACGACTTCAAACGAGCGGGACTTTATTTAGGCTCCTGCTGGTCGGAGCAGGAAGAGGGAACCTGCGGTGTCGCGGCGGTGCTGCTCGACGCCCAACCGATCACGGTTCACAAGACCGATCATTTCCGTGCCGCCTTTACGACCCTGACCTGCAGCGCTTCGCCCATCTTCGGGCTGGAAGGCGAACTGATCGGCGTACTGGATGCATCGGCGATTCGCTCGCCCGATGAACGCGAAAGCCAGCGTCTAATCAACCATATCGTGCGCCATAGCGCGCTGTTGATCGAGGACAGTTTTTTTCTCAACGCGACCACGCATTGCTGGGTTTTACTGGCGCACCGGAATCGCCACTACGTGGAAGCCCAGCCGGAGATTCTGATCGCCTTCGATGCGCGCGGTAATGCGGTCGCGGCAAATCGCCGGGCCAAAGAATGTGTGCCGGGTCTTGACCGGCTGCCCCGGCCTGTCTCCGAGCTATTCGATGTTCGCGCCGAACGTCTTCTGGACGTCAGGCCCGGGCGCGACATGGTCTCAATGAAATTTGTGGGCAACGGCTCGCCGCTTTATGCGCGTGTTCGTCCACCCGTTATTCGCGCGCCGCGGCAAATGGCGCCGAAGCCCCGCGATCCCGCCCGCGAGGCGCAACCCACGCTCACCGACATCGACGCCCTTGAGCGTGACCGCATCGTCGCCGCCCTGACGGAGGCGAAATGGCATCCGGACGAGACTGCCAAAACCTTGGGCATCTCGCGCGCGACGCTTTACAGACGGATCGCGAAGTTCGGCATTGTCCCGCCTCACCGGCGATAGCGGTCCACGGTTATCCAGCGGGCAAAGAACCCGCGCATTACTTCGACGTTTCATTAATCCGTATCGAATGGAGGAGCAACCATGCCTGAAAATAATGCAAGCGAGACTATTACACATGTTCTGGAGTCCCTGGAGTCAGCGCTGAAGCGCCGTGATACTGTGGCGGCCGTGGCGTTGTTTCAACCGGAGTGCTACTGGCGCGATCTGGTCGCTTTCACCTGGAATATCAAAACCATGGAGGGCCGGGACCAGATCGGCGCCATGCTCGACGCACAGCTCGACGCCATCAAGCCGGCCAGACTGAAGGTTGCCGAGAATGAAGTGCCGAGCGAAGCCGGTGGCATAGCACAAGCATGGATCACGTTCGAAACGGATGTCGCCCGCGGCAGCGGTTTTATCCGCGTGAAGGATGGCCTGATCTGGACCCTGCTGACCACCATGGGTGAACTGAAAGGCCATGAGGAACCCAAAGGCAACCGGCGCCCGATGGGCGCGGAACATGGCGCACGCATGGATCGAACGAGCTGGAAGGAACGTCGCGAAGCCGAAGCGCAAGCGCTGGGTCGCGCGGAGCAACCCTACTGTTTGATCGTGGGTGGAGGGCAGGGTGGGATTGGACTCGGCGCGCGTCTGCGCCAACTGGGTGTGCCGACGATCATCGTCGATAAAAATCCCCGTCCTGGAGACCAGTGGCGTAACCGCTACAAGTCACTGTGTCTGCATGACCCGGTCTGGTACGACCATATGCCCTATTTGCCGTTCCCGGATAACTGGCCGGTGTTTACACCCAAAGACAAGATTGGTGACTGGCTTGAGATGTACACCAAAGTCATGGAGTTGAACTATTGGGGATCGACGATTTGCAAGTCCGCGAAATACGACGAGGCGAAGGCTGAATGGGTGGTCGAGGTTGAGCGCGACGGTGAGACGCTGACGCTGCGGCCAAAGCAGCTTGTGCTGGCTACGGGCATGTCGGGTAAGCCGAATACCCCCTCATTTAAAGGCATGGATGTGTTCAAGGGCGAGCAGCATCATTCGTCGAAACATCCGGGGCCCGACGCGTACAAGGGTAAGAAGGTGGTGGTGATCGGCGCGAACAACTCGTCGCATGATATCTGCGCGGCGCTGTGGGAAGCGGGCGTCGACGTCACGATGGTTCAGCGTTCGTCCACGCATATCGTCAAGTCGGATTCGCTGATGGAGCTCGCGCTCGGCGATCTGTACTCCGAGCGCGCGGTGGCGTCAGGCATGACGACGTCCAAAGCGGACCTGACGTTTGCGTCGATCCCGTACAAGATCCTGCACACGTTTCAGAAGCCCGTATTCGATGCGATCAGAGAGCGCGACGCAGCGTTCTACGGCCGTCTGGAAAAGCGGGGTTTCATGCTCGACTTCGGGGATGACGACTCGGGTCTCTTCATGAAATATCTGCGGCGCGGGTCGGGTTACTACATTGATGTCGGTGCAGCCGACCTGGTCGCGGACGGCAAGATCAAGCTGAAGAGCGGCGTGGATGTGGCCGAACTCAAAGAGCATTCGGTCTTGCTGAGCGACGGCACCGAGCTCGAGGCGGATCTCGTCGTCTATGCAACCGGCTACGGATCAATGAACGGCTGGGCCGCCGATCTCATCTCGCGTGAAGTGGCGGATAAAGTGGGCAAGGTGTGGGGGCTGGGTTCGAATACGACGAAAGACCCGGGGCCCTGGGAAGGCGAGCAACGGAACATGTGGAAGCCGACGCAGCAGCCGGCCTTGTGGTTCCATGGCGGTAACCTGCATCAGTCACGCCACTACTCCCAGTATCTATCTCTGCAACTGAAGGCGCGCATGGAGGGCATTGCGACGCCGGTTTATGGTCTGCAGGAAGTGCATCATCTTTCCTGACGTCATCGTTCGTTGCCGGGCCCTCCACCAGGTTGGGACCGGCAACGCCTCGTCATTCCGCAGCTTCTCCCCGTTCGCGACCACGATAGTCGCGCGTGTCATTGGCCATGCGCGGGCTGTCTGGGCCGATCTGAGCGTCACCGTACAGACTCGCCGGTTTAGTCATACGATTCTGGGGGCTCAACGATCTGCTGATGCATCTCCTCGAATTTTTCGCGCAAGCCAGCAGAACGATCGCGCTACGACGATGAAAATGTCCGTTCTCCGCATGCTGACTTCGCTTACGTCGCTGGGCGTGGGATTCCTTCCAGCCGTGTGCAATGCGAATGCGCTCGATCCACAACTGGACTGCCAGTCGAGCCCGCATGATTTCATTGCTCCGCTTCTGGATCAGCAGTCGATTGATTCAAAACCAATGCGCATTGAAGCTAATTCAGTCAACGCATTTAGACCCACCAGCGGCAGCAACCTGACGGCATTCGGTTTTCATGTGTATAGCGTCTTCGGGTATGAGCAAAACGATCCCCTCTTCATACAAGGCAGCGGCCAGCCGGTTAAGTCTTCAACGTACGGTGTGGTAGTGACCGGCTCTGCCGTATCCGTTGAGGCGAGCGTACGCAAGGCAGGCAGCAGTGCTGTGGTTCATGAAGTGATTCCATTTTTTCTCACAGCCGTTTTCTGCGACGGGCGTTGAGGCCGGTCCTCGCGCCTTCATTCAGCTCGTCCATTCCTGCAGCAGCGCCATCGCGCGCTGTGCGAGCGGGGAAAGATAAGCCTCCTTTCGAAACACCACGCCGATGTGCCGGCGCAAGTCGAGCTCGTTGGTGTCGAGGTTGAGCGCGCGCAATCCCTCGAGCGCGTCAAACGATTCCGTGCCCGCGACGCAGAGCATCGCCGTGCCGCGTAGCAGATGCAGCAGCGAGGTGCTGCCGAAATCGGTTTCTACGCGCAGCTTTGGTGCGTCGAGACCAAGTCTCGCGAAGGCCGCGTCCACTTGCTGACGAAGGGGGATGGTCGGCCCCGGTAGCAGCCATTCCTGATCCGCCAGGTCGGCCAGCCGCAGATTGCGCTTGAGGTGCAGCGGATGCGACTCATCGGCGAGCACGGACAGGCTATCGCGAAAGAGTTCGACGAACGACAGTCCGTTCGCATCCGGTGTCGGCTCGGGCGCCAGGATCAGGTCGAGTTCACCCGCCACGAGTAAATCGACTAGATCGCGCGCCAGACGGCGCCGCAGTCGCAGGCGCGCAGCAGGGCGCTCCTTCAGCAACTGGCGACAGGCGCCCAGAACGAGCGCAGCCGGCACGGTCGGAGAATAGCCAAGACTCAGCACGCCCTGTTCTCCGCTGCGGATCGCGTGCATTTCCTTCAGCGTGTCCTCGTATTCCAGTGCAATCCGCCGTGCACGCGCGAGGAATAGCGAACCCGCCTGAGTGGGCGCGACCCCGTTCGCCGTGCGCTGGAACAACGCGAGGCCGGTCTGCGCCTCGACACGCTGGATGGCTTTGGTGAGCGCCGGCTGGCTCATGCCCAGCGCCTCCGCGGCCTTACCGATGCCGCCGTGCTCCTCTACCGCAAGCAGGTAATCCAGATCCCGGGTCTCCATGGGCATTCCTGTTGGCTATGGCTTTATAGCCAATGCCGCATTGTGGTGATGGCGTGCATCTTACAGACTAACGCCAGCATTGATAAAGGAGACACCGATTGGGCTTTGCTTACTTTCTGCGCCGCGCCGCGCGTCATTGGGGCGACAACGTTGCGGTCATTCATCGCGACCGCGAGCTGACGTACCGTCAGCTTGACGAACGCTCGACCTTGCTGGCGAATGCGCTCCTCGGGCTCGGCCTTGCGAAAGGCGACCGGGTTGCGGTTCAGGCCCGCAACTGCACGGGGCTGGTGGAAATCGAATGTGCGCTGTACAAGGCTGGGCTCGTCAAGGCCGCGCTGAATCCGCGCTTCACGGCGCACGAAGCGGCTGATGTCGTCGAGAATTGCGCGCCGCGCGTCATGATCGCAGGCGACGGATTCACGGCTTACGATCGTGCCTCGCCTGGGTTTGGCTCGGTCGAGTCGTTCATTTCGCTCGGCACGCCTGCGACCGGCTACGCCGATTACGAAACACTGATTTCGAGCGCCAGCCCCCATCTGCCCGATGTCGCGTTGTCGTCCGACGATCTCGCCGTGCTGCACTTCTCTTCGGGCTCGACCGGCAAGATCAAGGCCGCCATGCAGACCTACGGCAACCGTCTCGCGTCGCTGCGCAAGATCTTGCTGGGCATGGATTGTCCGGCGAAACCCGGCGACCGGCTCGCGCTGATCGGTCCGGTCACGCACGCGTCCGGCATGTTGATGCAGCCGTACCTGTATTCGGGCGCCACGCTCGTCCTATTCGACACGTTCGAGCCCGCGGACTTTCTGCGGGAAGTCGAGCGGCTGAAGATCACGCACGTGTTCATGGTGCCCGCGATGATCAACATGCTGCTCAACGATCCCTCGCTGGATACGGCCAATCTGACGAGCCTGAAGATGCTCGGCTACGGTGCCGCGCCGATGGCGCCGGCGCGCATTCAGGAAGCGTGGACGCGTATCGGTCCGGTGCTCTCGCAAGGATACGGCGCGAGCGAATCGACCTCGGGCGTCACGCGTCTTTCCATCGCCGATCATGCTGACGCGATTGCCCATCGCCCCGAGCGGCTCGCGTCGTGCGGCCGGCCCACGGGCGAGACTGAAGTGCTCGTGGTCGACGAACACGGCCGCGAGGTCAGCGGAGATGCGCTCGGCGAAATCGTCATTCGCGGCGCCGACGTGTTTCATGGCTACTGGGGCGCGCCGGAACTCACGCGTGAAGTGCTCGTCGACGGCTGGCTGCGGACCGGCGATCTCGCGCGCGTCGACGAGGAAGGGTACATCTACCTCGTCGACCGTCAGAAAGACATGATCATTTCCGGCGGCTTCAACGTCTATCCGGCTGAAGTCGAGGCTTCGCTTTATCAGCATCCCGATGTCATGGAAGCGTGCGTGATCGGCGTTCCCGATGAGAAGTGGGGCGAAAGCGTCAAGGCTGTCGTCGTGCTGAAGAGCGGACGCAACACGGTTGCGGACGAGATCATCACCCATTGCCGCGCGCGGCTCGCTGACTACAAGCTCCCCCGTACCGTGAACTTCGTTGCCGATCTGCCCAAGAACGCGAGCGGAAAGATCGCCCGCAAGCTGGTTCGCGAGCAGTACTGGCAGGGCGTCTCGCGTCGAGTCAATTGAAGAGGAAGGTTATGTTCGATTATCTGAATAGTCCGGCGTTCGTCGAAACCCGCGCGGGCATTCGACGCTTCGTCGCAGAAGAACTGCGGCCGATGGAGCAGGAACTTGGTCTCGGCAGCGAAGACGTCTGGCCGCGCGAGACGCTGCGCCGCGTATGGCGCCGCTCTGCCGCACTCGGTTTCTACGCTGCATGCCTGCCCGTCGCACTGGGCGGTAAGGGGCTCTCGATTCTCGAACAGTGCGCGCTCAAGGCGGACCTCGCCGCGTCCGGTTCCGCGCTCGCGCCGCATGTGCTCGGCGACCTGGGTGGTCCACCGCGTGTCGGCAACATGCTCAAGTATGCGAGCGCGGATCAGCTTGCACGCTATTTCGAACCGGTGATTCGCGGCGAGAAGTCGACCTGCTTCGCGCTGACCGAACCGCACTCAGGTTCGGATGCGCAGAGCATTTCCACCACGGCGGTCGTGGATGGCGACGAACTGGTGATCAACGGCGTCAAGCATTACATCAGCGGCGCACCGTTCGCCGACTTTGCCATCGTCATGTGCGTGACGGATGCATCGACCACGCCGCCCGCCATCACGGCGGTGCTCATCGATCTCGATCTGCCGGGTGTGACGGTGGAACAGCAATACGTGCCGATGTCGGGGCAGCACATCGATGCGGACATTCGCTTTGTCGACGTCCGCGTGCCGCGCGCGAACGTGTTCGGCGGCGCGGGCAACGGGTTCAAGCTCGGCATGTCGCGCATCAACGTCAACCGGCTATTGCACTGTCCGACGATGCTCGGCCTCGCCACCGCTGCGTATGAAGCGTCGCTCGATTACGCGCGCACACGCCGGCAGTTCGGCGGTCCGATCGCACGGTTTCAGGCGATCCAGCACATGCTCGCCGATATGGCTGCGGCGCTGTGGGCATGCGAAAGCATGATCGCGCAGACGGCCGCGCTCGCCGATGCAGGTGCCGATCTGCGCATGAAGGCGGCAGCCTGCAAGCTGTTTGTGTCGGAACGCTGCTTTGAAATCGCGGACAAGGCCGTGCAGATTCACGGCAACGTCGGGGTGACGCGCCATCATCCGATCGAGCAGACGTTCCGCAAACTGCGCATGTTTCGAGTCTTCACCGGCACGAGCGAAATCCAGCGCAATACGATCGCCCGCGTGATTCTCGATCCTGCCGGCACAGCGGCATGACAGGCCAGCACAGTACGCTGACACACGTCGCATCTTTTGCGAGGAAGCCATGCGGATGAAACCGGACTGGTCATGCCTGAACGGCGTCAAGATTGTCGATCTGAGTCAGTTGTTGCCCGGGCCGCACGCCACGTCACTGCTGATGCAATTGGGTGCGGACGTCGTCAAGGTCGAACCGCCGCGCACGGGCGATCCGGTGCGACAACTTGGAAGCGCGGTTGGAAGCGCGGTGTTCGCGCAACTCAACCGCGGCAAGCGCTCTGTCGCGCTCGATCTGAAGAGTGCCGCGGGCAAGGCAACGTTTCTCGATCTGATACGGGACGCGGATGCGGTCGTGGAAGGCTTCCGGCCAGGTGTCATGCAGCGGCTCGGGCTTGACTACGCCGCGCTCGCGGAGGTGAACCCGCGCATCGTCATGTGCTCGATATCCGGGTTCGGGCAGACAGGGCCGTATTCGGCGTTGCCCGGCCACGATCTCAACTATCTGGCGCTCGGTGGATTCTGGTCGATACCGGTTCAAGTCAACGACCGCGTCGCGCGTCCACGGGTTCGCCTCGCGGACTATGCCGCGTCGAGTCATGCCGCACTAGCGCTGGCCGTGGCGGTTCTCAGCGCACGCCAGAACGGCTGTGGCCAGCATCTCGACGTGTCGATCCACGACTGCGTGATGGCGTGGACGGCGCCCGCCGCATGGACGTCGCGCGACTATGTGGAGGATCCTCTGGCATCGCCGACGGTCATGCCCGAGAACGACATTTTCGAAACCCAGGACGGACGTTACCTCGCGCTCGGCATTCTGGAAAACAAGTTCTGGCTGACCTTGCGCGAAGCACTCGGCGCCGACTACCCCGCGCTGATGGACGATCGGTTCTCGTCGCGCCCTGGCAGGCAGCAGTTCAAGCGCGAGGTCAACGCGCTGCTCGCGCACATGTTCTCGGAACGCGCGCTTGCCGAATGGCTTGAAACGCTAGGGCGTTTCGATCTACCGGTTTCGCCGCTGCTTGACGCACACGAGCTGTTTCTCGATCCGCACGTGCACGCACGCGGCATGGTCCGCGAATTCGCTCACGACGGATCCATGGCGATGCGCTTTCCCGTGAAGTTCTCCGCAGGTCTGCCCGACGCAGACGACACCGTCCCGCTGCTCGGTCAGCACGACGGCTGAGGCAACGCAATACCAGGGACGCAAAGACGTTCCGACAATCATGGAGACTAACCGAATGGCAACTGAACAAAGCCGCTATCGGCCCTGGCGGGCGTGGTCCATCGCGATCATGCTGGCCTTGATGATGCTCGTGAACTTTCTGGACAAGGTCGTGCTCGGCCTCGTCTCCGTACCGATGATGCGTGAGCTTCATCTGTCGCCCACGCAGTTCGGGCTGATCGGTGGCAGCCTCAACTGGCTGTTCTCGATCTCCGCAGTGCTCGGCGGCCTAGCGGCGAATCGCGCGTCGACAAAATGGCTGTTGCTGCTGATGGCCGGCACCTGGACCGCGCTGCAATTGCCGATGCTCGTTGCTGGCTCGATCTGGAGCGTGATCGCGTGCCGCGTCCTGCTCGGCGCGGGAGAGGGGCCCGCGTCGCCGGTTGCCGTGCATGCGCTCTACAAGTGGTTTCCCGACGCAAAGCGCAACCTGCCTGTCGCGGTACTTCACCAAGGCAGCGCGCTCGGCCTGCTGGTGGCAGGTCTCACGATTCCGGCTATTACCGCCCATTGGGGTTGGCGAGCCAATTTTCTGGTGCTGTCCGCGCTTGGCGGCCTCTGGTGCGTCGCGTGGCTCGTGTTCGGCGCCGAGGGGAAACTGTCGAGTCCGGCGCGACCGGGCCACACCGCGCGGGTTCCGTATGTGCTGCTGCTGACGGACCGAACGGTCCTGGGCATTTTCGCGGGGCATTTCGCAGCGAACTGGATTCTCGCGATGACGCTCACCTGGACGCCGACCTGGCTGCAGCTTGGGATGGGCTACGCACCGCAGACGGCGGGCAGAATGTTCGCGTTGTTCGTGGCGATTACCGCGCCGCTGAGTCTGGGCCTGGCCTGGCTGTCCCAGCGACTGCTGGCGCGCGGCATGCCGTCGCGGGCTGGGCGCGGCGGCTTCCTGACGGTAACGCTCATCGTGGCGGGTGCGCTGCTTGCCTCACTGGCGTGGCCGGGTCTCCCGCCAATGCTTCGGTTCATCTTGCTGACACTCGGCAGCGGCATGACGCTCGTGACGTACTCGATTGGACCGGCCATGCTCGGCGAAGTGACGCCTGATTCACAGCGGGGCGGCATTCTCGCGTTAAGCAACGGCTTTTCTTCACTCGCCGGACTCGCCGCGCCCATCGTGACCGGCTTGTTGATCGAAGGCGCGGGGCGCTCGACCGCCGTCGGGTTCGAACAGGCGAGCGTCGCGAGCGGTGTGGTGCTGCTCGGATGTGGCGTGCTCTGCGCTTTCTGTCTCGACCCGCAGCGCTCACAACGCCGCCTGGCCCGCGGCACAACACGTGCGCCGGGGGAACTCAACCTGGTCGAACGGGGCTGACGGCACCAGCAAGACTGTTTCTCGCCGCGTATCTCTGGATACGCGGTAGTTTTATGTTTAATTAGTTATCCATATAAATATAGATAGAAAAACCAAGGAGACGTATGAAGAAGGTCTTGTATGCGACGCTCATGAGCGTGCTTTCCGGTGCGGCCTACGCGCAATCGAGCGTCACGCTGTACGGAGACATTGGCGGAGGTGTCCGATGGACGAACGGTGCCAAGGGCGGAAGCGCAGTCGGTTTCAACAACAATATCATCGCCGGCAATCAGTTTGGGTTCAGCGGCAAAGAGGACCTGGGCGGCGGTCTCAAGGCAATCTTCAAACTCGAGGGCGCATTCAATAGTGGCACCGGCGCGCTAAAGACCTCGAGTACGCTGTTTTCTCAGGCGGCATTTGTCGGTTTGACCGGCGATTTCGGGCGCCTGACATTGGGCCGGCAACTCAACGCCAACGAAGACTTTGGCATTCTCATCGACCCTGCGGGTGGGCGAGGGCAGTCCATCGCAATCGAACCCGGCGTGGTGTACAGCGCGAACTATTTCACACTCGATTCTCGCTTCAACAACACCATCAAGTATCTCGGTCAGCTCGGTGGATTGCGCTTCGGCGCCAGCTATTCGCCAGGCGGCGTGGCCGGTGACTCGCACGCCGGTACCAACTTCTCGGGCGCTGCCATGTATCAATGGGGACCCGCGCTCAGTGGTGTGTCCTATCAGAAGACCTGGAGCGCAACCACGATGCAGTGGGCGCAAACGTTCCAGACCGGTGGTACGCTGCAGATTGGGCCGGCGCGCCTTTATCTGAACTATGCCGACCTCACGGTCACCGGGACGACACCCAGCGCGCCCAGGCGCCGTGACAAGATTCCGGGCGGTGGCCTGGTGTGGGTGGTCACGCCGTCATTCCAGGTCACGGCGGCTTTCATCGACGACATCGCCAGCGATCTCGGCAACGTTCAGTCTGCCAGCGGCCATAAGATCACGTCCTTTGCGATCGCCGAATATTTCCTTTCCAAGCAGACCGAGTTGTATGCGGAGGTGGATCGCAATGGCTTCTCGGGCGCCTATCGCTATGACCCTGCGAACATCACAGCCCTTGGTCTCAATCCTGGCGGCCACGGATTGACCGGCGTTTCAGTCGGCCTGATGACCCGCTTTTAGGCATTCGGGGCGACGTGATGAGCGTTTGTATTCCGCTTGTATTCCCTATGTGTTCACCTTGACCGAAGGAACGGCATGATTAACCCACACGTAAGCCTGCATACCCTGTTTGCCGCGACGCTTCTCGCATTCGCTGGCCATGCAATGGCGCAGTCCACGCCTGCCCCGGCAGAAGGGACGTCGTTCTCCAGCGCCTCTACCGTAACCACCACGAAGGCGTCGAAAGCAGCGGACAGGAAGCTTGCCCATCGCGTTGCTACCGCGCTCGAAAGGACCCGTGGACTGAACCCGGCCCGCATTCTCGTCAAGGTTCGCGACGGGCATGTCACGCTAAACGGCTCGGTAACCGACAACGAGCAAGTCTCGTTGGCTGCTGATGCCGCAAAGCAAGTCGACGGCGTCAAGACGGTGGAGAATTTCGTCCGCGTTGCCGGGCCCTCGCTCTAATGGCTTTGAGAAACCTCGTATCGTGCTGCGTCGAGCCTTGTTGCTGCTGCGAAGGCGGCAACGATAACGATGAACCTGCAAGACCGTTCACCAAGAGAAAACGTATGAACCTCAGGACACTTTCGGCGGCATCGACAATTCGCTTGCGCGTTGCCGTGTCCGCCGTGCTCATCGGCACAGTATTGCCGACAGCCGCGCATGCGCAAATGGCCGCGCCCGTCGCGGATCCCGTTGAACTCGGCGTCATGCAAGGTTTTCCTCCGCCGACGGACAAGCTGGTAACGAAGGCGAACTCCCTGCGCTTTCCCAACCTTGGCTGGGCGCTGCGCAACACGCGCATGATGATGCCGACGGCCAATGTCGAGCATGCGCGTGTGCCGATGCCTTTGCCGGTAGCGTCCACGCTCGATCCCGACAAAGTGCTGTTCACCGTGGATGGAACGACGTTGAGTCTCAGCGATTATCTGCGGCGAACCTATACCGATGGTTTCATCGTCATTCACGATGGAAAGATCGTCTACGAAGGCTATTTCAATTCCTACACGCCGCATCAGACTCACGCGTGGGCCTCCATGACCAAATCGGCGACGGGACTGATTGCCACGCAATTGATCGACGAGGGGAAGCTCAACCCGGAAGCGAAACTGTCCACGTACGTATCTGAATTGGCGGGCACCCCATTTGGGGACGCCACCGTGCAGCAGAACCTCGACATGGAAGTGCCAGTCAGTTATCCGGCGGATCTACCACCGGATCTTGGCCTCTTTGGCGCGGTAGGATTCATCCCCCGGCGCAGCGATGCACCGGACAGCATCTACGAATTTCTTAAGGTGACGCACCCAACGCCGAATGCGACCGCGGGTGCGATGTGGTACTACCAGAATGGCTCGCCGGAAGCGGTCGCCTGGGCGCTCCGGCGCATTACCGGCTTATCGTGGAGCGGGATGGTATCGCGTTCGATTTGGCAAAAGGTTGCTGAAGATGACGGTGATGTCGTCGTGGATCGCACAGGGACGGAAATGGCAAGCGGCGGCTTCAATACGACGTTACGCGACGCCGCTCGCTTCGGCGAATTGATGCGCAAGGGGGCGGCTGGCGCTTCGACGCTCTTCCCGGTTTCGTCGATTCGTCTTGCCTTAAGACCCACTGACAACGCTGGCGCATTCGCGAAGGGCAATCTTGCCGCGGGGCATCCCGGGTATTCGTATCATGACTACTGGTACCAGGTGAACGACGGTGACCGGTCATTCGCGGCCGGCGGACGATTTGGCCAGTCGATTCTCGTGAATCCGAAAGCCGGCATCACGATCGTCAAGTTCTCCTCATATCCGGACCAGGCCGCACGCCCGACGAGCGCCGCGGCAGGCAACGCCATCCCTCGCGCGCCACTTGCCACTGCCGAAGCATTGGACGCGGCGGCCCGTGCGATCAAATCCGCCCTTGGATCTTGAACGCGGGGCTTGCCTTCTCAATCAGCCCTTCGCCCATGCAGCGGCAGTCGCTGCCGCAAAATCCCGGTAGGACCGCGGCTGCCGCCCGAGCAGCGTAGTCAGGCGATCGACCTCCGCTTTCGATGCGACTGCGCCGTCCTGCTGATACCGGCACATCATCAGGCGCATGTCGTAGGCGAGCCAGCCCGGCGCGACCGCCTTGAGACGCTGTTCGAGCGTGTCGAGATCGTTGCCGCCGTAGCGAACCGGACGTCCCAGCGCCTCGGCCCATATCGCAGCGATCGTGTCCGACGTCAGCGCGTCAGGTCCCACGAGTTCATACGTTTCACGCGGCAGCGGGTGGGCGGCGCGCTCGCGACGCAGGAGTTCGCGTGCCGCGGCTTCGCCGATATCGCGAACATCGACCATGGAAATGCCCTTGCCGCCAATCGGCATGCCGTAGACGCCGTGCGTCAGCAGCGAGTCTTTCTGCCTGACGTCGTTCTGGATGAAGTAGGCGGGGCGCAGCACCGTCGCCGGCAGGTCGCAGTGCTCGATCATGCGCTCGACCGTGTGCTTGCCGGTGAAGTGAGGGACATCGACATACTCCGCGCCCTTGAAAACCGACAGATAAACAATGCCTTTCACGCCGGCTTCCCGCGCGACGCTCAGAGTCTGCAATGCCTGTGTCAGTTCGTCCGCGGCGTTGGGGGCCAGCAGGAACAGCGTGCTGACTCCGTTCATTGCGCGCCGTACGGCGTCGATATCGGCCAGGTCGCCTTTGACCGCGGTGACGCCATCGGGAAATTGAGCTTTGTCCGGCGAGCGGGTCAGCGCCCGCACGTCGGCGCCGCTGCCGTTCAGATGGTCGAGAACCTGCGTGCCGATCACGCCCGTGCTGCCCGTTACGAGGATTGCCATGATTTTCTCCTGGGGTTGGATGGACTGGGTTAGTCCGTGAGACGAACAATATGCGTTCCATTTGGAAGGCGAAAGTGCCAGAATCGAGACGTCTCGTCTCGTATATGGAACGATCATGGATTTGACGTCGCTGGCAGATTTCAATGCCGTCGCGCTGCACGGCGGCTTCGGGCCGGCCAGTCGTGCGCTCGACCGTCCCAAGGCCACCCTGTCGCGGCGCGTGGCCGAGTTGGAGGAAGACCTCGGTGTGCGGCTGATCGAGCGGGGCGCACGCCGGCTGCGTCTGACCGAGGAAGGGCTTGCACTCCATGAGCGCACGCGGGGGCTCATGACGGAGATTCAGGAGGCAGGTGAAGCGGTCGCATCGCGTGCGCCCGTGCCGCGCGGGCGGTTACGCATCAGCGCGCCCGTCGTTTTCGCGCATGTCGCGCTGTGCCAGATCGCTGCACGCTTTGCGCTGGCCTATCCGCAAGTCGAACTCGAAATCATTGCGGAAGACCGCGTCGCGGATCCGGTAGAGGACGGCTACGACCTGGTGATCCGTATCGATCCACCGCATGACGAACAACTCGTAGGGCGGCGCATTCTCGGTGACGAGCGTCTCGTAGTCGCTTCGCCGAGCATGTCGATCCCGCCGATGCCTGCAAGCGAAGCAGACGAATTGCAGGTGCCGGCGGTCATGTCGATAGCGGCGCCGTCCGGCGTGCTCTGGAACATGCAGGAGGAAGGCGGTGGTGTGAGGGTCATCAAACCGATGCCGGTGCTGCGAATGTCATCGCTGTTGATGGTGCGCGAGGCGGTGCTTCAGGGCGTGGGCGCGGCGCTCCTGCCTCGCTTGCTGGTCGAACAGGATGTGCGGGCGGGGCGGCTCGTTTGTTGGGGTGCGGAGGCGGGCTCGCCCGTGGAAATCTGGGCGCTTTATAGTTCGCGCCGTTTGCTGAGCGCCAAGGTGCGGGCGTTTATGGACATGTTGAAACAGGACTCCGGCAGGTTCTGACAGGCTGCTCTTTGCCTTTGCCTTGAACAGGGCATGGGTGTCAGAAAAGTATGCGACACGCAATGGCAACACACTGAGCGATGCACGCGAGCTTGCGAATGGCCGGCAAAAATATGCTTGCTGAATTACCCACGTTTGACCCGGTGACTTACGGTGACTTATGTTAACAAAGGACAGTTACCAGGAGAGCATCACTCATGATCAGGAAGGGAATTCGTATTGCGCTGTTTGGCGCCGTGATCGCCGTGATCGCGTCAGTGTGTCAGGCGCAATACACCACCGACTGGCTGGCGAACACATTCGGCACGCTCGCCACTCACGTGGGCAATACCGCGCGCTCGATGTGGGTCGCGCCCGAAGGCGTGATCTATACGGCTTCCCTATGGGATGAAAACGAGGGTGGCGTCGCGATCTACCAGAACGGCAAGAGCATCGGTTCCATTGGAATCAACAGCGAGTTTCAGGGTAGCGCCATCACGGGGAATGCCACGTCGATCTTCGCTGCCTTGCAGTACAGCAGATCGTATGGCAGCGGGGCGGTAGGACGATACAACCGCACGACTCAGAAACGCGATCTCCTTATCCCCGTGAGCGCCTGGAACGCCGTCAAGCGGGGCGATGTCATCACCGGACTCGCAACAACCGGCTCTCTCCTTTATGCGAGCGATTTTTTTGGCAATCGCGTTCGGGTCTTCACCACCGACGGTGTGTGGCAGCAGGACATCAGCGTATCGAGTCCCGGTGCACTTGCTTTGGATGGCGCGGGCAATCTCTGGGTCGCGCAGAAGAGCGCAGCCGCGATCGTCGAGTTTAGTCCAGCCGGCGCGCCGCTGAACACCATCCAGATGTCCGCGGCCTCGCGACCGTCCGCGCTGTATTTCGATGCATCATCAGGACAGCTCATGGTCGGAGACGAAGGACCCGACATGAATATCAAGCTCTACAACGTGTCGGCCGCGCCGACGCTGGTCGGCACGTTTGGCATTCAGGGCGGTTATCTCGACAACACCACGGGCATTAAAGGCCAGGTTGGCGACAAGCGCTTCACGCGTGTTGCCGGCATCGGTAAAGACGCGGCCGGCAACCTGTATGTGCTCAACAATCCATGGGGCGGAGGCTGGGACCTGGGCCGTAATGGTGGTACCGACATCCACGCGTACGACAATTCCGGCAACCTGCAATGGCAGCTTCAGTCCCTCAACTTCGAGGCGGTCGCCGCTCCGGACCCGGTGACGGACGGCGTTTATTTTTACGGTGGCTCCAACATTTACACCGGCACCGCGGGTGGCACCTTCGTCGCGAACACCGTTGACCCATTCACCTATCCGTCCGATCCACGCCTCAACATGAACGATACCCAGCGCGACGAGCATTTCGGTCAGCTCGTCAGCGTCGGCGGAAACCGGATCCTCGCCGCCTCCGGCCAGAATCCTGGCATTTTTTACTTCTTCCATTTCAACGCGGCGAGCGGCTACATCGCCATTCCGGATGCGTCGATCCCAGGTCCTGCGTTCAATACGACGCTACAGGTTACGGGAGGATTCTGCATCGATAGCAGGGGAGACGTGTGGGCCGGTCTGGACAGAACGAACCACATCTATCATTACCCGCTGGCGGGTTTCGACGGCAACGGCAAGCCAACATGGGGACCCGCAGTCACGATCTCCATTCCGCAGAGCATCCGACCATTGACGCGCATCATCTACCTCCCGGAGAGCGACACCATGATTCTCGCTCAAGGCATCGCCGGGAGCTGGGACTGGACGGCAATGCAATCGAGGATCGAGGTCTATCACGGCTGGAGTGCGGGCAACACGACGAAGCCCAAGCCTGTGATCAACCTCACCAGCGCCAATCCCAAGTCGATCACGGCCGCCGGGAATTATCTTTTCGTCGGCTACGTGCATACGGTGCCCAACATCGACGCCTTCAATCTCACTACGGGTAACCTCGATACGACGCTGATCAACTCGAGTGCGGGTACGGTGGACGTGGGCAACGACGTGGATTCGATGTATGGCCTCAGGGCATACCTTAGATCGGCTGGTGAGTACGTGATCACGAAAGACAACTACAACAGCTCCAGCATGGTTGTTTATCGCTGGACGCCTTGATGGGTTCATTTTGGGGTGGCATCAGGAGCACGTGTTTTCTATTCATCGCGACACGTAAATAGATTTCTCGCGCGGTTTGATATTAATAATATGAAAATCAACGAAGCTATTCGTTGTTCCGGCCGCGCTCCGTCCTTCGGCAAGAGTCAAAGACTTGCGTTTTCCGCGCTCCGGTGAGGCAGAGATTTTCCGTTTCCCCACCTTTGGAAAACCGTCGGAAGCGTTTCCCGGCAGATTCTTTGAACTACTACTTATCACCTATGGTCATTGCCACGTTACACGGATGAAACGTTTATAATTCGTCTGCCGAAAATTTTGCCGTAAGTCATACCGAGCTTGCGCCGAAGTCTCATCGATCCAGTAAAGGTTGCGTGGGTATGCGTTTTCGCGGCGCAGGCGGAATTAGGCCCGCAACCTAATTAGTTTCGGGTTTCAGAAGCGGTTGACGGCGGCCCTCCGGGCTCGCAACGGTATGGACCATCAAGACTGAAAGCGAAATGGTCTGATAAAACTCTCAGATGTCCTAAATTTAAGGATTGTCCGCGCTGAGCGGAAAATTGTTTGTCACATGGACGATGCGCTGGACGGTCAGCGCGAAACGGGTCAGATGTTATTGGCCACGTCGTCTGCACGCTATAAATCATTTGCGTATGTTTTTTGTCCGTGCGCCAATCGAATCGATTGTGACGCTAGCCGGGACGTTGGCAGAACTTGTCACGCTATGGGTGTGTACAGCGCGAGTCGCAGCTGCATGCCGATCTGGATGCCCGGCGTGGTAGATCCAAGGGTGTAATCACTGAGAGAACTTCGGCGAGTGAATCTTTCAGGTTGATAGTAAGGAATACGTAATATTTATCCGTTGACTGATGGCAGATCGAAATGGTGAGCGCGTTGTCGCCGCGGAGGCGGTCTGCATGCGTGCGAATGCCTAACGGAATCTGCTAGCGGATAACGGCACATCGGAAGTACCCGCTTCATCAGCAATGAACGCAATCATCGCGTTCGCCGCGTCACCTCTCTCTGTACTCAAAAGAACGCCAAAGCGGGACGGCTTAGATCGATCTTGCTCAATTCTCGGGGATAACCTGCTTTTAAGCGATACATACGGCAATGACGAGAAACTTCAAAATTTTGGGGGTTGCGGCAGCAACAGTGTTTGCATGGTTTGGCGCAGAAAACGCGCAGGCCGCAACGAGCACCATCACTGTCGCAGGACTGCAATACAAGTTGTGTGCACAAGAGAACGGCACCTGCAAATTCCTCGGAACAGCCTCAGTGGTGTTCGGTGCAGTGCCGCCCAACGCGCCGTCGGTCATGTTGACGGCCCCTGCTACCTTTAGCAACGGCGTTGGATGTTATGTCGGTGCGGTTTCGCAGACAGATCCCGCATACGGCTACGGCAAGTCATGCTGGATGAGAGCGGCTGCCGCTACTCCGGCACCGACGCCAGCTCCGGCTCCCGCGCCCACTCCGACGCCAGCACCGACTCCGACTCCGGCACCGGCACCGGCACCGGCACCGACGCCGACGCCGACGCCGACGCCGACGCCGACGCCGACGCCGACTCCGACTCCGACTCCGACTCCGACTCCGACTCCGGCGCCCACTCCGAGTCCGGGCAGTTCGACCCTTTCATGTGGCACGCCGACACACTCAGCTGGCGGAACCGCCAACGGCGTGATCAGCGCCGACACGCCCACCACCGACGGCATGCGCATTTTCCAGAACAACGCACCGTTCACGCTCGCGATTACGACGAACGCGCCGAGCGCGGATACGGTCGTCTGGTCGGTAGCGGACTCGAATGGCGCGATCAAGACGCAGGGCAGTTTTGCGGTTAGCGCCGGCGTGCAAACCAACTCGATTCCGTGTACGTCCACATGGTCAGGCTATGGCGCGCTGACCGCGACGCTGCGCTCGAACGGCGGCACGTTGCCCAACACCGGAACGCGTCCGGTGGGTATCGCGACGTTCGGCGTGTTGCCGAACCTGACGCCGGTACTGGGCACCGTCACGTATGCACATCAGGATCAGCACCGCTTCGGCATGCAGGGCTTCAACGATAACATCGCCGCGCTGCATGATATGGGCGTCTCGTGGACCATCGACGACCGTGAGGTGTCGGCCATGGAACCCAATGGCCCCAACACGTACACGCCGAGCGTGAATGACCTCGATCCGTTCTACGCGGCCAATCCTGACCAGATGCGCATCGTGCGTCTGGACGGACTGCCTGCCTGGGACTCGAAGACGGGCCAGTTCAACGACAGCTACTACGCGCCGTTGAACATGCCTGAGTTCCAGAGCTTCATGGCCAAGGTCGGTACCGATACGAGCCTGATTCGCGCTGCAAACTACCCGAACCAGCAAAGCAACTATTATCAGGTGACGTGGGAGCCGAGCCTCGGCTGGGCGGATAGTAATGCGAACTTCGTCGCCATGTACAAGGCCGCGTACCAGGGCATTCACTCGACCGATCCGAATGCCGTCGTGATGGGTCCCACCAACCCGTTCCCCGCGAATTGCGACACCTGCACAACCGGCTATCTGCAGACGTTCGGTGCGCTGGGCCTGTGGAATTACATTGATGCAGTCTCAACGCATGGCTACTGGAATGCGGGCACCTATCCGGCTCATCCGCCTGAATTGCAGGACTCCGATCCGGATCCGGCGAACCAGGCGAACGCACTCGACAACCTGATGACGCAGTTGCGTTCGGTGATGCAGGCGGGCAAGCCGAACATGAAGCTCTTCGTCACCGAAGCAGGCACGAGCTACGATCCGGGTCTTAACTACGGTCCCACGGTGCCGTCGCAGAATCAGTTGTTTGCCCAGGCCGCGGTTGGCGTGCGGTCGCACATTATTACGCTTGGCGGTGGGGCACAGTTGACGACGCTCTTCTATGGTGCTGACTATCCCGGCGAAGTGGGATACGGCACGTTCTTCGACCTGAATGATGCGCAAGGCGCGTACGGTGCCTCGAACCTCTCGCCGAAACCCGAAGCGATGGCCTTCGCCACGATGACGCGTGTGCTTGACGGCACGAATACATTGGGCCGGGTCACGGGTGCGCCGGCGGGAGACTATGTGTATGCGTTCCAGCAACTCGGCAACGGCAAGGTGGTGACGGCTGCATGGGCGCACAGCAATGCGCAGTGGCCTGCGGGCAGTGGCCTTTATAGCCAGACCTACTCGACGAGCTATACGCTGCAGGTTGACAGCGCCGGTACGTCGGGCAACGTGACGAAGATCGATGGTTACGGCAATACCAGTACGCTTGCCTATACCAACGGCCAGGTCACGCTGACCCTCACCGAGGCGCCGCAGTACATCGTCTCGAACAACGCGACGGTCGCCAAGGCCAATGCGACTGTTCCGCTCGGGTATACGGGCCAATAAGGCTTGACTTGTATCGACGCGCCGCTGGTTAGAGCGGCGGCGCGTCGATCAACCCGTTCCGACTGAGAAGCGATCACCCGGCCCGCCGCTAACGCAACGATCAGACAGCGCAGCGGCGTCGTCACCACAATCAGAAATTGGGCGCCCCTATCCGGGCGCTCTCACGCTTCCGCGTCTCGCAGATCTCTTATGTGTTGATACACGGTCGCGCGTCCCATCCCTAGCACGTTTGCCACATAGTTTGCGGCACTTTTCCCCTTGAATGCGCCTTCGGCCCAAAGCGCTTCGACCAATTCGCGACGGTGGTCGCGGGTCAGCGAGTTCAGCGCCAACTGGCGCTCCTGAAGCCACGCGTGAAGAAACGTGTTGATGCGTTCTTGCCAGTCGTCCTTGAATAACTCCTCTGGCTGCTTGATCACGCCGGCGCCGGAGATCACGCGGTCGATGACATGTTTCATGTCCTCGAAGACCGCAATGTTGTAGTTCACGCACATCACACCAACGGCCACGCCAGCGTCGTCAAAGAGTACCGTGCTGACGCAGCGCATCCGCCTGCCATCCCAATTGATTTTTTCGTATGGACCGATCGTGCCTGACTCCGCCGAATGGTCGATTTCTTCCAGTGCCGATTCGTCGCCCAGTTCGCGCTTCGACAGGTTATTGGCTATGTAGGCAATCGTCTGGCTTTGCAGGTCATGAAGGACGATTTCAACGTACGGAAAAAACAGCAGCGCGATACCGTCGGCGACACGGCCGTATCGATCCAGAAGAAGCCTGCGTGCAGCCGTTGTCTTTGTTTTGCGCATAGAGGTGAGTGAAATTCCAGTTTTCGGAAAGTCTGCACCGTGTTGCGCCACGATGCTGCGAATCCGGATGTTGCGCGCCATTTTGCCATGAGCGGCGCACCGGCCTTTGTCTTAACCGCTGTGCTGCCCGGCTATGTGTCTGAATAGTTCGTTGGCGATCGCGACGTCTTCCAGTCCGAGCCCAATTGAGCGGAAAAACGCGTGCTGTCGCCCGGAGGATTTTCTGGCTGTGCCGGCTACCAGCTTAGGCAGGTCGCCGAGCACGCTTTCCGGCGACCAGTCATGCAACTGCGCCGCCAATTTCATTTCCCCCGCGCTGGCAGGCGTGGTTTGCCGGTAGTCGCAATAGACGTCCATGTCCGGAAGCCACGCGGGCGGAATTTCGTGAGCATTCGCTACATTCGTGCTGATCGACGTAATGAGCGCCGGCTTCGTCAGCATTTTCTCCGCTAGTACCGGCGTGCCCGAGGATGTGCACAACGCCACCACATCGGCATCGCGCAAGCAATCTTCAAGCGTGGCGCAAACCCGTACACGTTCATGAAGGGCATGCACCGCTGCACGCTTCGATTCGTTCCCTGCTAGCCCGGGTGAAAACACGTTGATCGAGTCCCATGGCCGGAGTGCCGCGAGGTGGCGCACATGAGCCTGTCCCACCGCGCCCGCGCCGACGATGGCGAGCCGGCGCGCGTCGGCCGCCGCAAGGTGATCCACGGCGAGTGCGGTCGCGCCGGCAGTGCGCTCGATGGTGAGCAGACCCGCATCGCACCACATCAAAGGCTGACCCGTTTCCATCGACATCAGTGCCGTCCACGCCGTAATGACCGGCTTCGATTCGGTCACGATGTACGGCGACAACTTGGCGCCGAACACCTTGGCGTCCGCCATGACCCCGAGGTACGTAATGAAATCGCCGGCCCCTTGCGGAAAGGGGGTGAAGGTCTGAGGCGGCTGCACCGCGGCGTCGTTGGCCAGCGCGAGAAACATGCGTGTCAACGCACCGCGCACATCGAGATGGGGCAGTGCGTTGCGCACTGCGTCCTGCTGGACGATCAACGGGAATACTTTGTCTGTGTTGTTCATGGGCCTGCTCTCCAGATCGTTGCCGGCTTGCGGCGTCAGCACGATTCTAAAGTCAAAAAGTCCAATTTGGACTTTTATTTTTGAAAATCGCTTGCAATTGCCAATGTCCAGAATAGACTGTTGTTCCAGAGCGCGTGTGAGAGGCCGATCTCTTTTGCCTTTCACGCGGCTTCTCGACGTTGCGCCGTTTGCGTCAGTTCGCGCCCTGAATTTGCGACCCTTCAACCACACTGGGAACCATCATGCCTCTGAAGCTTTCACTGTCACTTTTCGTCGCGGCTGCGTTAATCGGTTCGGTCGACACCGTTAGCGCGGAGACTCAAAGCACCTTGCGTTTCGGCATCGAAGCAGCGTATCCGCCGTTCGAGAGCAAGTCGCCGACGGGGCAGTTGCAGGGATTCGACGTCGACGTCGGCAACGCGGTTTGCGCAAAGATGGCCGTGAAGTGCGAGTGGGTGGAGAATTCGTTCGACGGCCTGATTCCCGCCTTGCAGGCGCGCAAGTTCGACGTCGTCAATTCCGCGATGAACATCACGGACAAGCGCAAACAGTCCATCGATTTCACGCCGCCGATCTACGTGGTGCCGATCGTGATGGTGGCCAAGCGTGGTTCCCCGTTGCTGCCAGATGTGAAGAGCCTGCAGGGCAAACGCGTCGGCGTCCTGCAGGGATCGTCGCAAGAGGATTTCCTCAAGGCCCATTGGGCGAATGCGGGCGTATCGATCGTCTCGTATCAGGACCAGGATCAGGTGTATGCCGACCTCGTGGCCGGACGCCTGGATGCTGCCGTCCAGGAAGCGCAGACTGTTGAGGATGGTTTCCTGAACAAGCCCGCAGGCCACGACTATGCGATTGTCGGCCAGCCGCTCAGCGATCCGGCAACGCTTGGCGAAGGGACGGGTTTCGGCTTGCGTAAAGGCGACAAGGGGTTGGCCGGAAAGATCGATGCCGCGCTCGACGCTTTGAAGAAAAACGGTACGCTCAGCAATCTGTCGCAGAAGTATTTCAAGCGCGACATCATCGCGAAGTAACTTATGGATTTCGATGTGATCGTGTTGGGCGCCGGGATTGTCGGCGTGTCGTCGGCGCTGCATCTGCAGGATCGAGGGCGCCGCGTGGCGCTCGTCGATCGGCGCGGCCCCGGTGAGGAGACCAGTTTCGGCAATGCAGGCTTGATCGAGCGGTCGTCGGTGGTCCCTTACGGCTTTCCACGCGATCTCGGTACGCTGCTGCGCTACATGCGCAATCAGTCGACGGACCTTTACTGGGATTACAAGGCCTTGCCGTCTTTCGCCACGTGGCTCGCGCGGTTCTGGTGGGAGTCGTCTCCGGAACGGCTAGCGGCTGCCGCGCGCGACATGCTGCCGCTGATCCGGCAAAGCGTCGATGAACACAATGTGCTGATCGAGCGTGCGGGCCTCCAAAGCCTTGCGCACGACGGCGGTTGGCTCGAGGCATTCCGCACGCGCTCGGAATATGAACGGCAGGCATCAGCCGCCGAAGTCACGGCGAGGACATACGGACTGCGCGTGGCCCCGCTCGATGCCGCGCGACTTCTGGCACGCGAACCTGGTTTAGGCGCGGGCTTTTGCGGCGCCTTGCACTGGCAGGACCCGAAGAGTATTTCCAATCCGGGGGCGTTGACGAAGGGATATGCGCGCCTGTTCGAGAATGGCGGCGGCACGTTTCTGACCGGAGAGGCGACCACGGTACGTCTGGAAGCCGACGCATGGACCGTGCAGACGTCGCAAGGCAGGATCAGTGCCAAAGAGGTGGTCGCGGCACTCGGCCCGTGGTCCGACAAGGTTTTTGCGCCGCTCGGATATCGCATACCGCTGCGCGCGAAACGCGGCTATCACATGCACTACGAGGCCACGAAGCCGATGCTCTCGGTACCGCTCGTGGACACGGAGAGAGGGTACGTCGTGGCGCCAATGGAAGGCCGCTTGCGTTTGACGACTGGCGTTGAAATCGCCCGCCGCGATGCGCCACCGACGGGTATTCAACTCGCGCGCGCGGAAAACATCGCCCGGCCGCTATTCGGTCTGGGCCGCCGGCTGGACGACGCGCCATGGCTCGGGTTGCGTCCTTGTACGCCAGACATGCGGCCCGTCATTGGACGAGCGCCTCGCCATCGAGGACTCTGGTTCGCGTTTGGCCACAACCACCACGGATTGACGCTCGGTCCCGTGACGGGCCGTCTGCTGGCGGAGATGATGACGGGCGCCGCGCCTTGCGCCGATCCCTATCCGTTTCGTCCTGTGCGGTTCCGGTAAGTGACCAACCCGCCGCTGAGTTGGCCGGGGTGAATGTGAGCCGGCCAGACGAATCCCGCCTTTATTCGCCGTCCCAGTAGCCCACGCTGTTGCCGAGCGAGCCGGTCGCGTTGAAGCCGTCAGGGCCATCGAGCATCGCCGAATATTTGTGCGAATCCGGGTACTCGCAGATCTCCGGCGACTGCTGCGTGCTGATCGCGAGGTAGCGCAGTTCCTGATCGCTCGAATTCACGATCTGGTGGGCTGTCGTTGTGTCGCCGGCTGGGCAGGCGATCACATCCCCGGCACGGATTGGATGAAGCGTGTCACCGATCCGCACCTCGCCCTGTCCACTCAACACGAAAAACATTTCTTCGTTCACGCGGTGATTGTGGAACGGGAACGCACGCTTTCCTGGCGCCAATGCGATGACGTTATAGCCGAGTTTAAGCGCCTCCAGGCGGCGTCCCAACATGCCGATGCGGGGTGCGAAACGCGTCGCGGCGTCGCCGGTCGGTGCGTAGTCGGGCGGTAGCGGATGCAAGTCGACGGAATCAATATTGATGATGCGACTGCTCATGAAGGCCTCGGTCTCAAGCGTGGATTGATGGCAATGCCGTTAAGGGCCGGGCCATTATAGGGTGCCTCATTGGGATCGAATATCGTGCGTTGCCCAGATATACTGTCAATCAATATTTGACAATGCACAACGCGCTCAATGATCAACTTCAATCGTCTCGTCAGCTTTGTGGCGATCATCAATGCCGGATCGTTCACGCGTGCGGCGCAGACGCTCGGGATAACCAAAGCGATGGTGAGTGCGGACCTGAAGCGGCTTGAAGCCGAACTGGGTGTGTCGCTCGTTGTGAGGACGACACGCCGCCTCGCCTTGACCGAGGTCGGGGCGCGCTTTCATAGCGACTGTGTTCGGCTAATCGGCGAGGCGGACGCGGCGGTTCAGCAGGCCCGAGCCGGACAGGATGCGCTGACCGGGACTTTGCGCGTGACATCGACGGCAGAATACGGCCTGCGTTATGTCGTTCCCGCGATTGCCGAATTCAGCAGGATTCATCCGGCGTTGAGGATCGAATATTCGACATCTCAGCATCATGCCGACCTCATCGCTGAGCGTTTCGATCTTGCGATTCGTCTTGGTGTGCTACGTGATTCCACACTGCGCGCGGTGCCGATCCAGCGTTTCTGTGCATTGCCCGTGGCGACGCCCGCGTATCTTGCGGCACGAGAGGCGGTCGTCACGCCACGTGACCTGGCAGTACTCGACTGGGTGGGGCATGCCGGGTTCACGGCGCCCCTGTCATGGACCGAGTCGCGATCCGGCAAGACGACGCAAACACCGCATTTCAAAGGGACGCTCGAGGCAGATACCGCGGTCGCCGTGCAGACCCTGGTGCTCGCAGGATGCGGTGCGGCAATCCTGCCTGACTGGCTTGTCGCCGACGACTTGCGTGAGCGCCGCCTGATCCAGCTTGTGCCGGACTATTCGCTGCCGCAACAGGGGGTCTACGCAGTGTTTCCGGACGCGATCCACGTGCCCGCGAAAGTTCGACGCTTTGTCGATTTCATGCGCGAGTTCCAGGCGCGATAAAACGCATCGGAAAGATGGCGCTCGCGGCCCGCCACCTGGCGCCGTATCACGCGCTTAAGTGTTCAGGCGAAATTGATTTGAAATTTGGTGCCGTATGCGCCGAGCAGGTTGCGAACTTCGTCATCGATGGTTTCCTTCGTCCAGGTGACGAAGTTTCGCCAGTGGTATTTGGCCTGCTTCCAAACGATCTCAATGAGATTGAGTTCGGGACTGTATGGCGGCAGATAGAACAGTTGCATGCGATGCTCGCGTAGCCAGCGCTCATGCACTTCGGGATCAATGGCATGATGGATCGAGGCGTTGTCGAGTACCACTACGGTCGGACGTTCATCGCCCTGCAGGGCGATTTGCTCGATGAATTCGATGACAGCGTCGCCTTTGATCGACGAATTCGCGACATGGTAAGCCAGTGTGTTTGCGCCGAAGTCGAGTGCGCCAAGCACCGAACGCCTGCAATGGAAGCGAGGTTCGACGCAATGAGGAAGACCACGCGGTGACCACGCTCTTTGCACCGGAGGTGACGCGGCAAAGCCCGCTTCATCGAGATAGACCAGACGCACGGCGTTGGCGCGTACGGCACATTGCAGTTTGTCGAGGGTGGCTGATTTCATCTCGAAGTCTTCCTGATTCCGCTTTTTTTGAGCGAGAACCGGTTGCGCTTGAACGAGAAGCCTTCCCGCCGAAGGGCAATCGACAAGGTTTCCAGCGCGCACGGCATCGGCTCGCCATGCACGGCTTCGATGCGCTTCGCGATTTGTCCGAGCGTCATGGACTCCGTGCGCGCAACCTCCATTGCCGTGGCCAGCATGGCTTCGGACAACGCACGAGGACGACCACCGCCATGGCCGGACAGCAGGCCACACAAGCCTTGCTCCGCCCACAGGCGAGACCAGTTGTAGATCGACTGCGCGCTTACATTCAGCCTTGCGGCGGCCTTGGGAGCACTCAATCCGTCGCCCAGCAGCAGGAGTCCCGCCGCACGCGTGCGGATGTCTCGATGTTGATGATTCACGGACATTTGCTGCAAGGTATGCCTCTCTGCTTCGCTCAGCTTGATGGTGCATTTCATCTGACGGCGTTTGAGTTGGACTCCTTATTCAAACGCACCAACTTCAAAACCGTTTACCCGGAACACTTATCTGAAAACGATTTAACCCTGCAAAGGCTTGCGGGAGATTTAATTTCTCTATTTAATTAATGGCTTCGACAATCAACCGGATGAAGTTTTTATTCCGGTAAATAATCGGCAAAAAAAAGCCGACACAGTGTGTCGGCCGGAAAGACTCTGGCGTCCGAGGAATGCATGCCAGAACCTGAGAGACGTTAATCAGTCAATTTTACGGGCAGCGGTACGAGCTGCGGGAATTCTTGCCGCGTACTAAAATTTAACAATCTGGCGGTGAGGCGCCACCGGACAGGCTTGCTCTTGAGTGGGCGGACTTCACTGGGGAGAGATCATAAACCAAAAGCTTCAATTGAGCATAAAGATGCAAAAAAATATCTCGCTCGGACGTCGCCGCATCTGCAGTCAGAGAATCCTGATATCCGCATAGGGATTTCCTTAATTGAACGCTATTCCATACTAATGTGATGTCGGATCGCGTAGCGAATCAATTCCGAATTATTGCTGAGCCCCAGTTTTTGCATGAGGCGCATTTTATGAGTGCTGATCGTCTTCGCGCTGAGCGCGAACGCTTCAGCGATATCGTTGATGCTCTTTCCCGCGGCCAGGGCTTGCAGCACCTGGAACTCGCGATCCGACAGAATGTCGTGCGGTGGGGTGTCGCCGGAGTGCGTGCCGAAGATCATCGAGTCCACCAGCTTCGGATCGATGAATCTTCCGCCTTCGGCCAGCTTGCGAATCGCGGTGAGCAGGATCTCCGGGTCGCTGTCTTTGGTGAGGTAGCCGGTTGCGCCGGCGCGCAGGGCGCGAGAGACGACCTGGGCCTCGTTGTGAATGCTCAGCACGAGCACCGGCAGGCTGGCGTACTCGGCCCTGATGCGCCGGATCAGGTCGATGCCGCTAATGCCCGGCATCGTCATATCGAGTAGCAACAGGTCCGGACGACGGGCGCGTAGGATGTCGAGCACTTCGGCGCCTTCGGCCGCCTCGTCGGCGACGACCATGTCGGTCGTGGTCGCGATGATCTGCTTCAGGCCACCTCGTACAATCGCATGGTCGTCTGCAATGAGGATTTTTATCATGGTCTTTTCTCTGTCCTGAGCGGGACGTGAATGGAGACGATCGTGCCCGCGCCGGGTGCGCTCTCGATATGCAGTGTGCCGCCAATCAGCCGCGCGCGTTCGCTCATCCCGAGCAGGCCATAGGAATAGCGCCGGCGCGCCGTGGGCAGATCGAAGCCGCGTCCGTTGTCGCTGATATGAAGCGCCAATTCACCGTTGCCGCCAGTCAGCGTGACGTCGACTCGTGAAGCGTCAGCGTGGCGCGCAACATTGGTGAGCGAGGCCTGCGCGATACGGAACACGGCGGTTGCATGCGCATCCGGCAGAACCGGTTCGCTGCCATGAATCGACAACTGGCATGGCATGCGATTACGTCGAACGAAGTCGTCCACGAGCCACTCGAGCGCCGACAGGATGCCGAAGTTTAGCGCAGCCGGTCTGAGGTGGCTGGCCACATTGCGCACCATCCAGATCGTCTTCTCGACCAGTTCACGCATGTCTTCGGTTTTTCTGGCGGCTTCCGAGTCGCTGTCGAGCCGCATCCGCAACAACGACACATCCATTTTCAACGCGGTCAGCAACTGCCCGAGTTCGTCGTGGATTTCCATGGCGATCCGTTTTCTTTCTTCTTCGCGAACCGCCTCCATGTACGCGGATAACTCGCGCAGCCGCTCGCGCGATTCGAGCAGCTCCTGTTCGACACGCTTGCGTTCCGTCATGTCCTGAATCGTGCCGACCAGCTTGAGCGGGTAGCCCGGCCCTTCGTGCGAGGCTTCGACGTGAAGCTGCACGATGCGCGGCTCGCCGTCAGCGCCGGTCAGGCGGCAATCGAGGAAATGCGGCTGCCGGTCGTTGATCACCGCACGCACGGCCTGTCGTACAGCGGCCCGGTCCTCGGGGTGAATGGCCGCACGCAGGGTTCGATAACTCGGCTTCACACCGGTCGGCTCGAGACCGAGGATCCGGTACATCTCATACGACCAATGCGTCACGCCGGCGGCCGCATTCCATTCCCAGTCGCCCAGTTTGGCCAGCCGCTGGGCGTTCGCCAGACTGGCTTCGCTGGCGCGCAATTTCTCTTCTGCCTGTTTGCGCGCAGTGACGTCGTTGAGGCCGACATAGATCGCCGGGGCGTCGGCGAACGTCGCAATGCGAGCGGTCGCCACCGCCCAGAAGCGCTCACCCTGCGCATTCTTGAAGTGGATTTCGGCGTTGGTGAATCCGCCTTCGGCGCGCAGCAGTTCGACTGTCCTGTCGCGCTCGGTCGGATCGACATAGAAATCGCCCATGTGGGTGGCGCTGTAATCGCCCGAGCCGAAACCGAACAGCCAGCGAAACGGCGCGTTCATGTAAAGAACCCGCCCATCCGGCATGGACGTAATGCACAACGGCACCGGGCTCGTTTCGACGATCGTGCGAAAGCGCGCTTCACTCGACACGAGTTTTGTTTCGGTTCGTTTGCGCTCGTCGATCTCGACGTGCAGGCTGGCGTTCGCGCGCGCGAGCTGGTCGGTCCGCTCGGCGACGCGGATTTCGAGTTCGTCGCGCACGCGGGAGAGCGCTTCTTGCGCCTGCTGCCGAACGGCCACCTCGCTCGAGAGGCTGTCGTTCTGCGAACGGAGTGCCTTGTGCTTGGCGCGCAACGCGAGATGGGTGCGAATGCGCGCCAACATTTCGGCAATCTGGAACGGTTTGGTGACGTAGTCGATGCCACCCGCTGAGAATCCTTCGACGAGGTCGTCCGTATCGGCCAGCGACGTCATGAATATCACCGGAATCTCGCGGGTCTGTTCGTTGCGCTTGAGCCGGCGACAGGTTTCGAAGCCGTCTATACCCGGCATTTTCACGTCGAGCAGGATCAGGTCGGGCTGCGAAAATTGCGCACGTTCGAGCGCCTCCTCGCCGTCGAGCGCAACGAACACGCGAAAGCCCCTATTCTCGAGACTGTCGACCACGACGCCGAGGTTGATCGGCGCGTCATCCACAACCAGAATAGTGGCCGGCTCCGCCATGATCGTGGTGTCAGTCATGGCTTGTGCCTCCTCTCGAGATAGTCCTCCACGAGCAGCAGGATGGCCTTGGACTGATAGCCTTTCACAAGCGCGCGTAACTCCGTTGCCAATGCCAGATTGCGTTCATCGAGCGCCGCCATCCTGTCGGCCCATTCGGCGATGGCACGCATGTCGCCTAGACGGGCGAGACGATGCAGCGTGTCGAGCTCGTCATCGGGCAGCACGGGAGCGCGCGATGGGTCAGGTGGGGGCGAGCGGGTCACCGGCGAGTAAGTCCATTCCAGTACCAGCAAGTCCGCCAGATGGGCTTGCAGCCAGTCGAAGTCGACTGGCTTGGAAAGGAAAGCGTTCGCGCCTGCATCGGCGCTTCGTTTCTCGTCGCTCCAGGAAGGATTCGCCGATAAGACGATGATCGGCGTATCGCCAAGTCCCGGTAATCGACGCAATCTGCGCGTCGTCTCGAGCCCATCCATGTCCGGCATCAAAATGTCGGTCATGATGAGCGACGGCGCCCCGCTTTGCGCCTGCACGAGTCCTTCGTGCCCGCCGGCGGCCTCCAGGGTGTCGAAGCCGAGTTGATCGAGAAACTCGACCACGACGGCTCGATTGACGGGCTCGTCGTCGATCACCAGCACGGTGCGGCGCGGGCCGGTGTAGCCCGTCGCGCGCCGCGCGGCCGACGTTGCCGAAGCGCTGGGCGCCGCGGACGCATCGGCAGCGGCCGGCGCGAGATCGAACCAGAAGGTGCTCCCGTGTGCGACCACGCTTTCCACGCGGATTTCGCCGCCCATTGCGCGCACGAATTGCTGGCTTATCGCGAGGCCGAGCCCCGCGCCACCCGCGCGCCGTTCTGTGCTGCCGGCCTGCTCGAAAGGCTGGAAAATCGCGCCGAGCTTGTCGGCCGGGATGCCGATGCCTGAGTCCCGTACACAGAAGCGCACCGCGCCTGAAGGCGCACGGGTGACTTGCAGGACGACCCAGCCTGCGTCCGTGAATCTGACCGCATTCGCCAGCAAATTGAGCAGCACCTGGCGTAGACGGCGCTCGTCTGCCCGCACCGCGCAGCCCAGGTCGGGGGGCAGCTCGCATAGGAATTGCAGGCGCTTTTGCTCCGCCTTCATCCCGATGATGTCGCGGATCGCATCGAGAACGCCGGGCAGCGATACATCGGCCATCTCGATGCGCAGCTTGCCGGCTTCGATACGCGCGAAATCGAGCGTATCGTCGATCAGCGTCAGCAGATGCTCGCCGCTACGGTGGATCACTTCGACCGCGTTGCGCTGCCGCTCGTTCTGGCTGCCGTCGCGCAGCAAAACCTGCGCATAGCCGAGGATGCCGTTCAGCGGCGTGCGCAGTTCATGGCTCATGTTCGCGAGGAATTCGCTCTTGGCCCGGTTGGCGGCTTCGGCCAGGTGCCGCGCCTCCCGCTGCTGAGCGGCGTCGCGCTCGGCCAGATAGGCGTCGTGCAACCGCGCGCCCATGTTGTTGAACGCGGTCGCTACGCGATCGAGCTCATCCGGCCAGCGCGGCTGACGGCGCGGCAGGACGAACGGCTTCGGCGCTGCACGGAAATCGTATTCGCCGACCAGCCGGGCAATCGTGGCGAGATGCCGGGTCACGAGGCGCGAGAAGATGTAGATGGTGAACAGCGCAACGATGAACGTATAGGTGGCCTGACTGACCAGAATGACAAGCGCGGTTTGCGTCAGCGCTTGATAGAGATTGGTCAGCGTCGCCTGCACATAGAGCGTGCCGATCTGCTGCTGTGCCCCGTGGATGCGATAAAAGATCGGAAATTCGCGGGATATCACGGCGCCCGTCATGCGCGTGCCAGCCGTCACCACCATCGGCGTCGCGCTCGATCCGGTCTCGCGAACCTCGGCGGCGCACAGGTCAGCAAGGCGCAAGATGCCGTTCAGTTGAAGCTGAAGCTCGGTGCGGTTGAGCTGCCACAGACCCTCGCCGAGGCTGTCGCGATTGCTTCTGTCGATGTCCGATAGGCGTGTTTCGATCAGCTCGACGCCGCGGCTATAGTCGCGATAGAGCTGTAGCGCGGTCAGCAATAACGTTACCGCGCAACTGAACAGCAGCACAGTGGCCAGCAGCCGGAGAACCACGCTGTGCCGGAATCGGCCGGGCGGGGCAACGAGTGAACCAACGCTATTCGCCACCATATTTCCCCGCGAGTGCTGTGATGCTTGTCCAGGTATTTTGCACTCGTGGCCGAATCGCGGTCTATAAGGGGCCGTCGAGGAAATCCGCTACTGCAACGGCCGGCGCTTGCCCCGCTGCATTTGCGCGCCACACTCGCGTCCACAGGGCGCTCGCGCCGTGCGCGGCAGCGGCGCCGCGTGGCAATGGGGTTCCAACGACTTCGCGGGCGCTGCCGATGACTTCGCGGACCACGATCGACTCACGCGTACTGAGTTTCCCCGGCTGGAACCGGGACAGATCCGACATGGTGTCGGCCAGACGCTTGATCGCAGCCGCATCGTGACCGGTCAACGGCCAGCAGTGCAAAAGATAGGCGAGCGGTACCAATTTTCTTTCTTCACACCAAAGCTCGAACAGACGACCGCACAGCTTGTCGATGCGTTCAACTGTTTGCTCGCGCGGCAAAATATAGTTGGTCATGACGGTGGCCAGGCGATGGGTTGCGATGGACCACTTTAAACGCTCGGCCCACGTGTTGCCGTCAGGCAGTCCGGACTATCGGCGGCTGGTTTCCTGATTTTTTGGTCAGGAAATCCTTACCGTCCATCGTCCCTCGAATCAATTCTGTTTCTTTCCGTCGAACGGATCGAGCCAGAGCTCTTTGCGATCCAATGGCACCCAGGCCGGGAGCAAGGGATTCTTCAAATCGATCACCACGCGGCGCTCGAGGTGCAGATCGGCGATGCCCTGCGCGAAGTGTTCACGGAATAACGCTTCAAAACTCCCGTCCTTCAGCATGGCTTCGAGGCCGTCTCTAAGCCGCTTCGCTAGCAGCGGGTCGGATTGGCTGACGTAGAAGAACTGCGCATACGGGTATCGGATCAGCAGGTGAGAGTCGATCCTCATATTGGGGTAGCGCGGCTGAAAGGCCGCCAGTTCATGCGTGATCTCAACCACGCCGCGCGGGAAGATATCGAAGCGGTGGTCAGCCAGCATCGCAAAGAGAAGGTCATAACGGACTGCGGTAACAAGTGGCACGTCGGCCAGGCGAAATACAGGAACGTCGCCCCAATCCTGCCCCTGGCCAACGCTAAGTGTGCGAAGACCCTGGAGGTCGTGGATCGTGTCGAGCTTCGCCTGCTCGCCTTGATTGATCAGACCCACCCGATAGCCGAGCAGGCCACGGTCGATGGGAATCGGCACCGGAATCGCCGCGGTGTCGAGCTCCGCGTGTCCCGGCTCGCTCGCTATGACGTTGATCAGGCGGCCCGATATCACCTCGTCGATCTCGCGCTGGGCCGACATCGGTGAAAAATAGGCGTCGATGACGTAGGGGCCGTAGGCGGGTACGGTGTGGTTCAGCGCGGCGATAAGAAAGGCCCACCGGCCGTCTCTCACCACGTCCCCGGATACGCGAAGAATACGGACGTGGGTCGGGGCGGTGTGCGCGGCAACGGTCGACGGATCGGGCGCGGTGGCGCTGCCGAAGGCCGGGCTCAACAGCGCGCCGGCAATCACGGCGAGCACGACGGACAGCTTGATGCGGCCACGTGATCCGGATCGGCGGGTGCCATTAATGTGATTGAGGACGAACATGAGTGGCCTGAACCGGGAGCGACGTGTAAGCGGCAGTATGAGTTCGCGTGGCCGATTTGGCCAACTTCAATCGTTGCCGGGGGGAGACGGATTCTGCCGGTCGTCCAGATTGCCTGAGTGGAGGCGCACGCGGTGCGCCAGCCGGTTTTTCCTGACCCGGTCAGGATGGTTACGCCGTGTCGATCTGCCTGGCCGGGGTCCAGCAGAACCTGCCACACTGGCGCTATGCTAGTAGCTTCGCCTACCTCGAGGAGCAACTGATGAAACAGACTGCGGGATCGATGATCACGTTTAGCCGCCCTGACGGCAAGGATGTCCAAGGTTATCTGGCCAAGCCGGAGAAGCCGGAGGGCGCACCCGCCATTGTCGTGATTCAGGAATGGTGGGGTTTGAACGACCAGATTCGCGGCGTGGCGGACCGGCTCGCGCAGGCCGGCTATCTGGCGCTGGTGCCCGATCTCTTTCGCGGCAAGTCGACGGTTGAAGAGGCGGAAGCGAACCATTTGCTGAGCGGGCTCGACTTCGGCGACGCAGCGACTCAGGACGTGCGGGGCGCCGTCCAGTATCTGAAGCAGCATGCGGCGAACGTCGGCGTGACCGGCTTTTGCATGGGTGGCGCGCTCACGTTGCTCGCGCTATGCAATATTCCTGAAGTGTCGGCCGGGGTGGTGTGGTACGGCTTCCCTCCGCTCGAGTACATCGACGCATCGAAAATCAAGGTTCCCGTTCTCGGTCACTGGGCGACCCAGGACGAGTTCTTCCCGGCTGAAACGGTCGACGCATTGGAGGCCAAGCTCACTGCGGCCAATGTCGACGTCGAGTTTCATCGCTATCTCGCGTACCACGCGTTTGCGAACGAAACGGCCGTCGGGCCGGGCCGTATCTCCAGAACCCAGTTCGATCCGGTCTGGTCGCAGCAGGCCTGGGACCGCACGCTGACCTTCTTCGGCCGCACCCTTTGGAAGTAAGCGGCAAGCTGCGAGCAGGGCGCTAGCGGCGTTCTGAGAACGCCGCGCGAACCGCTGCCCGCGTGGTCACCTGGCCTATGAGGACAACCAGCCGCGCCCGATTGGCCACGCCAGCAGCTTGCGGTACACGGCGATAAGGCCGCGTGTGACTGTGGCGCCGCCCAGCCGCCACAGTGGCTCGATCAGCAGGAACGCCAGGCATGCCACGGCGACGGCGCCGACCATGTCGAGCGGGAAGTGAACGCCGACAAACACACGCGCCCACGCCACCGCGAGACCGGACAACAGGATCGCCACACCGTAACGTGTCACGCCACCTAGCAACAAGGTCAACGCGATGCTGGCGAAGAAGGTTCCGTGGTCGCTAGGGAACGACGAGTCGGGCGCGTGCTCCAGATACGTATGGCCGATGCCGATCACGAAAGGCCGGGGATGTGGCCAAATCACACCGATAATCTGACTCAGTCCGAGGGCGAGCAGGGTCACGCAAAACGCGCGCACGGCGACTTCGCGCTGACGCTCGTCGCCGAAGAGCCATATCGCGATGAGTGCCAGCGGCACGAGATAAACGACGTAAATAGCGATCGAGCGTGCCACGTCGATTTGCCAGGCGGGCGTCGCTGGCGTGGCGTTGATCATCAGAAAGAGCGCGTGATTGTATGCTTCGAGTGTATTCATGCAGTGAGATTTTTGAGACGTGTTATCAATGGTGACGTGTTGCCAGACCGATGCCATGGCAGAGAGCGCTTCGCGAGGTCCCGCAATAGCCGGATTCGATCCGTGCAGGCCATGCGGCACGCCGGACTATCGCGTGCCGATCTTAGCGGGCGAACCTTAGGGAACGCTTAGACCGCAGCGATTGAAGTTGGTGCCTGGCGTGAGCCACCACTTCATCGAGGATACGGCTGAGGAGCCTATCGCCCTCGGCTGCGAGGTGGCGGCAAGGGCGGCGGCCGCTATTCTTCAGGAGCAGTGGGCGAGGCGATCGTGATGAACCTGGACGAGCATGATGATTTTGTCGTGCGCACCATGTCGGCTGACGACGTAGCGTTATCGGTCGAATGGGCTGCGGCGGAAGGATGGAACCCCGGCCTGCACGATGCAGAATGTTTTCGTGCCGGCGACCCTAACGGGTTTTTTGTCGGAGCGTGGCGCGGCGAACCGGCTGCCTGCATTTCCGCGGTCGCCTACGGCGAGCATTTCGGCTTTATCGGTCTGTATATCGTGAAGCCGGCGTTTCGCGGCAGAGGCTTCGGCATGCGCGTCTGGCAGCACGGGATGGACTATCTGTGCAACCGCAATGTCGGATTGGACGGCGTCGTCGCTCAGCAGGCGAATTACAGGAAGTCCGGTTTTCGGCTTGCATATCGAAACATTCGCTTTCAGGGTGTCGTTCAAGCCTCCGCCCAAGGCGCTGCGCGGTCGAATATTCTGGATGCGTCGGCGCTGCCGTTCGAACTGCTGTTTGACTACGATCGCCGGTGCTTTCCCGCCGCGCGTGAGCGTTTTCTCGCCGCATGGCTCGGACAACCTGGCGCCATCGCGCTGGCCGCGGTTCGCGACGGTCAGGTTGCCGGCTACGGCGTACTGCGCCGTTGCAGAGCGGGATGCAAGATCGGCCCGCTCTTCGCCGATAGTGAAGAGATCGCGGACGATCTGTTCGATGCGTTGGCTGCGCGCATGCCGGGCGAGGTCATTGTCCTCGATGCGCCGGAGACCCATCCCGCTGCTGTCGCGCTGGCTGAGCGGCATGGCATGACGAGCGTCTTTGAAACCGCGCGGATGTACACGCAGGAACCGCCCGCTATCCAGATCGAACGCGTGTTTGGCGTGACATCATTTGAACTCGGATGATCGGAGCACAGGTTCGCGCCTTTGCGCGGGTTGCCGTCTGCGGTGCGTCTCATGAACCGCAGGCGGCAGACACATCGTTTGATACATGCGTATGTGCTACTTCCATTTTGAGCCGAGATTCTCCAGTCCGGCTTTCATGAGGTCCTGTGGCAACATGACGACGCGGAATTCGCAGTCGGCGTTGAATTTCAGAAAAAATGGTTCTGCGAGTGCGGGAATTCCCGATGGATCGTCGAGGTTCACGATGAGTACCGCGCCGCGTGTTCCGTTCTGCTCGGTGAAGTAGGCGGCTTCCGGTTTTATTTCTTCAAGTATTCTTCCTATCACTTCGCCGGCGGTGCCTTCGCGCACCAGCGTGTTGAACGGTTCGTGCGGTATCCGTACGTTGAGAAGCATTCGCATGTCATCCTCCTGGTTGATGCCCAAAGGGCCTCTTAAGGATAGGAGCTTTATGCGCCGATGTCGGCATTGTTGTCGGCGTTGACCGCCTCATGATCCATTGCGGCGGCCGCCAACGCGCTCGCCAGTTCCGGCTGCGCTTCCTTGCGTTCGCTGTAGCGATCGGTCAGGTAGTCCGAACGGTCGCGTACCAGCAACGTGAACTTGTACAACTCCTCCATCACGTCGACGAGGCGATCGTAGTAGGCAGAGGGTTTCATCCTGCCGTCGGCGTCGAATTCCTGGTAGGCCTTCGCCACCGACGACTGATTGGGGATCGTCACCATCCGCATCCAGCGGCCCAGCACGCGTAGCGCGTTGACAGCATTGAACGATTGCGAACCGCCGCATACCTGCATCGCCGCGAGCGTGCGTCCTTGCGTGGGACGCACGCCGCCGCTTTCGAGCGGCAGCCAGTCGATCTGATTCTTGAACACGGCCGTGAGCGTACCGTGACGCTCCGGGCTGCACCACACCTGTCCTTCCGACCACGCCGATAGCTTGCGCAGTTCGACGACCTTCGGATGATCGGCCGCTACGCTGTCCGTGATCGGCAGGCCGTGCGGATCGAAGACCCGGGTTTCAGCGCCGAATTGGCGCAGGATGCGTTCGGCTTCGAGTGTGAGCAGCTTGCTGAACGACGTGGGACGCAACGACCCATACAGCAGCAGAATTCGCGGGGCGTGTTGCGAAATCGTGTGCGGTTCGAGTTTTTGCAGATCCGGCGCGTGGAAATGTGGGCCGCTGATGTTGGGCAGATTCCCGGACATTAACGAATCCTCCGTCCTGCGTTGTCGATCACCTGCTCGCCGTCCTCTTTTGTAAAAGCCCCTTGTTGCGCCGCAGGCAGGATATCGAGAACGACTTCGGAGGGGCGGCATAGACGCACGCGGAGCGGGGTGACCACAATCGGGCGATTGATGAGGATCGGATGTGCCAGCATCGCATCGAGCAATTGCTCATCGCTCAAGGACGCCTCCGCGAGGCCGAGTTCGGCATACGGCGTACCCTTCTCGCGCAGCGTGGCGCGCACGGTGAGGCCGGCGCGGGCGATCAGGTCCTTCAGCGTGGCTCGATCAGGCGGGTTCTTCAGATACTCGATGATCTCCGGCTCGATGCCGGCATTGCGAATCATGGCCAGCGTATTGCGCGAGGTGCCGCAATCCGGGTTGTGATAGATCGTGACGCTCATGCTTGCTGTCCTCGTTGTCCTTTAACGCTGTGTTTCGCCTCGTACCAGTGCTGCGAACGATTGACGACGCCGACCACCAGCAGCATTACCGGCACTTCGATCAGTACACCGACCACCGTGGCAAGCGCCGCGCCCGAATGAAAGCCAAACAGGCTGATCGCCGTGGCCACCGCAAGCTCGAAGAAATTGCTTGCGCCGATCAGACTCGACGGACCCGCGACGCAATGCGCGACGCCAAGCCGGCGATTGAGCAGATAGGCGAGGCCGGAATTGAAGAACACCTGAATCAGAATCGGTACCGCGAGCATCGCGATGATGAGCGGTTCCTTGACGATTGCCTGCCCCTGGAAGGCGAACAGCAGTACGAGGGTTGCGAGTAACGCGCTGATCGAATAGGGCGCGAGATGGGCGACCGCCCGCTGGAAATGCGCATCGCCCTTGGCGAGCAGATGGCGGCGCAGCCACTGCGCGAGGATGACGGGGATGACGATGTACAAGCCGACCGACGTGATCAGCGTGTCCCATGGCACTGTAATCGCCGACAAACCCAGCAGAAGAGCGACGAGCGGCGCGAACGCCACGATCATGATGGCGTCGTTGAGCGCCACTTGCGATAGCGTGAAATACGGGTCGCCCTTGCAGAGTTGCGACCAGACGAACACCATCGCCGTGCACGGCGCGGCGGCAAGCAGAATGAGACCGGCGATATAGCTGTCGAGCTGATCCGCGGGAAGCCATGGCGCGAACACATGCCGAATGAAAATCCAGCCGAGCAACGCCATCGAAAACGGTTTGACGAACCAGTTCACGAACAAGGTCACGCCGATACCGCGCCACTGGCTTTTCACCTGCGTCATCGCGGCAAAATCGATCTTGACCAGCATCGGAATGATCATGACCCAGATCAGCACGCCGACCGGAAGATTGACCTGTGCCACTTCCATGCGGCCGATCGCCTGAAAGAGTTGCGGGAGTAGCTGCCCGAGGAGGATGCCGCATACGATGCACAGCGCCACCCAGACAGTCAGGTAACGTTCGAAGAATCCAATCGCCGGCCGGGCGCTGCGTGCCGTGGTGTTGGCGGTACTCATTTTTCGCAGCAGCCGGGGAGATCGCTCGCGGCACATGGTGCGCCGGCGCAGCAGTTTTCGGTCAGGAAGGCGACCAGTCCCGTCATCGCATCGAAATTCGCCGAATAGATGATGAAGCGTCCGTCCTGCCGCGGTTTCACCAGTTCGGCATGTGACAGGTCCTTGAGGTGGAACGAGAGGCTTGATGGAGAAAGCCCGAGCTGCTGCGCGATTTCACCGGCGGCCATGCCATCCGGCCCGGCAACGACCAGCAAACGGAAGATCGCCAGCCGCGATTCATGAGCGAGCGCGCCAAGGGCGCGTACAACGAGGTTCGAGTCCATGGCCAAACGATACGCCGATCGTTTTAACATTTCAAGTATTGTTGAAATTATGTGCCGGGTGTACCTGCCGAGTATTTTCAGGCTATTTCATTCGGCGGCGCGTGGCCTGCGGGCGATGTGACCTGTCACGAGGCATTCAACGCCACCGCCTGAGGCCACCGTAGGACCTCGAATCGGCTCAGTTGCCGAACAACGAGGTCTGTGTCCCGCGGCTTGGCGCCGGACGTGCCGGTTTCACCGGCGTTTCCCGGCCCACCGTTGCCGGCGCGGCGCCCGACGCCGCTGCCGCTGCCTCAGTCGAATTCGCAGCCGCTTCCAGCGAAGTCTGCCCAGCCTCGAGCGAGAGGAGCAACATCTTGTTCGTCAATCCGCCTGCAAAGCCGGTCAGCTCGCCGGACGCGCCGATCACGCGATGACACGGCGCCACGATGGAGATCGGATTTCTACCGTTGGCCGCGCCCACGGCCCGCACCGCGTTAATGTTTCCGATTTGCCTCGCGATGTCCGAGTAGCTGCGCGTTTCGCCGAACGGGATCGTCAAGAGCGCTACCCACACCTTCTTCTGGAAGTCCGTTCCCTGGAAGTCGAGTTCAAGATCGAACCGGTCTCTCGTGCCTGCGAAATATTCATTCAACTGCCGTTCCGTTTCGACCAGGATCGGGCGGTCATCCGCTTCGACGATTTCCGGAAGACGCACCCGGTTCGACTTGTCGTTCTCCCACAGAATGGCGGCAAGCCGGTTCCCGTTTGCGACGAGCTTGAGCTCGCCGACGGGCGAATCCATTAACTTGTATGCGTATGTCACGTTGCGTGGTTCCTGGCTAGCTGGAGGCTGGAATGGCTCAATGCAAGGCTGCGATCTCGCTGTGCCGTGGCTCCGATACCTGACAGCTTAACCGTCGTCCTCGCTGAGGTCACGCCGGATCTTGCTATCCAATTTCGCGCATGGCCCGCGACTCAGTAGAATTGATACCCTCGGCACGTTGCCGACCGGCAACCGGAACTCTTCTCTACCACTGTGACAACCACCCTTGAACAACTGCGGGCCGGACAACTGTCGGGTACTCGCCGACTCAAACTGTCGTGCGGGCTGAGCGAATTTCCACGCGAAATTTTCGACCTGGCCGACACGCTGGAAATTCTCGATCTGTCGGGCAATGCACTCTCGACGCTGCCGGACGATCTGCCACGGTTAAGCAAGCTGCGCATCATCTTTGCTTCTGATAACCCGTTCACGGAATTACCGGAAGTCCTCGGGCAGTGTTCGCAACTGAGCATGGTCGGCTTCAAGGCAAACCGCATCCGCAAGGTTTCGGGTCAATCGCTGCCGCCGCTGCTGCGTTGGCTGATCCTCACCGACAACGAGATCGAGGCCCTGCCGCCGGAAATCGGCGCCTGCGCGCAACTTCAGAAGTTGATGCTTGCCGGTAACCGGTTGCGCACGCTTCCCGAGGAATTGGCTGCCTGCTCGCAGCTCGAACTGCTGCGTCTCGCGGCGAATCAACTCAGCGGACTGCCTGCGTGGTTGCTGCGCCTGCCACGGCTTTCCTGGCTGGCTTTCGCCGGCAATCCGTTCAGCGAAGCGCTGGAGACGGCGGCACTGGTCGAGACACCGATTGCCGATATCCGATGGAACGAGTTGGAACTCGAACAGCAGTTAGGCGAGGGTGCGTCCGGTGTCATTTACCGTGCGGCGCTTCTTGCTCATCATGACGATGCGAGCCGACCGGTGGCCGTCAAGTTGTTCAAAGGCGCGGTAACGAGCGACGGCTTGCCGGACTGCGAGATGGCGGCCTGCATTCGTGCGGGCGATCATCCGAACCTGATCCCGGTGGTGGGCAAGGTGAAGGACCATCCGGCGGGCGCACATGGCCTCGTGATGGAACTGATCGATCCGCAATTCACGAACCTTGCCGGACCACCGAGCCTCGAGTCCTGCACACGTGACGTCTACGACGCCGGTACGCGCTTCGAGTTGGCCTCGGCGTTACGCGTTGCCTACGGCATGGCGTCGGCAGCTTGTCATTTGCATCGGCAAGGTGTCATGCATGGCGATCTGTACGCACACAATGTTCTGCACTGTGGGCAGGGTCGCGCGTTGCTGGGCGATTTTGGCGCGGCGTCGTTCTATACCAATGATGATCGGGACCTCGGCGCCGCGCTGCAGCGCCTCGAAGTCAGGGCGTATGGTTGTCTGCTCGAGGAGTTGATCGACCGATGCGACTGGCTGGATGCGGAAGCGGACCTCGCAGCGAAGCTGGTGGCGTTGAAAGAGCATTGCTTGAGCGGGGATACTGGCAACCGGCCGTTGTTCGATGAAATCGCTTCCGTTTTGCGGCAGCTAACGGGCACCGGCGATCAGGACGCAGCGGCGTTGGCGGCGGTTTGATCCGTTTTATGCAGGGACGCAAAGCAATGATTCGTCCGTGTGCTCCAAGGAGAGAAAATCAATGACGCAGAGGATGCGCCGCCGCGTGCTGGTTGCCGGCACGCTAGCTGCGGCAGGCCTGACAGGTGCGGCTCGTGTCGATGCCATGCAGGGCGGCACGCTGAAGATCGCCCTCGTGTTGAAGTCGGTGACTGATCCGTTCACGGTAGCGATGGCGAACGCTGCGCTGAATTATCAGAAGCACTATGCGTCGCAGTTCGGCTTGACCGTTCGCGGAACGGCAACGGAAAGCGATACTGCCGCGCAGATCCGAATGGTGGACGAGTTGATCAAGGCTAGGATGAACGCGATCGTCATCGCGCCGACCGACTCGAAGGCGCTGACCGTGATCGTGGCACGGGGGATCAAGGCCGGCATCATCATGGTCACCATCGATAACCCGCTCGATGACGTGTCGCAGGATGCCGCGCACATCTCCGTGCCCTTCGTCGGCCCGAATAACCGCAAGGGTGCGAAGCAGGTGGGCGACTATCTTGCGGCGCGGCTCAAGGCGGGCGATCAGGTTGGCATCATCGAAGGCATTTCCGCTGACCGCAATGCGCAGCAACGCACGGCCGGTAGCAAGGACGCGATGAGCGCGGCCGGCATGCAGATCGTCGCCATACAAGCAGGCGACTGGGACTATGGGAAAGGACGGGACGTTGCGTCGAAGATGTTAGCCGACTACCCACAAATCCGTGCGTTGATGTGCGGTAACGACAATATGGCAATGGGGGCGGTGGATGCCATTCGCGATGCGGGGAGAACCGGCGGTGTGTATGTCACCGGGTATAACGGCAGCGATGCGATCAAGCCGTTGCTCGCCGACGGCCGCGTGCTCGCGACAATGAATCAGTTCGCCGAACGGCAAGCCGTGTTCGGCCTCGACGTGGCGTTGAAAGCTGTCACTGAACAGACAAAGCAGAACGAATTGTCGCGGGTCATTGAAACGCCCCTGCAGCTGGTCACGGGCGTGAGTCGCTGAAGTAGAAAGGCCGATTCCGGACCCTGCAAGAAATCCGATACCCAACGGCCCTAACCGCACGAACAACGAATACAGACGCGTTCACCGACCGTGATTCCGCCGTTGCTTCTTCTTATAGTAAGTAATCCTTATATATTAAGATTGGCCGGTTAGCCACGGACCACCATTGGAATGCTGGCGCCGTGGAGCGGAAGATTGGCCGCGCCTCCGGTACCGAGCAATGAGCGTTCGGAATGGGTTGGGGCTGACTTGGCCGCCGCAAACGCCATACCCGACAACGCTTTCCCAGCCAGGGTTTCCCCTTGCTCATGCATTGAGTTCATGCGCCGCATGAAAAATGATCGATTGTTCTCGTCCCGTCGAACGGCAAGAATTCGCTCAATGAAAACGTGATCCGCGCACCGGCGAGTTGCGATGCGATCGAGCAGTTTGTGCAGCCCGTCTTCTGCGAATGTTGAAAAACAGTTTTATTGGAGCCAGCCACCGTCTGGTTCAAACCAATCAAGAGCCTGACGACCAATGAACTTTCCGGACAGTACCACCAGCCTCGGCCAGATTGAAACCAAAACGACTTGCTTGTCCTCAACGTCAGGCAAGACCTGTGGTGAGGCACTTGTCACGCTGCTCGAAGGTTACGGTGTGCAGTGCGTGTTCGGCATCCCGGGTGTGCATACCGTCGAACTCTATCGTGGTCTGGATGCTTCTTCGATTCGTCACGTCACGCCGCGCCACGAGCAGGGAGCGGGCTTCATGGCCGACGGCTATGCCCGCGTAACCGGCAAGCCAGGGGTGTGTTTCATCATCACCGGGCCGGGCATGACAAACATCGCGACCGCGATGGCTCAGGCGTATGCCGATTCGATCTCCATGCTTGTCATTTCTAGCGTGAATGCGCGGCGGCAGCTCGGTAGCGGAGACGGCCGTCTTCACGAGTTGCCGTCCCAGCAAGGTGTGTTCGCTGGACTCGCCGCGTTCTCCCACACGCTGTTGAGCGCCGACGAACTGCCGCAGGTGCTCGCCAGAGCATTCGCCGTTTTCGAAAGCGCACGGCCGCGACCGGTACATATTGAAATTCCGCTGGACGTGATCGTGGCGCCGGCGCGTGGGATGCAAGTTGCGCCGGTAACGCTGCCCGCCCGACCCGCTGCCAGTGCGCGTGCTATCGCTGATGCCGCGAATTGTCTTTCGGGCGCCCAGCGGCCGGTGATTCTTGCCGGCGGCGGTGCCGTGGGCGCCGCTGACGAGTTGCGCGAGTTGGCGGAGCGGCTGCAGGCACCCGTTACGCTGACGATCAACGCCAAAGGATTGTTGCCGTGCGGCCACCCGCTGCTGGTGGGTTCGACTCAATCGCTTCCAGAGACGCGTGCATTGGTTGCCGAGGCTGATGTGGTGCTTGCAGTTGGCACGGAGCTGGGTGAAACCGACTACGACGTCGTCTTTGATGGCGGCTTCGCCATCAATGGACGACTCGTGCGGATCGACATCGACGCGCAGCAACTCATGCGCAATTTTCGTCCGGATCTCGCGATCGCCGCCGATGCGCAACAGGCGCTCGCGGCACTGTGCGCCACGCTGCGCGAACGACCATCCACGCCCGTCCGGGAAGGATGGGGCGCGCGCCGCGTCGCCGCCATACGCGCTGCGGTGACGGCGGGCTACGACGCTCCGACGCTGTCACAGAAGCGTCTGATCGACACGCTCACAAGCGCGCTTCCTGGTGTGATCATCGTTGGTGATTCGACGCGTCCCGCTTATGCAGGCAACTTCACTTACGATGCGCCCGCGCCGCGGTCATGGTTCAACTCTTCGACCGGATATGGAACGCTTGGCTATGGTTTGCCTGCGGGTATCGGCGCGAAGCTCGCGGCGCCGGATCGTCCGGTTGTCTGCCTGATAGGTGACGGTGGTCTGCAATTCACGTTGCCGGAACTCGCGAGTGCTGTCGAAGCGCAAGTCCCCCTGATCGTTCTGTTGTGGAACAACTTCGGTTACGGCGAGATCCGCAAGTACATGGTCGAGCGGGACATTACGCCAGTCGGTGTGGATATCTATACGCCGGACTTTATTGCACTTGCGCGAGGGTTCGGGTGCGCCGCGGTTCGCGTAGATTCACCGGAGGCGCTTGTCAGCGAATTGCAACGCGCCACGCGATGCGACTTTCCGACGGTGATCGAAATCCGCGAGAGCGACTGGTTTGAGCAGGTGCCCGCATGAGTTCACTACAGGTATCGCACGTCGATTCAACAGACGGAATTCAGTTGCAAACACAACTGTACATTGATGGCCGCTGGTGCAGTGCTGCTGGTGGCGCACAGCTTGTCATTATCAATCCATCGACCGAGGCGGTGCTCGCGCATGTGGACGCCGGTAGCGCCGACGACGTCGATCGTGCGGTCCGCGCCGCTGGGCGCGCATTCAAGTCGTGGCGGAATACCAGCGGCTCCGCTCGAGCGCACTATCTGCGAGCGATCGCTCGCGGTGTCGAAGCCCGCAGCGAGCGGCTCGCCACGCTGCAGTCGCAGAACAATGGTAAGCCCCTCGAGGAAGCACGGATCGACGTCGGCGATGTGATCGCAACATTTGAGTACTACGCCGGCCTGGCAGAAGGCCTTGACGTGAGTGGCGAATCCGAGGTGACGATCCCGAGTCCAGACCATCGGGCGCTCATCCGCCGTGAACCGGCAGGTGTCGTCGGGCTTATCGTGCCGTGGAATTTTCCGATGGTCACCACTGCGTGGAAACTCGCGCCAGCACTTGCTGCAGGTTGCGCGGTAGTGCTCAAGCCTTCTGAAATCACGCCGTTGCCCGAACTGGAGTTGGCCTCGATCGTGGCCGAATGCGGCCTACCGCCCGGCGTGTTCAATGTCGTCACCGGTACCGGCGCGGAAGTGGGGGCGCCGCTCGCCGCTCATCCGCTTGTCGCGAAAGTCTCATTTACCGGTAGTACCGGGGTTGGCCAGACGGTGATGAAGACGGCAGCCGACACGCTCAAAGGTGTCAGTCTCGAACTGGGCGGCAAGTCGTCGATTGTTGTGTTTGCCGATGCGGACCTCGATCTCGCAGTGGATCTCGTGATGGGGGGCGCATTCTTCAACGCCGGGCAAATGTGCTCGGCAACCTCCCGTGTGCTGGTCGATCGATCGATCGCCGATGCCCTGGTTGAGCGTCTTGCCGATCGCGCTGCGCAGACGGTGGTGGGCGACCCCTTCATGCCTGGCGTTCAGATGGGACCGTTGACGAGCCGTGCGCAGTTCGAACGTGTGCAGCGCTATATCGCGCGAGGCAAGGAGGGAGGCGCGCGCCTCGTGACTGGCGGCGAACCGGTGACGGGTTCCGGGTACTTCGTCAGACCCACGATTTTCGTCGATGTGCCGGCTAACAGCAGCGTATGGCGCGAGGAAATTTTCGGGCCGGTGCTGTGCGTACGCAGCTTTGACAGCGAGCAGGACGCAATCGACGCGGCTAACGACAGCGAGTTTGGTCTCGTTGCCACCGTCGTCACGCGCGACGAAGCGCGGGGTAAGCGCGTTGCGGATGCCCTGGATGCGGGTGTTGTATGGATCAACGCCCCGCAACTGATTTTCCCCCAGACCTCGTGGGGTGGCTACAAGCGCAGCAGCCTCGGTCGTGAGCTTGGACCGTTCGGCCTCGCCGCATTTCAGGAAATCAAACAGATTCTGTCGGTTCGAAACGAAGGGTGACGGCGCATGAGCATTCGTCATCGTGCTCGTGCAGAGATATGGTTTATTAGTTGTATTTATGAAGTCTAGAGTCCGTTCCGCCAACGCAAGCGCGTTAGGAGAGCGGAGAGGCAGTAGCGTAGTTCACACGGGAGACGATGATGCAGGACATCAAAAAAGGTAGAAGACAGGCAATCAAGACGCTGGGTGCAGCACTCGCGGCGTCCGCGCTGCCCATGCCGTTCGTCAATCTGAGAGCGCAGGAACAGAACTTCTCCGGCAAGACCCTGCGTCTGTTGACGTGGTCTGATGACACCGGCGCTGCGGCGCTGCGCAACATCGCCGCCACGTTCGCGGCGAAGACCGGCGCGAAGGTGATCGCCGACCGCGCCGACGGCACGTCCGGCATGGTCGCCAAGGTCAAGGCCGCGGGCGATCGTCCGACTTACGACGTCATCACGCTGGCCGGCGTCGGCGCGGCGGGTCTCGGTGACGCGGGTCTTCTGATGAAGCCCGATCTCGACAAGCTGCCGAACCTGAAGGACGTCGCGCCGCAATACCGCACGGGCGCGAACGGTTTCGGCGTCGGTTATCTGCTGTGGTCGGACGGGCTGATCTACAACACGTCGACGCTCAAGACCGCGCCGACCACGTACGAAGCATTGTGGGATCCGAAGTACGCCGGACGCCTGTTCCTGCCGCCGCCCGAATGGGCTGAAGCCGTGGACCTCGCGATCATCGCTGCGAAAATGTCTGGCGGCTCGCAACAGAACATCGAGCCCGGCTTCAAGAAGCTGATGCAGTTGAAAGACCGCGTGATGACGCTCGGCGAGAACCCGAATCAGGTGGCCGATCTGTTCCGCACCGGTTCGCTCGATATCGGCGGCATCTATTCGCCGGCCTTTTTCCCGGACCAGATCCGCAAGCCCGAGTACAAGATGGGCGTGACCTACGGCATGAAGGAAGGTTTCGCCACGCAACTCATGTTCACGGTGATCCCGAAGTCGCATCCGGCCGACAGCGATCTGATCCACGCCTTCATCAACCATTCGCTCGATGCCGGCGTGCAAGGCCGCATGGCTGCCGACGTGCTGAACGGCCCGGTTAATTCGAAGGCGGTGATCCCGGCCGAGAGCCGCGCGTTCGTACCGAGTCCGAAGCAGATCGCCGAAAAGGCTGTCCTGCACGACGACAAGTCGCTCGCCTCGGTGCAAGCTGGGTGGATCAAGCGCTACACCGAGATTTTCTCGGCATGACCACGATGCCCGCGCTCTCCTCGCGGCGCGCTTCCGGCGCGCCGGACGAGCCGGCGTCCGCCGCGCCCGGCGCCGCGTTGGCAAACGCGCGGCCGTGGTTGCTGCTGACGCCGATCCTCGTGTTTCTTGCCGTGCTCGCGGCGGCTGCGCTCGTGGTGTTGCGGATGAGTTTCGGAACCACCGGCAACGAGTGGCACGGCTTCACCTTGCAGAACTATGCGGATCTGGCCGACAGCTACTTCATGAAGTCGCTTTGGATCACGCTAAAGCTCGCGTTCCAAAGCATGGTTTGCGCCGTGCTGCTGGCGATTCCGGTCGCGCTCGCGATGGCGCGCACCGAATCGCGCCTCGCGCGGCGGCTGCTGCTGGCCGGCGTGCTTTTGCCGCTGCTCGTCAATCTGCTGCTGCAAGGTTATGGCTGGCTGGTGATCCTGGGTCCGGCCGGATTGCTCAATCACGCACTGCTCGCAACCCGGCTGATCGACCGGCCGGTGCTGTGGCTGTATCGCGAGCACGGCGTGTTGCTCGGCTTGATCCAGACTGCGTTTCCGCTGGCTGTGCTGCCGCTGTCGAGCGCAATGCGTGCGGTGTCGCGTTCGTACGAAGAAGCCGCAGCGACGCTCGGAGCGACCCGCTGGCAAACCCTGCGCCACGTGTTGCTGCCGCTGGCGATGCCCGGTCTCGTGTCCGGCGCGCTGCTCGTGTTTGCGTATAACGCCAGCGCGTTTGCCGTGCCGCTGCTGCTCGGCGGACGCCGTGTGCCGATGCTCGCCGTGCTGGTGCACGACCAGGTCGCGCCGCTTTTGAACTGGCCCGCCGCGTCGGCTTCCGGCGTCGTGCTCATGGTTGCGACGCTGACCGTGATGACCATCTCGCAGCGGCTCGTGCGTCGCACGCAACATCTCGAGGAGACTTCCGCATGAGCACGCCCGCCGCCTCCCTTCGGTTGCGCTCGCTACGTCTGCCCACCGCGATGCCGGGCCAGCTTGGCAAGCCCGCCGCGTTGCTCGCCGCGATCGTCCTGTTCCTCGCTGCGATGCCGATTCTGACGATGATCACGATGTCGTTCAGCGCATCGGACACGCTCGAATTTCCACCGTCCGGCTATAGCCTGCAGTGGTATCGCGCGGCGTGGCACAACTTCGTGTCACCTGAGGCGAGCGATGCACTGTCGATGGGCAGTGCCCTTAGCACCAGCCTGATCGTCGCCGTCTCGACGATGATCATCGCCACACTCGTCTCTGTGCCGGCTGCCTATGCGTTGAGCCGTTACCGATTTCGCGGCAAGTCGGCGGTCGAACAACTGGTCGCATTGCCGCTCGTCTACCCGCTGGTGATGCTCGGGCTGTCGCTGCTACTGGTGTTTAACGTCCTGCCAGTCGAGCTCGGCGTGTTTCGTTTGATCATCGCGCATGTGATTCTCGCGCTGCCGTTCACGGTGAAGAACTGCGCGGCCTCGGTGGCCTCGATCGGCCCGGAGTTCGAGGAAGCCGCCTGCGTGATGGGTGCAAGCCCACGTAGAGCGCTCTTCGACGTCGTGTTGCCGCTCATGCGCCCAGGCATCCTCGCCGGCATGCTGTTCGCGTTCATTATCTCGTTCAACGAATTCACGGTGACGTTCTTTCTCTACGGCATCAACACGATGACGCTGCCGGTATGGCTCTATAGCCGCACCGTGTCGTCGCTCGATCCGACTGTGTTTTCGTTCGCGGTTTTTATCGTCGCGATCGACTTCGCGCTGATCTGGTTGCTCGAGAAGCTGATCGGCGATGAAGGCGTTGCTCTCTGATTCCGTTTTGATTGCGCTTCGATTCCGTGGCGATTTTGGCCCAAGCAGGAAACCTTCATGACTCATTTGACATTGCAGGCCGTGACCAAGCGCTTTAATGCCGCGTATGCCGTCGACCACGTCGACCTTAGCGTGCCGGACGGCAAACTGGTTTGCTTCCTCGGCCCGTCCGGCTGCGGCAAGACCACCTTGCTGCGCATGATCGCCGGGCTCGAAACGCCAAGCTCCGGTAGTGTGAACTTTGCTGGCCGCGACATCACTCATCTACCGGCCAACCGGCGCGATTTCGGCATGGTGTTCCAGTCGCTCGCGTTGTTTCCGCATATGACGGTGGCGGAGAACGTTGCTTATCCGCTGCGCTTGCGCAAAACGGACAAGGCGGCGCAAAGCCGCCGCGTCACGGAACTGCTTGAGCTGATCCAGTTGCCGCATATGGCGAACCGGCCGGTCACCCAGCTATCCGGCGGCCAGCGCCAGCGCGTCGCGATCGCCCGCGCGATCGCATCATCGCCGAAACTGCTTTTACTCGACGAACCGCTCTCCGCGCTCGATGCCAAGCTACGCGAAGCGATGCATGTGGAAATCCGCCTGCTGCAACAACGCCTGGGCATCACGACAATCATGGTCACGCACGACCAGCGCGAAGCGATGACGATGGCCGACGAAATCGTTGTCATGGAAAAGGGTCGTATTGCGCAAGTGGGCAAGCCGCTCGATATCTACCGCGATCCGGTCAGCGAGTTCGTCGCGGACTTTATCGGCTTGGGCAACATTCTGCCGGTCACCCACGATGGGCGCGGCGGCGTGAGCTTGCCCGGCGGGCAGCAGATCGTCGTGACCCAACCGGAGCGGGGGGCGCAAGCCTCGTCGGACGTCCGTCTGCTGATCCGTCCTGAAGACGTTTGTGTCAAGACCGCGTCGGCTGACGCTGGCCCGAACCGGCTAAGCGGCACAGTGACGTTCATCCGCGATGTGGGCGCCTCGCTCGAAGCGACGATCGATTGCTCCGGCTTCTCACTGACTGTCGCAACGACGTCCCGGGAGACACCGGGTCTTGCCCTGGGCATGCCAGTACTGGCTGAATTGCCGGCTCACGCGTGCAAGCTTGTTGCCGCGCGCCAGACACATTGAATTCAACACAAAACTATCCATAGAGGAGCACACCATGAACGCTTTATCCCTTTCCCGCGTCACGAATCGCCTTTTCGGCAACACGGTCTTCACGCTATCGGTCACCTGTGGTGCCGTGCTGACGATGCTGGCGCCTGTCGCGCATGCTGATGCGCTCGATTCGATCGCCAAGTCCGGTGTCGTTCGGGTCGGCGTTTTCGAGGACTATCCGCCGTTCGGCTCGATCGGTCCTGATATGAAACCGGTTGGATACGACATCGAAATGGCTAACCTGATCGGCAAGGGGCTGAATGCGAAGGTTGAACTCGTCCAGGTGACAGGCGACAACCGCATGGCGTACCTCGCTGACCACAAGGCGGACATGCTGCTATCCGTCGGCCAAACGCCGGAGCGCGCGAAAGTAATCGATTTCTCGCAGCCCTACGCGCCGTACTACCTGGCCGTGTTCGGTCCGAAGAATCTGCCGGTCAAGAGCGCAGCGGATCTTTCAGGCAAGAGCATCTCGGTTGCGCGCGGCACGCTTGAAGACCTCAGTATCTCGAAGGTTGCGCCGGCGAGCGCGACGATCAAACGATTCGACGACCCGAACGGCGCAATTTCGGCGTTTCTTTCTGGTCAGGTGCAGCTGATGGTGGTGGGCAACGACGTCGGAGCGACCATTCTCGCGCGTCACCCGGCCATTGAGCCTGAGCAGAAGTTCGAATTGTTCAGCTCGCCTGACCACGTTGGCCTGAACAAAAACGAAGTGCGACTCATGGAAAAGGTTGACGCGACGATTGACCACGCAAAGAAGGACGGCTCGCTGAACGCAATCTCGCAAAAGTGGCTGAAGACTTCGTTGCCAGCGAATCTGTGAGTACGTAATGAGTTATGCGTTCAATTTCAGCGATCTGCACACGTACACAGGAATACTTGTGCGCGGTGTAGCGGTGACGCTGGGACTCACGGCTGTTTCGACGGTGCTCGGCGGCGTAGTTGGCGTGGCCGGTGCCGCCGTCGGTGCGGCTGGCCCCCGATGGGCGCGCGCGCTCGTCGGGACCTATGTCGAGTTGATCCGGAATACACCGTTTCTGGTGCAGTTGTTCTTCGTGTTCTTCGGATTGCCAGGTCTCGGTATTCATATCGACGAGATGCAGGCAGCGGTGCTGGCCATGACCGTCAACCTGGGCGCATACGCGATTGAAATAGTCCGTGCGGGGATCGACTCGATTCCGCGCGGGCAGGTCCAGGCGGCAGTCGCGCTTGGCTTGCCTGGGCGGCAGGTGTTTCGCTATATCGTGCTGCCTCAGGCGCTCGCGAACGTGTTCCCCGCGCTACTCGGCCAGGTCATGATCGTTATGCTCGGATCAGCCGTCGTATCGCAAATCTCCGTGCCGGATCTCACTTACGCGGCCAACTTCATTCAGTCGCGCAACTTCCGGTCGTTTGAAATCTATCTGGTGATCACGGCGATCTATCTGGGCCTGGCAATTGTGTTGCGACGCATGTTGAACCAGCTTGGCTCCGGTCTCTTTGCGGGGCGTAAGCGATGAGCGATTTCACCCTATGGGACATTGCGCGCAATCTGATTATCGGGGCGCGCTGGACAGTCCTGCTTTCCTTTATCGCCTTTGTTGGCGGAGGGGCTGTTGGCATGGTGCTGCTGGCGATGCGCGTATCGAAAAGCACTGCGCTTCAGCACGGTGTTGCGTGGTATGTCGAACTTTTCCAGGGTACCCCGCTGGTGCTGCAACTGTTTCTTGGTTTCTTTGGCCTGCCTTTGCTCGGCATCGATGTGTCTCCATGGAGCGCCGCGGCGGTGACGCTAACGCTCTACACGAGCGCTTATCTGGTCGACATCTGGCGAGGTTGCGTCGATGCGGTGCCGCGAGGGCAGTGGGGTGCCGGGGCCAGTCTCGGCATGACATATGGCCAGCAGCTGCGATACATCATTTGGCCGCAGGCGCTCCAGATTGCAGTGGCTCCGACCGTCGGGTTCCTGGTGCAAGTCGTTAAAAGCACTTCCTTGACGTCGATTATTGGCTTTGTCGAACTGACGAAGACGGGGTCGATGATCACCAATACCGCATTTCGCCCGTTTCCAATCTACGGAATGGTCGCGGTGCTGTACTTCGCGATGTGCTTTCCACTGACCTGGTACGCCCGCTTGCTCGAAAACAGGTATCAGGTGGCGCGGCACCGCTGATGCGATCGTCAGACGCCATCGGCACACAGCGCTCAATAGAACGGTGGATGCAGTGGCATAACGTTGACAGGTGTAGAAATGATTTCCATCAATGATGTTTCGAAGTGGTACGGGCAGTTTCAAGTCTTGACCAATTGCACGACCGAAGTAAAGAAGGGTGAGGTGGTGGTGGTATGCGGGCCGTCGGGTTCGGGCAAGTCGACCCTCATCAAGACCGTGAATGGCCTCGAACCGTTCCAGAACGGTGAGATTGCGATCAACGGCCAGTCAGTCGGTGACAAGAAGACCAACCTGTCGAAGTTGCGCGCGAAAGTCGGCATGGTGTTCCAACATTTCGAGTTGTTCCCGCATCTCTCGATTACCCAGAACCTGACGCTTGCCCAGATCAAGGTGCTGGGTCGTTCAAAGGATGAAGCAGGCGGGAAGGCGCTGAAACTGCTGGATCGAGTCGGCCTGCGTGCGCATGCGGACAAGTTTCCCGCGCAATTGTCCGGTGGTCAGCAACAACGTGTGGCGATTGCACGTGCTCTCTCGATGGACCCGATCGCGATGCTGTTTGACGAGCCGACCTCGGCGCTCGACCCCGAGATGATCAACGAGGTGCTCGACGTGATGGTCGAACTCGCGCAGGAAGGGATGACGATGATGTGCGTCACGCACGAAATGGGGTTCGCAAAGAAGGTCGCGCATCGCGTGATCTTCATGGACAAAGGGCTGATTGTGGAAGACGACCGCAAGGAAGACTTCTTCGCCAATCCGAAGTCCGCTCGGGCCAAGGAATTCCTGGCAAAGATTCTGCACTAGTCGGGCTCTGTCACTGCGTCGCCACAACGGGGGGCGTCGCGGGCGTTAAAGCTGTTCAACAGCCAAGGCCTCGAGCACAGGCACAGGCACAGGCACAGGCACAGGCACAGGCACAGGCACAGGCACAGGCACAGGCACAGGCACAGGCACAAAAATCCTCGCATTCCATGAGGGCGCTGTCTGACGAATGGTGGAAAAAGTATCTCGATATGCCGCGTGATGCGGAGGAGGATCGTCTCGCGCAGGGTCTCGCCGCCAGACGAGGCGACATGCTCAATTGCCGGGCGGGATTGGATTGCATGGCTTGCGGGCAAGTCCGCATCGCGTAATCCTATTTACCGGCGTATCTTGATGGCCTGCATGCGTTACGTTCGCCTGAGCGGCCGGCGTTGCGCGACGGCTGAGTCCAAATTTCGCCCCTGGAACACCATGCGACGACTCCCACCCTTGAACGCGCTGCAGATCTTCGAGACCGTCGCGCGGCACCGCAGCTTCACGCGCGCGGCGGAGCATTTGTGTCTGACGCAAGGCGCGGTCAGTCGGCAGATCCTCACACTTGAAGAATATTACAAGTTCCCGCTCTTTAAGCGGCATGCGAAGGGGCTCACGCTGACTGCAGAAGGTGAACTGCTGCTGCCGGCGGTGAAGGAAAGCTTTGCGCGGATCGAGGAGATTTCGCTGCGCCTCACCCGTCAGCGCTCGGATCTCGCGCTGAAGGTGCCGACCTGCGTCATGCGCTGGATGTTGCCAAAGATCATGCGTTTTCAAGGCGGCCATCCAGGGGTCCAGGTGCAAATCACGACGACATGGCAGCACGACGTCGATTTCGAGTCCGAGCCGTTCGATGCGGCGATCATTTATGGTTCGTCGCCGGGCGCTAACGTGCGCGCAGTGGCGCTCTTTGAAGAACGGCTGACGCCCGTATGCGCGCCTGATCTTCTGAAGGACAAACCACTCGCGAGCGCGGCCGATTTAATAGAGCACACGCTGCTGCATCCGACTCGCGATCATCGCGACTGGAAACTGTGGCTCGACCGTGTCGGCGCACAGGCCGTCGACGCTAACCTCGGCGCGAGCTTCGACACCCTCGATATGGCGACCAATGCCGCTATGCAGGGCTTTGGTGTTGCGATCACCGACTTGACTCTGGTCGGCGAAGACATTGCGGCGAAGCGTCTGACGATGCCGTTCGATACCGTGATAGGGACAGGCTCGCGTTATTACCTGGTGTATCCCGAGTGCCTTGCGGATCAGCATAAGGTAAAGCTCTTTAGCGAGTGGATCGCGGAACATCGTGACGAATGAGATCGCATCGATAAGTGCTGACGTGAACATCCAGAAATCGTTATTTCACTTTCCTTGGAAGTACGTATAAATACGATCAGAGTCGTAACGGATGGGACGACCAGAACAATTCAAGTGGAGAAATCAATCGTGGCGGAATACTTTCAACCAATGGGCGGCAATGAGATGCCACGCTGCGGCGGCATCGCAACAATGATGCGTCTACCGAACGTTGCGTCGGCCGAAGGGCTTGACGCATGTTTCGTCGGTGTGCCATTTGATCTGGGTACGTCGAATCGCACCGGTGCGCGCTTCGGGCCGCGCCAGATTCGCAACGAATCGGTGCTGCTGCGGCCTTACAACATGGCGACGCGCGCCGCGCCATTTGATTCGCTGCAGGTCGCGGACATCGGCGATGTCGCGATCAATCCCTACAATCTTCTTGATTCGATCAAGCGCATTGAAGTGGCGTATGACGAGATTCTGCGGCACGGCACCAAGCCGATCACGCTCGGCGGCGACCACACGATCACGCTGCCAATCCTGCGGGCGATCCACAGGAAGCACGGCAAGGTTGGCCTGATTCACGTCGACGCGCACGCGGACGTCAACGACACGATGATGGGCGAAAAGATTGCGCATGGCACACCGTTCCGCCGGGCGGCTGAAGAGGGCTTGCTGGACTGTGAGCGCGTCGTGCAGATTGGCCTGCGTGGCACTGGCTACGAGGCGGAAGATTTTGACTGGTGTCGCGACCAGGGCTTCCGCGTCGTGCAGGCCGAGGAATGCTGGAATCGTTCTCTCGCACCGCTGATGGAGGAAGTGCGGGAAAAAATCGGCGACGGTCCGGTTTATCTGACTTTCGACATCGACGGTATCGACCCCGCCTACGCGCCTGGCACCGGCACGCCGGAGATTGCGGGTCTAACTGTGCCGCAAGCCCTCGAGATCATCCGTGGTAGCTGGGGCCTGAATCTCGTGGGCGCTGACCTGGTCGAAGTTGCGCCGCCGTACGACCCGTTTGGCACGACCGCTTTGCTTGGCGCGAATCTCGCCTACGAGATGCTCTGCGTCCTACCGCAGGTTAAGCGCCGTTAAGCCTGCCGCGCGACGCCGCGAAGCTGAGCTCGAACGGCGCTCGCATATCCTCACGCGACGCTTGTGGCGTCGCGTGATGCGGTGTGGCAGTTAGAACTTGTGGCGGATTGCCAGGCGAAACACGAACTGGTTCGCCGTCGACGAAGCATCCGCTGCCCCCGGCACATACGCGTGATCCAAAGCGCTGCCGGTCTGGTCGCCAGCGACCTTCTGGTAAGCACCCTGAAGATAGAAGTCTGTGCGCTTCGAGATGTTGTAGTCTGCCATCAGGCCAACCGAGTGGATCTTCGGCTTGGCGCTACCCGACGACGCGTCGTAGCTTTCCATCGTGTACACATATTGCGCACCAACAAAGAACGCCGGCGTGATCTGATACTTGCCGTTGATTTCGAAGTTCTGGAACTTGAGTGCGTTGAGCGTGCCGGTAGCCGGAAGGATCGACCCCGAGATGTAAGTCGTTGAGAGCGGCGAGGTGATGTCGGTGTTCGTATACACGAAACCTGCGGTCGCCGACCCGAACGTATAGTTGACGCCGCCGCCGAAAACGCGCAACCGCTTGGCCAGGAAGTTCTCATCTCCACCGTTGTTGATCGCGCCGCTCGCGCTTGACGAGGGATTGTTCGCCTGCAAGTAAGCTGCAGCGACAAGCAAGCCGCCGTTCGCATATTGGCCACCGACGCTGTATTGACGGTTATTCGCGAAGTTCGTGTCGTTACTGAAACTATACGTACCACCTGCCTGGAATCCGGCGAAATTCGGGCTCGCGTATTTGACGGTGTTGTTCACACGGAACGAGTTATCCGTGTTGTCGTTGTCGTACGGATGCGAGAACAGATAGCCGGCCCAGTTGCCGTTGGCGGTTGTTTGTGCAAGGTAGTCGACCAGCGAGTCGTACTGGCGGCCCAGCGTGACCGTACCGTACTTGTCATTGCTCAAACCAATATAGGCCTGGCGGCCGAACATGAGGCCACCCTGGCCAAGTTTGCCGTTGTTTACGTTAAAACCGTTCTCCAGCTGGAAGACTGCCTTCAGACCGTCGCCCAGATCTTCCGAACCCTTGAGGCCCCAGCGACTGCCCTGCGCGTAGCCGCTTTGCAGTTCGGAGAGCGATTTCCCACCGACATTATTCGTATAGTCGAAACCCTCGTCGATGAGTCCATACAGCGTGACGGTGTTTTGTGCGAACACGGGTGCCGCGAATGCGGCGGACACCGCCAATGCGATGACTTGCTTCTTCATTAAGATCTCCGTACTTCATTAGTAATTCGTATCATCTTATTAGAGTTACATTCCGAAAAATGCAACGGACGTGATGCTGTCACACCGATCAAACGGTGTCTATTGGCAGAACCGAGAAAGTTGCGGTGCGTTGCCAAATGAATACGCCAACAACAGATAGTTCGCGTGATGGAGCGCGAGGTATTCGGACATGAAGTCACTCTGCTCGCAGAATTTAAGCGGAAATTTGAGCGTTTTCGAGGACGAACCAAAGCCATGATGCAGGCGCATGCGGCGCATGAAAAATTTTCGGTGGTGACGTGAGGAGAGTTGACGTTTAATCGATAAACCGCATGAAAACGTTTTGCGGAAGCAGGGCGTAGATCCTGATAGATGTGGCGCACCCAGTGGAATCACCGTACCTGCTTGGTATCCGCGTCACGTAGCCAAACATAAAGTAAAGGAGATCATCCATGAAGCAGCTGAAAAGCTTGCTGGTATTCGCTTGTGCGTTCGCGTCCATGTCTGCGATGGCCACTGATGCGGGCACGCTGCGCTTCGGCCTCGAAGCGCAATATCCTCCGTTTGAATCGAAGGGGCCGAACGGCACGTTGCAAGGCCTCGATATCGACATTGGCAATGCTGTCTGCACGACTGCACATCTGACGTGCAATTGGGTCGAGACCTCGTTTGATGGCCTGATCCCCGCTCTCCAGGGGCGCAAGTTCGATGCGATCAATTCAGCGATGAACGCTACCGAGAAGCGCCGCCAGGCAATCGATTTCACATCCGTGATCTACCGCGTGCCGACACGATTGATCGCGAAGAGCAACAGTGGCCTGGAGTCGACACCCGACTCGCTGAAGGGGAGACGCGTAGGCGTCCTGCAGGCATCGATTCAGGAAACTTACGCGAAGGCCCATTGGGAAGGTGCGGGCGTGAACGTCGTGTCGTATCAGGATCAGAACCAGATCTACGCGGACCTCGTTGCGGGCCGACTTGATGCGACGCTCGTGCTCGCACCGGCAGGGCAGACTGGATTTTTGTCGCGTCAGGAGGGCAATGGGTTTGCGTTCGTTGGTGCCCCAGTGCGTGACGACAAGATCCTGGGTAGTGGTATCGCCTTTGGTGTCCGTAAGGGCGACGCGGCGCTTCTCAATGAGTTGAACGGCGCGATCACGAAAGTGCAGGAAGACGGTACCGTGAAGAGACTGGCGCAGAAGTACTTCGGCAATGTCGACGTGTCGGCGAAATAATTCGCCGGCAGCCTGAAGGTGGATGCGATCGTGACGAATGGCTGGATGCCGTCGAGTTTTTTTGCGCGAGAAACAGGCGTTAATCCGGTCGGAAAATGTCAGTAGGTATTTTTATCATGAAGAAGTCTTTCGTCGCGATGTCCGGGATCGACCTCGACATTAGATCGTTGCGCGGCGACGATGCGGGAAATCCCATCCGGTCGCGTTCTGATGTTGATGATCAGGTAAGCCAACGAAATACGGCGGACCTGCGACCCGCACATCTGCGCGGAAGAAGAATACTTTCGCGTTCGCGGCGCCATACGAGGTCGTAGCACATGTGGTGCGGACGGACTCGTTGAAAGGCAGAGTTCCTGAGCGGAGCGTGACAGGCGCCTGGATAGCGAGATTTAACGGTTGAGATTGAATGCTTACTTTGATGTCTCTGGATAGAACGCTGCGACAGGGGAGCAGTTGTGCTGCGATCATTGTTTGATCTCGATCTGCGGCTCGTTCGCATTTTTCTAGCGGTTGCCGATGCGGGTGGCGTGACTATCGCGCAAGCGAAGCTCAACATCAGCCAGCCGACCATTAGCTCGCAGTTGTCCACGCTTGAGACGCGTCTTGGCTATCGACTGTGTGAGCGTGGCCGAAGCGGCTTCAGGCTGACTGACCAGGGCGAGCGCTTCCGCGCGCTGTGCAGAACCTTCCTCACGACCGTCGACGAGTTCAGTGCCGCAGCGCGGCACATGGAGAAGGCGCTGGCAAGCACGCTGAAAATCGGCCTGATCGGTCACACACCAATTAGCCAGAATGCACGGATCAGCGACGCGATTTCACTTTTTCGGCAGCGCGACGAAGCGGTGCACTTTTCAATATCGGTCAAGCCGCCAGGTGAACTTGAGGAGCATTTACTAAGCGGTGCGATCGAAATCGCAATCGGCCATTTTTGGCATCGTGTACCGACGCTCGACTACACGCCACTTTTCAACGAGCGCCAGCTTGCCTATTGCGGGCGCGGTCATCCGCTTTTTGCACGCGCCGGTAGGCTGCAGCCGGCGGAGGTCGCTGATTTCGACTGGGCCTGGCGTAGCTATCCGTTGCCGGAGGCGCAATTGCCCGCAACATCCGGCCACATGACTGCGCAGGCGGACAACATGGAGGCTGTTTCATTGCTCGTGCTGTCAGGCTGTCACCTCGGCTACCTTCCCGAACACTTTGCTGCGCCTTATGTCGCGCAAGGTTTGCTTGCCGCGCTTAATCCGCAGCAACTCGGCTACGAGGTGACGTTTCTGATGGTCACGCAAAAGCAGACTGGACGCCGCCCGATTGTCGACGCATTTATCGAGGACCTGAAGCGGGCACACATGGACTTGGGGCATGGTCACGCTCGTGGGCATCGCGAATTTGGTCTGGTTCACTAAACTGTTAGGCGCAACACGCGTGCGCTGCACCAGCGGGAAAACACGGTTTGCCAGCACGCGTAACGCATGGCACGATGGAAGATCGTTCAGATGGGAACCTGTGCGAACAGGCGCCGATCCGGGCGCATCATTCCGTATCAGGAAGCCATCCATCCATGCATCGCAGGCGCTTTGTACTAGCTGCGTTGGGTGCTGCAGGCGTGACACTCGGCGCGCGCGCTGTACTGGCAGAGCCCTTCGATATCGTCTATCCGCGCATTAGTCCGAGTGGTGATGTGCATGCCGCATTTGCGCTCGCTGTCCTCGATCTGGCGATGAAAACGGCGAATGCCGCCTATACGGTGCGGCAGGCCGAAAACGTCATGGAGCGTGGCCGTGCGCTCGCCGAGCTTGCGAACGGCCGCAATACGATCAATCTGCACTGGACGAGCATGGAAGCGACGGCCGAACGCGGACTGAACGTGGTCCGGATTCCAATACACCGTGGGCTGATTGGCTACCGGGTGTTCGTCATAAGAAAGGACCGGCAACGGGATTTCGACAAGATCGAGCGCTTTTCCGATCTGAAGGCGTTCACGTGCGGTCAGGGGCTAGGGTGGATCGACGTCGATATCCTGAAAGCAGCGGGTCTGGATGTTCAGACCTCGACTTACGAGACCATGTTCGAGATGACACAAAGCGGGCGGGTCGACTATTTTCCGCGAGGTGTTGTCGAAGCGTTCGCCGAACTCGAGGGGCGCCAGCACCGTGAGCCTGATCTGGTGGTCGAGAACCGTCTGATGCTGAAGTATCGATCCGATTTTATTTTTTATGTCGCGACGGGGCACGAAGCCTTGGCAGGGACGATTGAGAAGGGATTCGTGCAGGCGTATCGCAATGGTACTTATCTGAAACTGTTCAACTCCCACCCCTACATTCAGAATGCCTTGGTTCGCACAAAGCCCGCGTCCCGGAAGACCTTCCTGCTGGACAATCCCTACCTTTCCGAAACGGACCGCAGAATTCCGCGCGAGTACTGGATGAGCTGACGCCGTCACGGACTGTTGGCATGATCTCGGCCCATCCATGGCGAATCTACCTGCCGTTCGTCGCCCAGGTTGCCATGGACGACAGGACAAGGAGGTCCTCGACGCAATCCGATAACTCGCAGAGTTCCTGAAATGACGCGCCGTTGGCGTCATGCAGATGATGTCGTCTGAGATCGCGTAGCGTGTTGCCGAGGCGCCGGATGGCCTCGGGATCACTGTTCGTCAGCGGCCAGCCTTTTAACAAATACGCCAGTGGCACAACGCTTCTGCTTTCGCACCACAGATCGAACAGGTGCATGCACATCGCGTTGATATGCTCAACCGCATTTTCTCGCTCAGACAGATACGGAACCATGGCGACGCTCAGGAACAGGACGATTTAAGTCTGTTCATGCTATGTGGACAGTTATCGCGCCGCTGTCAGGGCATCAAGAAAAACAGGCCGGTCGATGCTGAACTTCATGTCAGGAAATCCTTATGTTCTGCTTGTGTTTTCTCTGTTGGCTCGGCTCAAGCTAGTCTGAACTGACCCGCTATGCGATCAGACAGGGCCTCGCCGCCGAATATCTGACGCTGTATTGGTCGGCGTAGAGGTTGGGTTAGGGAAATCCTGACATAAGAATCAGCTTTCCCTTAAGGAACTATCCGTTGCTCCCGACGGAACCGCCGCTAAGGGCGCCTTACGATGGCTCCACTTGCATCGTGGAGGGCGGGAAATCGTGGCCGAAAAATCATTGCGTGGAATGGTTGGAAAGCTGCTGGGTACGCAAAGCTGCCATTCGGTCCGCGTCCTGTCGATACACCGTTCGCGATCTGGCCGGACTCGCCGCGTATGCCTTGAAGTGCAACGGCCGGGTGGTTCGCTCGCCCTGTTTTTCTTTCGCCACGGCGATGGAGTCTGGCATGTGTTTCCGCCCGGAGACGCTCGCCCTTCGATGCGCTCCGCCGCATTGCCGCAGAACGGCGAGATCATGGCGAAGGAGACCGCGGATGGCTGAAGACATGTCGAATGAACATTCGCAGGACGATTCAGGTCTGCATGCGTGGATGTTGGCATGGTACGACCATGCCGTTTCGGTCGGTTTCATCCGCCCGCCATTCCTTCTGAACGACGTGACGGCTGAACGGCTCGAGGGCTATTTCAGAGTGGGACTTACGCCCGTCGAAGGCGCGGAAGCATTTTTTGGCGTCGCGCATTGATTTCGGCCATGAATTCCTGAAGCCGATCACACTCTCATGGTTGGCCTTTCAGTGCCGGGTGGGAATACACACCACGATCCGTCATCGTGTCTGAAGAAAAAAATCGCCAGCAGGCCGGTCGAATGTAACGCTTCGACGCGCACATAGCGCCTCTGATTCGTACCCATGCGACTAAACCGCGTGACGTGAGCCGGCATCGCCGGAGTGGGCGCCAGCCACTTTTCGACCAGCAAACGCAGGGACCGCTGACCGGTGTTCATCGTCTTCTCCTTTGACCTCTTTCCTGTCGCGCAATGGCGAGCGCTTTTCTGCTACGAGACCGAGCGCGGAAACAATCTTGCGGCTCGCCTTCGCCCAGTTAAATGCATGGGTCATGCCAACCTCGCTGCCCTGATATCAAGTCGTTGATTTTATGGAGATTTATGTGTGCTTTATGGTGCCTGAACGGGCGCCGGTTGCGCAAAGCGTTCGATTTCCGGACGGTGCTCTATTTCGGGCATAGAATTTAGACGGAGGTCCGCGCCTCTATGGCAAGCGCGCTGAGCAAGGCGAATCCGCTGATCGGGTGAGGTACTCCTGCTCACACGGAGACAGCATGAAAGAGACAGGTACGCCAATGGACTGGTTTTCCAGTCCCGACCGGGACGCCAGCGTCATGTCGGCGTGGGAGCGTTTGATTCAAGGTGACAAGCCGCCCTTTGGTGCGCTGCGTGGGGTCGTTGACGCTTCCTGGCATCGCTGCCTTGATGGCCGGGTGGCTCCCGATACGCCAGGCGCCCCACTGCCGTTGGAAGAAGGGGCGCTGTTCGACTTGCGCGTCAGGAACGACCGCCTGATGCATGCCAGCGTGCCGCTTATCCAGCAGACACATGAGTTCCTTTCGCAGACGGGGACCATTCTGCTGCTCGCGGATCCGGACGGCATGATCCTCGAACTGGCCGGCGACTCGCGCATCGTTGAACCCGCCGGCGAGGTCCGGTTGATACCGGGTTGTAACTGGACCGAGCTCAGTTGCGGCACCAACGCGATCGGCACCGCCCTCGCTTTACAGCAACCGGTCCAGATCCATGGCTCGGAGCATTTCTGCGCGGGTATCAAGCAGTGGACATGCTCCGCTACGGTGATCCGCGATCCGCTCGACGGCACCGTACTCGGCGTACTCGATGTCTCGGGGCTTGCGCAAACCTACAGCCAGCATAGCCTGGCGTTTATCGTCTCGATGGCCGGACGTATCGAGAGCCGGCTCGGGAAGTTCGCCATGGAGCGCCGTCTGCGCCTGATGGAGCGTTGCATGGCTTACTGTTCCGGTCGTACGGACGGCGTCGTCGTGGTGGACGAGTCCGGACGTCTCGTCAGAGCCAACCCGCAGGCGTCAGCCGCCTTTGCGCGGCTTGGCGTATCAGGCGCACTGGACAACGCTTTTCCGATCCCCGACATCGCCAGGATTGCCGGTGGCTCCATGCCGCCGCAATCACCGGCGTGGTTGCGCCTCGCACGAATTGAGCGCGTCGGCGAAGGCGCCGACACGCTCGGCTTCATGTTGATTGCGCCGGCTGCCAGTCGGCGCGCCGGTTCGTTGTCTGATGCGGTACCTGAGGCGATGCCGGTCGCCGAGCCCACGCCTGCCGCGGCGTTCTCTCGCATTGTCGGCACGAGCCCTGCACTGCGGATGGCTATCCAGAAGGCGCAGCAGCTGGCCAAAGCCTCCGTCCCGGTACTGCTGCTCGGCGAAACCGGCGTTGGCAAGGAGTTGTTCGCGCGAGGCATTCACCAGGCCAGCGCGAGGGCAGACGGTCCCTTTGTCGCGCTGAACTGCGGTGGCTTGCCCCGCGATTTGTTGAGCAGTGAGCTGTTTGGTTATGCCGAAGGCGCGTTTACCGGCGCACGCAGGTCAGGCATGACAGGGAAAATCGAAGCGGCGAATCACGGCACGCTGTTCCTCGACGAGATCGGCGAAATGCCACTCGACATCCAGCCGCATTTACTGCGTGTATTGGAAGAAGGAGAGATATACCGGTTGGGCGAGAATGCGCCTCGCAAGGTCAGCTTGCGCCTGATCGCCGCCACGCATCGTGACCTGCGTGCGGACGTCGCTGACGGTAAATTCCGCATGGATCTGTATTACCGGCTGGCCGTCACGAACATCTCGATACCGCCGCTGCGCGAACGCAAGACGGATGTGCCCGAGATGATCGAGCACTGGTTGAGTGTCTCGCGCGATCGGTATGGCGTAAGCCATGCCGTTTTTGACGACGTGGCGTATGAGTGCCTGCTGAACTACACGTGGCCCGGTAACGTTCGCGAGCTGCGAAATGCGATCGAGGGCGCGGTACTCATGGCGCGCGACGGAATCATGACAGTCGCCGAGCTGCCGCCAGAAATCGCCGCCTCGGCGGTTTCGCCTGGGGGCGTTCGAGAGTCGGCGTCCTCTGGGCTGTCCGCACTGGCGCGCCAAAAAGTCCGCTCGCTGGAAATGGCAGAAGCAGAGTCGATCCGTTTTGCGATCCAGCAAAGCCAGGGCAACCTGACCCAGGCGGCTGCGCAGCTTGGCATAGCGAAAAGCACGCTCTATCAGAAGATCAGGAAGTACGCGCTGGCGCACGACCTTGGGATCACCCGGCGTGTCAGCCGGTAACGTTGAAGCGGGTCGACGTCCCGCACGTCATGCTCCCCGCCAGACCTGCGTTCGAATTCCGTGCTCCAAACGGCCGACCGTTCAGGAACCGGTCGATGCGCGAACGTCCCGTTCACCGTGAACGCGCCGGTCGTTCTCCGAAAAGCCAATCCATTCAGTAGTTTGCCGATAAGACGCCGATTCGGCCGTCAGTGGCATATCCCTTGCCTTTAGTTCTCCCGAAGCGAATCGCAAGACTCGCTTCACATCGCGCCTCCCCGTTGAGGCGATGTTCAATCAAGGAGAGCTGGAGACACTAATGGAACAGCAACTTTCACACGTCCAGGTACTGGGCATCGATGCCGGCGGCACGATGACCGATACCTTCTTCGTGCGCTCGGATGGGCGTTTCGTTGTCGGCAAAGCGCAAAGCAATCCGGCGGATGAATCGCTGGCGATTCTGGAGTCGTCGCATGATGCACTGGCCCAGTGGAACCGTGAGGTCGATGAGGTGTATCCCGAACTGGTGACCTGCGTCTATTCCGGCACGGCGATGCTCAATCGCGTCGTTCAGCGCAAGGGCCTGGATGTGGGACTTATCTGCAATCGCGGCTTCGAACAGATTCACTCGATGGGGCGGGCCATCCAGAGTTATCTCGGCTACGCGCTGGAAGAACGCATCCACCTCAACACGCACCGCTACGACGAACCGCTTGTCCCGCTTTCGCGCACCCGGGGCGTGACGGAACGCACCGATGTTCAGGGCGAAATCGTGATTCCCCTGCGCGAAGATGAAGTGCGCAAGGCAACACGGGAACTCGTGACCGCCGGATCGAAGGCGATTGCCATTTGTCTGCTGCAGTCACACAAGAATGAGTCGAGTGAAAAACGCGCTCGCGATATCTGTCGTGACGAACTGAAGAAAATCGGCTCGGACATCCCGGTCTTTGCCTCAGTCGACTACTACCCGTCGCGCAAGGAAAGCCATCGCACGAATACGACCATTCTCGAAGCGTACGCGGCCGAACCGTCACGGCAGACGCTGCAGAAGGTCAGCGACCGCTTCAGGAAGCACGGTGCCCGGTTCGACCTGCGGGTGATGGCCACGCACGGTGGGACGATCAGCTGGAAGGCCAAAGAACTCGCTCGCACGATCGTCTCCGGTCCGATCGGGGGCGTCATCGGTTCGCGGTTGCTCGGCGAAAAACTGGGCTACGAGAACATCGCATGCAGCGATATCGGTGGCACCAGTTTCGACATGGCGCTGATCACCAAGGGCAACTTTGCAATCGCCTCCGATCCGGACATGGCCCGGCTCGTGCTGTCGCTGCCACTAGTGGCGATGGATTCGGTAGGCGCGGGCGCCGGCAGCTTTGTACGGCTCGATCCCTATAGCGGTTCCATCAAGCTCGGGCCGGACAGTGCGGGCTATCGCGTCGGTACGTGCTGGCCCGAAAGCGGCCTTGATACGGTGTCAGTGTCCGATTGCCATGTGGTGCTGGGTTATCTCAATCCCCACAACTTTCTCGGCGGCGCCATCAAGCTCGATGTCGAACGTGCACGGCAACACATCAAGGCTCAGATCGCCGATCCGCTTGGCCTCTCCGTGGAAGATGCCGCGGCGGGCGTGATCGAACTGCTCGATCTGAGTCTGCACGAGTACCTTCGGGCCAACATCAGCGCGAAGGGCTACAACCCCACAGACTTTGTGTGCTTCTCGTACGGCGGCGCAGGGCCGGTGCATACCTACGGATATACGGAAGGCCTCGGCTTCAAGGACGTAATCGTCCCGGCATGGGCAGCCGGATTTTCTGCGTTCGGTTGCGCCTGCGCCGATTTCGAGTACCGCTACGACAAGAGCGTGGATATCGCGGTCGCGCCAGACGCGCCCGACGAACAGAAAGCGGCGGCCTGCGCGGTCGTCCAGGAAGCGTGGAAGGAACTGGCCGACAAGGTCGTCGAGGAGTTCGTCATCAACGGCTTCAAGCTGGAAGACATCACGCTGCTGCCCGGCTACCGGATGCAGTACATGGGACAACTGAACGATCTGGAGATTACTTCGCCGATCAGCGGCGCTGCCACTGCGGCGGACTGGAAGAAGATCACCGATGCGTTCGAGGAGACCTACTCACGGGTGTACGCGAGTTCTGCCCGGTCGCCGGAACTGGGTTTCAGCGCCACGGGCGCGATCATGCGCGGTCTTGTCGCCACGCAGAAGCCCGTGCTGCCGGAGGACCCGGAGGCGGGGGAAACGCCGCCCAAGTCCGCGTATCTGGGCAAGCGCCCGTTCTATCGCCACAAGACCTGGGTCGAGGCCGATATCTGGCAGATGGAGTCGCTCATGGCGGGTAACCACATCGTAGGGCCGGCCATCATCGAGTCTGCATCCACTACCTTTGTCGTGCCCGATGGCTTCGAAACCACGCTCGACAAGCATCGTCTGTTCCATCTGCAAGAAGTGAAGTAAGGAGACGAAAATGAATCTCATGTCATCCAAGGAAGTGGGCCAGGCCGATCTGCTTGCCGACGGCAAGACCCTGAAAGCGTTCCGCGCCGAGATCATGGAACGCACCAGCAAGACGGGTCACTACAACGGGCTCGCCCGGCTCGAGTTGCGCGAGAAGGATCCGATCGGCTACGAGAAGCTGTTCTCCAAGATACGCGGCGGTCTCGTGCACGCTCGCGAAACCGCAAAGAAGATCGCCGCGTCGCCGATCGTGGAGCAGGAAGGGGAACTGTGCTTCACGCTGTATAACGCGGTGGGCGACTGCGTGCTGACCTCCACCGGCATCATCATTCACGTCGGCACGATGGGCGCCGCGATCAAGTACATGATCGAGAACAATTGGGAGGACAACCCCGGCATCAATCCTGGGGACATGTTCACCAATAACGACTGCTCGATCGGCAACGTTCACCCTTGCGACATCGCGACGATCGTGCCGATCTTCTGGGCTGGAAAACTGATCGGCTGGGTGGGCGGCGTGACGCACGTGATCGACACCGGTGCGGTGACGCCGGGCTCCATGTCGACGGGCCAGGTCCAGCGCTTCGGCGACGGCTATCAGATCACCTGCCGCAAGACCGGCGTGAACGACCAGCCGCTGCGCGACTGGCTTCATGAAAGCCAGCGCTCGGTACGCACGCCGAAATACTGGATTCTGGACGAGCGCACCCGGATCGCGGGTTGCCACATGATCCGCGACATGGTCGAAGAGATCATCGCCACGGAGGGGCTGGAAGCCTACGAGAAGTTCAGCTATGAGGTCATCGAAGAGGGCCGTCGTGGTTTGCAAAGCCGCATCAAGGCAATGACGCTGCCCGGCAAGTACCGCAAGGTTGCCTTTGTCGATGTGCCCTATGCGCACGAGGATATCCAGACGCCCTCGGCCTTTGCCAAGATCGACACCATCATGCACTCGCCGGTGGAAATGACGATCCGGCCCGACGCCACATGGCGGCTGGATTTCGAAGGCGCGAGCCGCTGGGGATGGCACACCTATAACGCCCACCATGTCGCCTTTACGAGCGGCATCTGGGTCATGATGACCCAGACCCTGGTGCCGACCCAGCGCATCAACGACGGCGCCTACTTCGGCACGGAGTTCCGCTTGCCCAAGGGCACATGGATGAATCCGGACGATCGCCGAACCGGGCACGCCTATGCATGGCACTTCCTGGTATCGGGGTGGAGCGCCATGTGGCGGGGGCTCGGCCAGGCGTACTTCAGCCGTGGCTATCTGGAAGAAGTCAACGCGGGCAATGCCAATACGTCGAACTGGCTGCAAGGCGGCGGCATCAACCAGGACGGCGAGGTGCACGCGGTCAACAGCTTCGAGGCCTCGTCCTGCGGCACGGGTGCCGGCGCTATCAAGGACGGTCTCAATCACGCCGCGGCGATCTGGAACCCGGAAGGCGATATGGGGGACATCGAGATCTGGGAGATGGCCGAGCCGTTGCTCTATCTCGGGCGCAACGTCAAAGCCAATTCCGGCGGCTATGGCAAGTATCGCGGCGGGTGCGGGTTCGAAACCCTGCGCATGGTCTGGAAAGCGCAGGACTGGACCATGTTCTTCATGGGCAATGGCTATATGAACAGCGACTGGGGGTTCATGGGCGGCTATCCGTCTGCCACTGGCTACCGGTTCGAAGCGCACAAGACGGGCCTGAAGGAGCGCATCGCGCAGGGGCTCTCGTTGCCGCTCGGTGGCGACACGAATCCCGACGCGCCGGACTACGAGCGGCACATCGATGCGACTTCCAAGGTCAAGCGCGACAAGCAATGCATGACGACGGAGGATTGCTACGACAACCATGACCTGTACCTCAATTACCTGCGCGGAGGTCCGGGCTTTGGTGACCCGCTCGATCGGGAAACGGAAGCGATTGCGAAGGATCTCAACAACGGGTTTCTGCTCCCTGAGTTTGCCGAGAAGGTGTATGGCGCGGTGTTGGCGCAGGACGCTGCGGGTATCTGGACGGTCGATGCGAAGAAGACCGTGAAGCGTCGGGGCGAAATTCGCAAGGAACGGCTTGCCCGTTCGTTGCCGACGCGAGAATGGATGAAGGAGGAGCGCGAGCGCGTCCTCACCAAACACGCGTCGCGCCCGGTGCGTCACATGTTCGCGACCAGCTTCGGGCTGTCGCAGAAATTCCTCAACGACTTCCGGAAGTTCTGGGACCTGCCTGCCGACTGGAACATGACCGAGGCAGAACTGGACGTGCCGTCCTACGGCTCGAAGTACAGGATGGATCTTTCGTTGCTGCCCGACGTGACCACGGTGGTTCAGGTCGAAGAGTAATCCGTCCCGATATCGATATCGAAGCGAATCAAGGAGTAGCGAAATGTCTGCTTACACGAAGGAACAGGTCGGCAATCTGGTCGATGGACGACTCGACTGGGATACGACCGTACGCATGTTGTCCATGCCGAAGGATCATGAACGCTTTAGCCAGTATCTCGAAGTGTTGCAGGGGAAAGTCGCGTGGCCCGACAAGATAGTCTTGCCGCTTGGACCGCACCTGCATATCGTGCAGGCCGCGAAAAGCAAACACTGGCTCGTCAAATGCGACTGCGGCCATGAGTTCTGCGACTACCGCGAAAACTGGAAACTGTACGCCAACGTCTATGTGCGCGACACAGAAGAGGCCATGCTCGAGGTCTATCCAAAGCTCATGGCGCCCGACACCCAGTGGCAGGTCTACCGCGAGTATTACTGCCCGAATTGCGGGACCATGCACGACGTCGAAGCACCGACGCCGTGGTATCCGGTGATTCACGATTTCGAGCCGGACATCGAAGCGTTCTACAAGGAATGGTTGCAGTTGCCGGTGCCCGAGCGCGCCGACTAACGCATGGCTCAGGGCGCGGTTGTCTCGCGCCCGGTTCTCCCCGCGGCGGCGCCAATCCGTTGTTGGCGCCGCCGCAGTGCGGCTTAATCGCGGCCCTGCACGTCGTTTGATGCGCCGCAACGAGCGGGTTGTCCGCGTCGGCGAGCCGTGCATCCGGACCGTTCGAAAATCGGACGCAGCCCGTGCGGCCATCGTCCGGAAATCAAACGTTCGATAGTGCGCTGAGCTTCCGCTTCCAGCGTCCTCGCGGTGGCATCGATCTTGCCCCTCTTCTCGCACGAGCCGGCTGCATCCGTCATGTTGCGGTGCGGTATAAGACGGCACAAAGAAGGAGACAAGTCATGGATAGGCCGGATGCCACCCAGATGTTCCCGAACCCTGGCGATGAAGCGGTCGTCATGGCTGCCTGGGAACGATTCCTGAGCGGCGGAGAAGCGCCGCACAGTGTCGTGCGGCACCTCGTTGACACATCGTGGCAGCGCTGCCTCGATTGGCAGGTGGATCCCACGCTGGGCCACGCGCCAGCGCCGCTCGATGAGCATCTTCTGTATTCGTTGCAACGCAGTCACCGCGATCTGGTCGAGGCGAGTGCTCCAGTGATGGCGCATGCACGCGACTTTCTTGCGCAAACCGAAACGGTCATGGCGCTTGCCGAGCCGGCCGGCACCATCCTGAATCTTGAGGGGGACCCTGCAACCATTGCTTCCGCGCACGGGATTCAGCTCCTGCCTGGCGCGTCCTGGAACGAGATGATTTGCGGTACCAATGCGATCGGCACGGCGATCGAGGTCGGCCAGCCCGTGCAGATCCATTCTGCCGAACACTTCTGCGCCGGCATCAAGCGCTGGACCTGCTCCGCCAATGCGATCCGCGACCCGCGCGACGGTTCGATTATCGGTGTCATCGACGTGTCCGGCCTGTCCGAGTCCTACAATCGTCACAGCCTGGCGCTGGTCGTCACGGCAGCCAGCCGGATCGAGAGCCGTCTTGCTGCGCGGACTATGGAGCTTCGCTATCGGCTGCTGGATCGCTGCATGGCGCGCCTCGCGATGCTTGCGTCCGACGGCGCCGTGGTGTTCGACCATGGCGGCTATCCGATCAAGGTCAATGAGCATGCCGAAGCCGCGATCGCGGCAGCCGGCGGTGATCTTTCGCTCGCCCGGCCCAAACGGATTCTGGCGCTCGCCACCGATTCCGCGCTCGCCAGTGTGATCCCTACGGATCTCCCCCACTGGATCCAGCCTGACTGGATCGAGCCGGTGATCGACGATGGCAGGCGCATCGGTAGCTTGCTGATCGTGCCGTTCGCGCAACGTCACAGCGCTTCGCGCAGGGTCAGCAATGCGTCCGGTCGCGGCGCCGAGGGTGGATCGACGGCCGGCTTCGAACGCATCCAGGGCGAAGCGCCGGCATTGCTCGATGCCGTGGACAAGGCCCGGCAGATCGCACGTTCACGTGCGCCAGTTGTGTTGCTCGGTGAGACGGGCGTGGGTAAGGAATTGTTTGCCAAGGGAATCCACCACGCGAGCCAGGCGAAGGAGGGGCCTTTTATTGCGCTCAACTGCGGCGGCCTGTCACGTGAACTACTCGCCAGCGAACTATTCGGCTATGGAGATGGCGCCTTCACCGGTGCGCGCCGAGGGGGCGCGCTTGGCAAGATCGAAGCAGCCAATGGCGGGACCTTGTTTCTCGACGAAATCGGTGAAATGCCGGTCGATCTGCAGCCGCATTTCCTGCGCGTGCTGGAACAGGGGGAAATCTATCGGCTCGGCGAAAACGTCCCGAGGAAGGTGACCTTTCGTCTGGTCGCGGCGACCAATCGCGACTTGAGAAAGGAGGTCTCAGAAGGGCGCTTTCGAATGGACTTCTTCTATCGCGTCGCGGTGACCAGTATCCGTATTCCGCCGCTGCGCGACCGGCCGGGGGACATTCGCCGCCTCACGGAATATCTGGTCCAGAAGTTTGCGACGGAACTTGGCGGGGCTTGCCCCACGGTGGACGACGAAGTGGTTGCGGCGCTCTGCGCGTATTCATGGCCGGGGAACGTCCGGGAGCTTCATAACGTGGTGGAAAGTATGCTTCTTACGGCAGGCTCAGAGATCCTTACGCTCGCTGATCTGCCACCGGAGTTGCGCGCGAGCGATGAGCCGATCCGCGCCGGATGCGACGAACCATTTTCCCTCGACGGCCGGGGCACGATGGAAGCGTCGGAGCAGGGAGCGATTCGCAGCGCGATCGCCATCTCTCGCGGGAACCTGACCTCGGCGGCAAGGCATCTGGGTATTGCGAAGAGCACGCTCTATCAGAAGCTCAGGAAATATGGCCTGGATCGAACGTTGGTTGAAATCCGGGACCAGGGCCGTTAGGAGGTCTGGCCACGTTTTCTTCGTCAGCCCTTGTCGAATCCTGCTGGTTGTGAAACTTCATCCGCCTGCGGCGCCCTGGGTGTTCACATGCACCGCGTAGATTGATTGCGACGCGGCCATGAAAAGGCGGTTACGAGCGCGGCCGCCAAAACACAGGTTCGCACAGCGTTCGGGCAGTGCAATACGGCCGATCAGTTTGCCTGCCGGCGAAATAATCATGACACCGTCCAGTTCGTCGCTCCCCATGCCCCAGCCGCACCAAAGGTTGCCGTCGATATCGGCGCGCATCCCGTCAATGGTGCCTGCACCCGCGTTCAGGAAGACCCGGCCCGCGCCGATGCGGCGGCCGTCCGGTTGCATCTCGTAGACATGGATGAGCCGCTCAGGCACCGCGCGCGACTCGATGACGTACAGCAACCGCTCATCCGGTGAAAAGCACAGGCCGTTGGGCCCCTTCAGATCGCGCGTCACGACCGACGCTTCGCCCGTGACCCCGTCGATCCGGTACACACAGTGCGGTAATTCCTGTTCAGCCTTGATGCCTTCGTAGTGTCCCGCAATGCCCATCGGCGGGTCAGTGAACCAGATCGAGCCGTCTGACTTGACGACGACGTCGTTCGGCGAGTTGAGGCGTTTGCCGTCGAACGAATCCATGAGCACGGTGATGCTGCCGTCGTACTCGGTGCGCGTGACGCGCCGGCCGTGTTCGCAGGTGACGAGGCGCCCCTGGCGGTCGCGCGTGTTGCCGTTCGCGAAGTTGGACGGTTTGCGAAACACGCTGACGATACCGGTCTCTTCATCCCACTTCAGCATCTGATTGTTCGGAATGTCGCTCCAGACCAGGTAGCGGCCGTCGCCGAACCATACAGGCCCTTCGGTCCAGCGATAGCCGGTCGCTAGCCGCTCGACTGCCGAGAAGGCCACCCGGTATTGATCGAACGACGGATCGAGGGAAATGACGCGTGGGTCGGGATAGCGCTCAGCCTGCTGCCACATGGGTTTGCCTCCGTTTGCGGGGTGCGTGGACGTGTTGTGAGGTCCAAGTATAGATCAAATGAGTAAGCGCTTTCTCTTGAATTCACGAAGATTTTCCCCTAAAGTGCCTCAAAACAAGGCCGAGTTGACTGAGTGACATCCCCGTTTTGATGCGTAAAAGAAAGCGATTACTTAAAAAAGTGCCTGATTGAGCGAGTGCTCGCTGGGTGCGCCCCGAAATCTCCGAGGCTGTGAATTCATGATTGAGTTGTCCAGCAAGACCATGAGTGGGCCGGTAATCCGGCTGCATCCCGCCGACAACGTGGTCATTGCGCGCGTCGACATTCCGATCGGCACGCCGCTTACTTCGGAAGATGTCCGCAGCCGCAGCCAGGTGCCGGCGGGCTACAAGATCGCGGCGCGCCGCATCGTGCAGGGTGAAGCGATCCGCAAATACAACGTGGTCATCGGTTTTGCCGCGACCGACATTGCGGCGGGCACGCTGGTTCACGACCATAACGTCGAATTTCGCGAGTTCGACCGCGACTATGCGTTCGGCGCCGACTACAAACCGGTCGAGATGTTGCCGCCGGCGCTACGCGCGACGTTCCGCGGCATCGCGCGCAGCAACGGCGAGGTCGGCACGCGCAACTACATCGGCGTGCTGTCGACCGTGAACTGTTCCGCCACGGTCGTCCACAAGATCGCCGAGTGGTTCACACCCGAACGGCTTGCCGACTATCCCAACGTGGACGGTGTGGCCGCGTTCAGCCATTCGATCGGCTGCGGCATGGAGATGAGTGGTGAACCCATGGCGCTGCTGCGCCGTACGATGGCCGGTTACGCGCGGCATCCGAATCTGGCTGCGGCGCTGATCGTCGGGCTCGGCTGCGAGCGCAATCAGTTGCAAGAACTGCTTGACGAAGAAGGTCTGGCGCCCAATGCGCGGCTACATACATTCACGATGCAACAGAGCGGCGGCACGAGGAAAACCATCGAGGCGGGCATCGAGGCCGTCAAGGCGCTGCTGCCGGAGGCCAATCGCGTACAGCGCACGACGGTGGACGCGAGTCATCTGAAGGTCGGGCTGCAATGCGGCGGATCCGATGGGTTCTCGTCGATCACGGCGAATCCTTCGCTTGGCGCGGCGATGGATCGGCTCGTCCGGCACGGCGGAACAGCGATCCTGTCGGAGACGCCCGAAATCTACGGCGTGGAACATACCTTGACGCGTCGCGCGGTGACTCGCCTGGTCGGCGAGAAGCTGATCGAGCGCATCCGTTGGTGGAAGGACGAGTACTCCGGCAATCGGGACGTGCAGATCAACGGCAAGGTGAGTCCTGGCAATCAGATGGGCGGCCTTGCAAACATCTTCGAGAAGTCGATCGGTTCTTCCATGAAAGGCGGCACCGGTCCGCTGATGGAAGTCTATCGGTATGCCGAACCGGTGCGTGCGAGTGGTCTCGTGTTCATGGATACACCCGGCTTCGATCCCGTCTCCGCGACCGGTCAGATCGCCGGCGGCGCGAATCTGATCGCCTTCACGACCGGACGCGGGTCGATGTTCGGCGCGAAGCCGGTGCCGTCACTAAAGCTCGCGACGAACACCCCGATGTATCAGCGTCTGAGCGAAGACATGGACCTGAACTGCGGAGGCATTCTGGACGGCGTCGCATCGATCGAAAGCACCGGCGAGGAGATATTCGAGGCGCTGCTGAGAGTCGCATCGGGCGAGCGCACGAAAAGCGAACTGCTCGGGCTTGGCGACCATGAATTCGTACCGTGGCAAATCGGCATCATGAGTTGAACCAGACCGCTTCAAGCGCGGACCGCAGGATCGCAACACAGAAGCAACCGAACGCCTGCCGGGCGCGCGGCGCGGTCACGGGAGCCCGTGGCGCCGCCGCCCGTTGCAGAAGGTCCATACGTAGATACGGAGACGGCTTTGATCACCAATGGCGTAGCGGTAGCGGCGCGCGAAAGCGCGGCATCAGTCGATTCGATCTATACACGGGTAACGTGGCGCTTCATGCCGCTGCTGTTCATTTCCTACGTGGTCGCGTATCTGGATCGCGTGAACGTCGGCTTCGCGAAGTTGCAGATGCTCAACGATCTGCATTTCAGCGAGACGATGTACGGCTTTGGGGCCGGCATTTTCTTTATCGGCTATTTCTTCTTCGAGGTGCCGAGCAACCTGCTGCTCCACCGGCTTGGCGCGCGCCGCTGGATCGCGCGGATCATGGTGACGTGGGCTGTCATCTCCGCAGCGACTGCCTGGGTGAGCTCGCCAACGATGTTCTACGTGCTGCGCTTCGTACTCGGCATTGCCGAGGCCGGCTTTTTCCCGGGCCTCGTGTTGTATCTGACCTATTGGTATCCGGCGCAGCGCCGCGGCAGGATGATCGCATTCCTGATGGCCGGCAACCCGGTTGCGGGCATCGTCGGCGGACCGCTGTCGGGTTTCATCATGGAACGGCTGGCGGGTCACGGCGGCTTTGCCGGCTGGCAGTGGCTGTTCGTTCTCGAAGCATTGCCCGCGCTGGCGCTCGGCGCGGTGATCTACTTCTTCCTCGATGACAGAGTGAAGGACGCGAAGTGGCTGCCGCAGCACGAGCGAGACTTCATCCAGTCGGAAATCGATGCGGAAGCGCGTACGAAGAGCCACGCGACGGTACGGCAGACGTTTACGTCGCTGAAGGTGTGGACCTTGTGCGGGATCCTGTTCGGCATCGTCATGGGCTCGTACGCGGTCGGCTTCTGGCAACCGACGATCATCAAAGGCTCGGGCATCACCGATCCGTTCACGATCGGTCTTCTCACCGTCGTTCCTTATGCGAGCGCGCTCATTGCGATGATTGCCGTCGGTCGCCATGCCGACAGGACACGTGAGCGCCGCTGGCACGTCGTTGTGCCGCAGATTGTGGCGGCAAGCGGCTTCGTGCTGTGTGCGTATGCGGGGCACAACACATGGCTCGCGCTGCTCGGTCTGACGCTCGCCGCCTCCGGCGTCATCACCGCGCTGCCGATGTTCTGGGCGCTGCCTACGTCGTTTCTCGGCGGAGCCGGCGCCGCGGCTGGCATTGCGCTGATCAACTCGACCGGCAACCTTGCCGGTTTCGTGAGCCCGGCGCTAGTAGGCTGGTTGAAGACGCTGACGCATTCGCTCGACTCCAGCCTGTTCCTGATCGCCGCATCGCTGATCGTGTCCGCGCTGCTGATTCTGACGCAGATGCCAGCGAAGCTGGTCAACAAGTAAGCGCAATAGCATGTTCAAGCAAGCAAGGTAACCAGGCAGCAACGCAGGACCGGATCTTTCGACGCACGCACCCGCAAGAGGCGCGGCCCTCTCATCGCAGCAGCATGCATCCATGGTTGGAGACACATGAACACCGGAAAATATCGCTATGTCGTAGCCGGGCTGTTATTCGCCGCTGGCGCGATCAATTACATGGACCGGGCAGCGCTCGGCATCGTCGCGCCGATTGTCGGCAAGACGCTGGCGTTGTCGCCGTCGCAACTCGGCCTCATCTTCAGCAGCTTCTTTATCGGCTATTCGATCTTCTCGTTCCTCGGCGGCTATTTTTCCGACAAGTGGGGCACGCTGCGGGTATTTACGTGGGCGATGGGGTTCTGGTCGCTGTTTTGCGGGCTGACTGCCGCAGCGACTGGCTTCATATCGCTGTTGCTGTGCCGGGTGTTCTTCGGCATCGGCGAGGGGCCGATGAGCTCCAACACCAATCGCACGATTTCGAACTGGTTTCCCCGTCATGAAACCGCGACGATGATCGGCTTCACCTTCTCCGGCCAGACGCTCGGCAACGCAATCGCGGGGCCGGTCGTCGGACTGATTGCCGTCGGCTTCGGCTGGCGTGCGTCGTTTGTCGTGATCGCGGTACTGGGCTTTCTGTGGCTGATGTGCTGGCGTATGTTCGTCACCGATAAGCCTGGCGAGAACCACCGCGTCGGTGCGGGTGAAACGAAGCTGATCAACGACAGCCGTGCGGTGGCGGAAGCGCGCAATGTCGAGGACGACGGCATGACGCTCGGCGCGTATCTGCGCCGCCCGAGCACGCTCGCGCTCGGCGCCGGGCTCTTCGCCGTGAACTACACGCAATACGTGTTCATTTCGTGGCTGCCGAGCTATCTGACCAACGTGATGCACCTCGACTTGAAGTCCATGAGCATCATCACGTCGATTCCGTGGATCTGCGGCGCGATCGGCTATTTCGGCGGCGGCCTGCTCGGCGACTTCGTGTACAAGCGCCTGGACGACCCGATCAAGGCGCGCAAGCTGGTGGCGACGATTCCGCTTGCGCTGTCGGGTGTCGCAGTGCTGTGCATCACGTCAGCCGGTTCGCTGACGGCAGCTGTCGCATTGATCGCTGCGGCGCTGCTGTTCCTGACCGGCTCGTGCCAGTCGATCTGGGCGATCCAGCACGAGATCCTGCCGCTGCACCGGCAAGGCGGCGTGGGCGGTTTCATCCACTTCCTGAGCAACCTGTCAGGGATCATCGGACCGGCGCTGACTGGCTTCCTGATCCAGTACTTCGGCGGTTATCACAGCGCGTTCATGTTCGGCGCAATGATCGATTTTGCCGGCGTGCTCGCGATGCTGCTGTTCATCCAGAGCCGGCCGGCGGTAACGGCGCCGGTGGCCGCGCAATCGTCGAATTGAACGGGCGACGTTCCTTTCGCGTCGACCACGAATGCCCGCTATGTCGAGTTCTACCCGACGGGCAGGTGTTGAATTTCCGGCGTCTCGTCGATAGGCACGAATCGGGCCGCGCATGACAGGCCCGATTCGCTTTCGCCCACCAGGCCATCTCAAGCCATCTCAAGCCATCTCAAGCCATCTCAAGCCAGCGCTTCGATCCCCGGCATCTCGAAGCGGGCTTGCGCAAGCACCCCTTTCAGTGCGGCGCGCTGCGCGATGGTGAGGGCAACGAGCGGCGGCCTGACGGTGCGCCAGTCGTCGTCATGCGAATAGATGCCAATCGCCGACTTCAGCGCCGGGATCATCGGAAACCGTGCGAACACTGCGCGGATATCGTCGAGCGCCTGTTGGCGCGCGTCCGCGTCGGTGGATTGCCAGTTCCGGTACAGATTGACGATCGCGGCCGGATTCACATTGCCGGTCGCCGTGATGCAACCGGCGCCGCCGCCACGCAACGTCGCGAGCAGGAAGGTCTCGCTGCCGGCGAATACATCGAAGCCCTGCGGCTGAAAGCGTTCGAGCATGGCCTGCGTATGACTCCAGTCCCCTGAACTGTCCTTCACGCCGGCAATGATGTCCGGATAGGCCGTTAGCAGACGTTCGATCAGTGCAAGCCCGAGTGGTACTTGCGACACATGCGGGATGTGATAGACGTAGATGCGCAATTCGTCCGAGCCGACCCGTTCGATGACCTCAGCGTAGCTGCGAAACAGGCCCTCGTCGCTGACACCCTTGTAGTAGAACGGCGGCAACATCAGCACGTGACGGCAGCCTGACGCTATCGCGTGCCGCGTCAGTTCGACCGTATCGGTCAACGCCGAGCAGCCGGTGCCCGGCATCATCCGGTCAACCGGCAGACCCGCGGACACGAGCGTATCGAGCAGACGTTTTTTTTCGTCAACGGCAAGCGAGTTTGCTTCGGAGTTCGTGCCGAAAACGGCAAGCCCTACGTCCTGTTCGATAAGCCATCGGCAATGGCGTAGAAAGCGATTGTGGTCTGGCTGCAGGTCGTCGCTAAACGGCGTGACGACGGGCGAATAGACGCCGCGCGGGCGGCTGGCTGGATTCATCTGATGATCCTCCTGAACGGGTCATGCGCGGCTCATCAGCGCGCGCGATGGTGGGGCAACTGACGGGATTCGAGCGCGGCGGGATTGACGCAGGTCGCGGAAAAGCGGCCCTCGAGCGCATCGAGCAGATTCAGCGCGGCGCGGCGGGCCATCGCTTCGCGCGTCTGCGCGGTGGCTGAGCCGATGTGCGGAGCGATCACGACGTTCGGCAACGCGAAAAGCGGCGAACCGGCGGGAAGCGGTTCGCGCTCGAACACGTCGAGGCCCGCGCCCAGAATGCGGCCCTCTCGCAACGCGTCGATCAGCGCGGCTTCGTCGAGCACCTGACCCCGCGCGCAGTTGATGAGAATCGCACTGGACTTCATCAGACGCAGCTCGGCCGCGCCGATCAGCTGATGGGTCGCGGCGGAAAGCGGCACCAGCAGGCACACGAAGTCGGCTTCGGCCAGCAGGTCCGGCAGCGTCCGCCATTGCGCACCGTAAACCTCTTCTGCCACCGGGTTGCGCGAGCGGTTCGCATACAGCACGTTCATCCCGAAGCCGTGCGCCGCGCGGCGCGCCAGCGCACCGCCGATGCGGCCCAACCCGACGATGCCGAGTGTCTTGTTGTGCACATCGACCCCGAACTGCGCCGGGCCCGACGAAGCGAGCCATTCGCCGCGCCGCGTCGCCGCATCCAGTTCCGCGATGCGGCGCGCTGCCGCGAGGATCAACGCGAACGCCAGGTCAGCGGTCGTCTCGGTCACTTCATCGGGCGTATTGCACAGGACGATGCCGCGGCGGGTGAGTTCAGGGACATCGAAATCGTCGTATCCCGCAGAGACGGTCGACACCGCTTCGAGCAGCGGCGCGGCGTCGAGCAGTTCGGCGCTCAGCTTCAACTTGTTGCCGATCGCGCCGTGGGCGCTCGCGAGCGCATCGAGGAACGCGGCCCGTTGGGAATCGGCGTCCGCGAACGTAACGTCGCACCGGGCTTCGAGGAGTTGGAGAACGGCGGCAGGCAGCTTGCGATAGGCAACAACGCGTTGTTTCATCGGGACATCCGGTTCAAGAGCGGAAAGGTGGTCACTTGGCGCAGGGCTTTCCAACTTTGAGAAAGCGCTTACTTGCGTTGCACTATAAGTCTCGATAGAATCATCGTCAAGATTATCGATAATCTATTTGAGGACATTTCGATGACAGATACGCTTGATGACGGCCAGCCGCGCGGGTTGCGCAAAGGATTGACCAATTACGGTGACGAGGGCTTTTCGCTGTTTCTGCGCAAGGCGTTCATCAAGGGCGCCGGCTATACCGATGACGCACTGTCGCGTCCGATCGTCGCCATCGCGAATACGGGGAGCGCGTACAACCCGTGCCACGGCAACGCGCCGCAGCTCGTCGAAGCCATCAAGCGCGGCGTGATGCTGGCGGGTGGCCTGCCGGTCGAATTCCCGACGATTTCGATCGCGGAAAGCTTTTCGCATCCCACCAGCATGTATCTGCGCAACCTCATGTCGATGGACACCGAGGAGATGATCCGTGCGCAGCCGATGGACGCGGTCGTGCTGATCGGCGGCTGCGACAAGACCGTGCCGGCGCAACTGATGGGCGCCGCGGCTGCCGGCGTTCCGGCGATCCAGCTCGTGACCGGCGCGATGCTGACAGGTTCGCATCGCGGCGAGCGCGTCGGCGCGTGCACGGACTGCCGGCGTTTCTGGGCGAGCTTCCGCGGCGACCAGATCGACGCAGATGAAATCGATGCGGTGAACAACCAACTGGTGGCGACCGTCGGCACCTGTTCGGTGATGGGCACCGCGAGCACGATGGCTTGCATCGCCGAGGCAATGGGCATCATGCTGCCGGGCGGTGCATCGCCGCCGGCGGTCAGCGCCGATCGCATCCGCATCGCCGAGCGCACCGGCGCCCAGGCGGTTGCAATGATCGGTGCGAATCTGACGCCTGCGAAAATCCTCACGCCGAAGGCAATCGAGAATGCGCTGCGCGTGTTGCTGGCGATCGGCGGCTCGACCAACGGCATCATCCATCTGACGGCCATCGCCGGGCGCCTGGGCATCAAGATCGACCTCGATGCGCTCGACCGGATGGCGCGCGAGACACCGGTGCTGGTCGATCTGAAACCGTCGGGGCGGCACTACATGGAAGATCTGCATCGCGCGGGCGGACTGACTACCGTTATGCGCGAAATGAAGGCGCTCCTGCATCTCGATGCGTTGACGGTCACTGGCCGCACGCTGGGCGAAGAACTCGATGCTGCACCGTCGAGCTTCGCGCAGGACGTCGTGCGGCCATTCAGCCAGCCGGTTTTCCCGCAAGGGGGCATCGCTGTGCTGCATGGCAATCTGGCGCCGGGCGGTGCGATCATCAAGCAGTCCGCAGCGAATCCGGAATTGATGGAGCACGAAGGTCGCGCCGTCGTGTTCGAGAATGCCGAAGACCTCGCGCGGCGAATCGACGATCCGGACCTGGATGTCGAGGCGCACGACGTGCTGGTGCTCAAGCAGATCGGTCCGGTGGGTGCGCCGGGCATGCCCGAGGCGGGCTACATACCGATTCCGCGCAAGCTCGGACGGCAAGGCGTGAAGGACATGGTGCGCATCTCCGACGGCCGGATGAGCGGGACGGCGGCGGGCACCGTCGTGCTGCACGTGACACCGGAAGCGGCGATCGGCGGGCCACTCGCGATCGTGCACACGGGCGACCGGATTCGCCTGAGCGTCGCGAAGCGGTCGATCGAACTGCTGCTAAGCGATGCCGAAATCGCCGCACGTCTCGCGGCATTACCGCCGCGCGAAGCCGAGCCGGATGTACGGGGTTATCGAAAGCTCTTTTTGACGACGATCACTCAGGCCGACGAAGGCTGCGACTTCGATTTCCTGCAGGCAACCCGAACCGTCGCCGTCGTGCCGGGGGACAAATCCTGATGCAAGGGCCAGTGCGCGACGCGCATTTTGCGCTACGCTCTGCCGTTTCACCATTTTCGTGGACCCTTTCGGTATGAGCAACGCTGACACCAAAAAACGCGCTGCGAACGCGAGCGCGGGGGGCGCAGTAAGGGGCGGCGTGGAGCCGGCTGGCCGAGCGGCTCCCAATCAACGCTCGACACCGGCGGCCCCGGCGGTGCGCGACCGCAACGCCGACGAAACGATGCGGCGTGTCGCGGATCAGCTCGAAGAGCAGATCGTGCTCGGCTTGCTGCATCCGCGCGAGCGGCTGGTCGAAGACGACCTCTGCGAGCGTTTCAACCTGAAGCGCCACGTTGCGCGGCAGGTGTTGGCGGAAGTGGAGCGGCGCGGTCTGGTTGAACGCCGCAGACACTTCGGCGCGCTGGTGAAGTCGTTCACCGCGCGCGAAGTCACGGAGTTGTACGCGTTGCGGGAACTGCTGGAGACCGATGCGGCGAATCGGATCGTCTTTCCAGTCGATGCCGCAAAGCTAGATGAACTCGAACGGATTCAGGCCGAACACGACGCCTATGCGTTCGCGGGCGATCTGCGTCGCGTGTTTCGCGTCAACATGGCGTTTCATCGCGCATTTTTCGCGTTGTCGGGCAACCAGGTGCTCGTCGACGCGATTCACGAATACGAACGGCGCACCCACGCAATCCGTTCCGTATCGATCGTATTCCCGCAGTACCTGGAGAAAGCGCGCGCCGAACATCATCAGATGATCGACGCTTTGCGGCGTGGCGACCGCGACCGTCTGATCGCATTGTGCCGCGCGCATCTCGTGCCGTCGCGCGACGCCTATCTCGATGCGTACCACCAGCGTTCGGTGGCGGCCGCGGCGTATGGTTCACCGACATCGAATGGAGACATCGAATGAAACGGGTTTTGGTCACCGGCGCGGCCGGCCATATCGGCAGGGTATTGCGCGCCGGCTTGCGCGGCCAGTACCAGTTGCGGCTCGCTGACATCGCTCCGCAAGCCGAGGCAGGCGAGGGCGAAGAAATCGTCACGGCCGACATTACGCGGCTAGCGGATCTGTTGGCGGTGATGGAGGGTGTCGACGTGGTCGTGCATCTCGCCGGTATCCCCGACGAAGACCGCTGGGAAAAGATCCGCGACATGAACATCGAAGGTTGCTACAACGTCTTCGAAGCCGCGCGGCAAGCCGGCGTCAAACGCGTGGTGTTCGCGAGCTCCAATCACGCGGTGGGATTTCATCGACGCGACCGGATGATCGACGCTACCGTCGCGCCGCGGCCGGACAGCCGCTATGGCGTATCGAAGGTGTTTGGCGAAGCGCTCGGACGGATGTACGCGGACAAGCACGGCATGTCGGTCGCATGTATGCGGATCGGCTCCTTTCGTCCCGACAACAGGCCGACGGCGCCGCGGCACCTCTTCACATGGATCAGCCATCGCGACATGGTGCAGCTGACACAGCGCTGCATCGATCATCCCGACTACCACTTCGTGACCGTCTATGGCGTGTCGGGCAACGCGCGCAACCGCTGGGACAATGCCGACGTGCGGTGGCTCGGCTATGTGCCGGAGGACGACGCCGAACGATATGCCGCGCAGATTGTGGCGACAGGGCAGACAGAAGACCCGCGCGAGGCGCTCTTTCACGGCGGCTACGGCTGTCTCGTGGAGTTCGACGGGAACACGGAAGTCATCGACTAGTACGACATCCCGCAATTACTTTTAATAATTGGTTGCATGGTTTATCCTGGCGGCATGAGCCGAGGTCGTCATGCAACGCCAGTGAAGCTGGCCAGGAAGGACAGAGAGGAGCTGCAGGCGCTGATCAGGCGCACGACGGCGGCACAGCGTGATGTGACGCGGGCGCGCATCGCGCTAATGGCCCATGAGGGCTACTTAAGCGCAGCAATCGCGCAGGAACTGGGCGTGTCCGTGCAAACGGTCAGCCTGTGGCGCCAGCGCGTTGCGCGGCATGGTGCACGAGGTATCCGGGAGGGCGAGCGTAGCGGCCGGCCGGCGCGCATCACGCAGGAA
>NZ_WOEY01000034.1 GCF_013177695.1 Paraburkholderia solitsugae | reverse complement strand
CCTTCAAGTTCCCCCTCAAACCACGCCTGATCTTCTACCTGTCGTTTCCCGGCCATTCTTCTCGCACGCATCGTCGTGATGCAAGCCAGGTTACCAGGATTCGCGAAAGAAGTGGGTAATCACAAGCGCGCGCCTCTTGTTTACAACCCCCCTCATCCTGTCCATTGAAAGTAAACGACTTTTGACGCTCCGGCCCTGTCGCCTGTGAGGACCGCCGTGGCGAAACAACGCGTGTGGCGGTCCTCTCAACAGAAAGCTGGATTTTAACTTTGCGGTTGGCCGATGACAGCATGCTGACCAGGCATCGCTTGGCGACAGCACGACGAGACGTGAAGAGGCTGTCATGGAACAAGATGAGTTCAGCGCTCGACGTTCGGTATACCGGATGCATCAGCGACCTGTATGACGACGGCTCCGATGTTCCGGACTAGTTATTTCGTCGCGCCCCTTGGCAAAGGAAAAAACGCTATCACATGAGGCGCTGGCCCTTGAACGGGGCGTCGGTGCCGCGCGGGAGGTATACGCGGCTTCAACAGCGCTCGAGGCGCACTTCGACGAGGAAGGAAGTCGGCAACCGTCTACACTGGAGCTCGCCAGATTCGCCGCCACAATCCGCTTTTGTCCGTCCATATAAGCTTTTAGAGGACGCGCATCGCTTGCGCTGATGGGCGCCCAGAAATACTGTTCGAGTACCTCGCGGGTAATCGAACATTGCACCGCCTGTCCACGGGGAAATGCGATGAAAACTACCAGTTTTCCGTCTGGCGAAACGCTGGCTTCGATTGTAAGAGTGTTGTCCATGGCCGCATTGGTTCTTTGTTAATCCAGCCGCCGGGCTGTCGCCGAAAGGACTCGCGTCGGTACAGGTCTCATCATCAATCATGCGACCCTACGCCTGGATGATTATCGCTAACATCCGTTGAGCCAGAGAATGATGACAGGCGCTGGACGTGTGCCATATCGTCAAACAAACGCGGGATGGTCACAGAGTCGGCCGCGGACGGCGACCGCGGCTGTCGAAATTCGCCAGGTCGCGCTTTCCGCCTCACCTGCCTGTGACGGACCGGAGCACGGTGAGTAACTGAACCGGCGTGAGCGGTTTTGCGCAATGCCCGTCAAAACCGGCCTTGAATGCGCGGACTATGTCCTCGGGGGAGGCACGCGCGGTGAAGGCAATGAGCAACATATCGCGCGTGAGTGCGCCAAGCCGGAGTTGGCGTGCGAGTTCGAAGCCAGTCATGCCGGGCATGGCAAGGTCGACAACAACGGCGAAAGGCAGCCACTGTTCAGCGACCGCGCAGGCCGCGTACGCGTCGCCGATGCTGCGGACTTCGAACCCGTCCTGCTCCAGTAACAGCTGCAGCGCATCTGCGCCGGCGGGGTAGTCATCGACCACCAGGACGCGCGGATGCGCAATCGGGCCCAGTGCATCGACAGCGCGCCACATCACGAAGTCATCGGTGTTGTCGACATAGACGCGGTGGACCATGATGCTGCCTCCTGGTCGAACGTATCCTGGCCCGTGTGGAACTGGCTTGCCGCGAGACCTGGCTAATTGCGTCGCCGCGGCCGCTCCGTGCCGCGAGTTTCACGCTAACACTTGAAAAAACGTGGGGCAACTCGGCGAAACCACCGATTCGTCGGACCTTGCAGGTGAGAACAGCACCATCGACGGCGATAACGTTGATACTTCATGCAGCAGCAGGCCGGCGTTGAGCATCCAGCTCGCGCGGGTGGTTGCAACAAGTGCAGTCGAAACCACCAGCATGCATTTCATTGTCGCTCTATTGCCTGGCCGAAGTCCTTCGGGCGTGGGCTGAACTTTTCGCCAAGCTTGGCTATGCCGCTGCCTGCAGCGGGGCGTCGCATGCAGCGGGTGAACTCGGACGGGCTGGTTGCTACAGATGCGCCGCTCTCGGATTTTCGCCTGACGTGCCCAGCGCTGCTACTTTCGGGTAACCACGTCACGCCGCACTTGCGTAAGCACGTATTGTTAGCTCCTGCTCTCAGGCGGGAACACGCGCCAGGTACCGTCATCGTGCCGGAAGAAAAAAAGTGCAACCGGGCCTTCGGGTCGCAGTGCCTCAACGCATACATAACGTCTCCCGTTGGAGGCTGTGCGACCGAATCGGGTTACCCGAACTGGTGTCGCGGAAGTTGGCGTCAGCCATTTTTCAACCAGCAAATGCAATGACTTTTCTGCGGTGGTCATCCGCTTCTCCTTCAACCTCGCTCCCGTTGGTTCGGTCGTGCCCCTTTGGACTTGGCATGACGAAGTTTCGGCCACAAGGAGTCTGGTCAATTCGCATGATTGACAGTGGAAGCAACCCAATGAAGCAACGGCGGCCACCCGCGCAACCATGCCTGCGAATTTCTGGCTTAGGCCAATGCTTCATGACGGCGTCCGAGGCGCGCTGGACGCCGCCGTGCTCCAGAAGGCCGTGCGCAAAAAAAAGCGAGCAGGGGCCCGCTTGAAGAATTAGACGACGGTGGCCGACGTCAAAAACGCTGTTACTCCTCAGCGGCGGCGACTGGTACGACGGCCTGTCGAGTCCGCTTAGCCGAGGCCGACGACGCAGCGCTAACATTGCTTTCGGCAATCTCAACCGTTTGCTTCGTAGCGTTTTTGGCAGCTTCATACGTCGTGCTGGCCGTTTCGCTAGCCGTCGTGATGAATGTCTTCCATGCTGCCACGGCGGTTTCGCTTCCGGCCGGCGCGTACTTCGCGAACCTGTCGACGAACTCTTGCGTCTCGCGATAGTACTGCTGGAACTGCGCTTCAGCCGCCGCCGCGAATTCACCTTGCGTGCTGGAGATGATTTCGTACACGTTACGGCCATACGACTGCGCTTTGTCTGTCACGGACTGCTTATAGGTGGCCTGCAGAGCGAACAAGTCCTGTGGGTCTTTGACCGAAAACGCCTTGGCCGTGATTTCCTGATTTTCGGTGAGCGTCGATTTGACCACTTGCAGGTTCAGCTCAACCAGTTTTTCAATGCCGCCGAAAAATTTGTTCAGGAGTCCGGATATTGTTTCGAAAACGACCTTCTGCGCTGCGAAAAGTTGTTCAGGGGCGAGACTGCTCATCACTAACTCCATAAGGGTGGACGTGGCAACTCTTCGGAACACCGCCGAACGGCATTACAAACGACGAGCCACAGAGTAGGAACATTGGTGCAGTGCAGCATAATTTATTTTAGGACTGGGTGTGCGAATGTCAATCGTTTGCTGCGTTGCGGCGATACGCGGCCTGCGCCAGAGACGCTGAATGCCGCACTGGTGTTGACGCACAGCGGTACTCCAGGGAAAACCCTGGCCAACGTTAGGGCCTTGCCTGGAGGTGATACGTGAACATTTACTTGGGTGTGTGCAACGCCGCAAAAAAGGTTGCAGTCAGGCTGCCTGATGCTCAGGGGCAAAATCAGCACATCTGCTGATTCCGGTGTCGATTAACGAACGGACCTTGCAGCCAGGACGGCTTGCGCTATTGCGACTCGATTGCGTCAAGGCGCGCCTGCGCCGTCTCATCAGGGTACTGACACTGATACGCGTCGAACAGGTGCGAGCAGAGTTGCGCCAGTGCAGCAAGGTGCACAGCCTGGTCCGCATGCTCTACCTCTCCTGCGTTCAGCAAGTCGTCGAGGACCGGAGCGAGACGGCGCAGTTGCCGGAAAGTGGCGTCGTCAAGTTTCATGTTGGACTTCCTGTCTTCAGCCGATACGACTCATGTCGCACGGACCTGGCCCACGGCCTTCCCTGTGGCCGCCAGAAGGTACTTTTTGATGTCGTTACCTGGGAGGGACGCATAACACCGGGGCAGGTACGGATAGCGCCAGCGCTCGCAGCGACGGTTCGCGGCTTGCACACCAAAAAGCGTTACGGCTTACCAAGGCTGGTGTCGCCAGGGTCCGTATGTTCGGACTTAACAACCGTTCCGCGAGCGAGCGCATGGTGCTCGTGGTGCACCCTGGCGGTCAATGCCTTGTTTGACATCGTAAAGCATCAGGGCGAGAGCCGTGAATTGCGATCTTCGTACGCTGCCGCTGCGCTGCACAACAAATCTGCGAAACCACGTGAGCATTAGACCTTGATTGCCCGCGCCATAGGGATAAAGCGTGCCGGACGATGCGGTCAATGCGAAGTATCGTATGCCGGATGTGCTGATTACCAAAGCTAAATTTGTGCGATGCACAATAATAAAGTAATTGTCAAATCGTCCAGGGAGGGTTTACGCTTAAGTGACTTCCTCGCGAGATGACTATGGCCACGCCTGCTCTTCTGGACCGTTACGAACTGCTCGCAGCCTGGCGTCGCGTCACTCCGAATACAGAATTTGTCGAGCGTTACCGCTATGAGCTGGACGAACTCGGCGAGGCAGTTCTGAATCCTTCCCCGTCTGCCAGGCGCCAGATAGTGCTCACAGACGTCTACTGTGACCTGACCGAACACATGGGTCATCTCGCAGCAATGTCGGTGGCCGTTTCGACCCGGTCATTTGGCATCCGGGTCCCGGACGTCGTATGGATGCCGTGCGACAAGTGGGAAGGTTTCGACCGCGACGACCCGCTACCATTCGTGCCCGACCTGTGCGTTGAAGTGCTTCTCGATAGTGACAGGGTGCAGGGCATCGACCGTCGGATAACAAGCTATCTGGAGGGCGGCGCAACTGAGGTAATCGTTGTGGACCACTTTGGACAGGTTGAATTCTGGGGCGCCAGAGGTCGGCGACCCACTTCAACTTTCGGGATAGCACTATCTCTCGACGGTATGTACTTTGAGAAATCCGGCGTGTCTTCCATTGCCAGCGTTCGAAGTTGATAACTTATCCAGCCAACGCATCCTTCAGTGATTTCATCATGGTCGGTCGGCACCTAGTCATGCAACGAGCATGAGATAGCTATTACATGGGGCTTACGAGGACCTAACCGTCGCCAGTCGCGTGCCAGCGAATGGGTCCCGACTCCAGTCAATCACCGTCCGTCCACGGCTAATCGACGTTGATGACTTCTCAACAGCAAAATGCGCCAGTGACTGCCCAGCACTCGTGGCTTGCCTCAGCCACTGGGGCATATCGCCCTTGCCATCCCAGGTGTCGCCGAAAGCACTGCGATATCGTGCCGACTTTTGACGTGTCCTTTCTTCGGCAATTGCCGCTGCGACGTCGCCCACCTTGATGCCAACCTTAGCCATCTTGCGGCGTAGGTATGCAATCATACTTTGGCGCTTTTGCTCATCCATGTCGGTTTCCCCTTCGAAATTCCAGCCTCGTAGCGGTCTCGTGTCGTCTCGCCGACGCGCCCTGCCACTAGGTGGTTCGGACATGCGAAGTATCCTGTTGAGAAAGCCTGCCGTCGATGTGCGATTCCTGAAAACAGTGTTGCAGCCAGAGGGGCCAAACCGGCTGGCTCGTCCGTCTCTCGCAGTCTGGGGATAGAGAGCGCCGAGACCGTGCCGTTTCAGTTTCAATTTCCGACAGAACGTACGATAGGTGACGCCAAGCTTCCAGACAGGGCGGTCGCCATCGGTGTTAGCGTGACCTGTTTGCGACGCGCCGAACGGAGATGCTGAAGAACCAGCGAGCCACTCCCGGCGTGGCTTTTCCAGAACGGTATATCGACCGCAAATGATAAAAAGTCAGGCTTGAAGGCGTAGCGTTTGTCGCGACAGTCGCGCGGCGATGATGCCGCCAATCGCGCCACCGAGATGGCTTTGCCACGATACGTGCGGATAGAGGGGCAGCGCGCCGACCAGCATACTCAGTCCGTAGCTACTGACCACGAACAGGGCGACGAGAATCGAGAGGATGCTACGCGTGTAGAAGCCACGTGCGACGAGATATCCTGCGTATCCGAACACCACGCCGCTCGCGCCGATGTGTACGGAATAAGGCGCGCCCAGCAGCCATGCGCACGATCCTGCGCCGAGGATGGCCCCGGCGGTCGCCTGCCAGAAATTTGCGATGCGCGGCCACATCGTAAGCCAACCGAGCACCAGCAGACCACCCGTGTTGGCAGTGATGTGCCACAGGCCGGCGTGCAACCACGGCGCAAACAGGATGCCCTGCAAACCGTCCAGCGTGCGCGGAACAACGCCGTGACGGTTCAGATGCAGGAAAGGCATCGACACCGACAGAAAGAACACCGCCCACATCGAACCGACAAAAAGGGCGAGCAGCGCAATCCGTGCCTTGAGCTGGTCGACGAAAGAACCAACGGCTCGCGATGGGGCGGTTGAAACACCAGGTTGCGACATGTCCAACTCTCCCGGGGGTGGTATGGGTGGGTTGCGTTTCAGCGCCAGGTCGCGGAACGCGTCACTTGCGCTAGACTGGCTTGAGCAACCGGAAGGAGACTTGGATGATACGCAAGACGCTCAATGCCTCGCAGCTTCAACAGGAGGTCAACCGGCGAATCCATCGACTGCAGGAAATCGTCGAGGATGGCGTGAAGATTCGTGTGCCGCGGCCGCAGTTGCAAGAGGCTGACAAGACAGGCTGCAACTGGAACATGACCCACTTCGGCAACGCGGTCGGCTTCGAGCGCGACATCGAGGGCGTGCTCAAGGCCGTGCGTGCGGAATACAACCTCAATACCGAAGTGAAAGACACCGGCAACCCGTTTGGGGACTAACCGCGAAAGACATCGATTCGTTGTTCGTTTTTGATGGCGTGGGCACTAATGGTGCGCTGACCTCTAAGGGAAGTCGGCAGTTGACCCTCCGCCCCAAACCCTCACACTCAACGGCGTCGGCGCGGTGAAAGATGCGCGAGTCGAAGAGCACTACACCTGCGTTCGGTGCCGCGCGGTATTTGCACGCATTCTCGGCGGGCCGCCGATGCGGCGGATTTGGATGTTGCTGAACGCTGGCCAGCATTGACGCAGCGTATGCTCGCACTCGCATGAGCGCGAGATCCTCACTCCTGGATTTCTCCAAATCGGAAGGACGCAGCGATGGGTACAGCGTTGAGATAATCGAGTGAGGATTCCCGTGCAGTTCAACGACGACAACTCCCCAGTCTATTCTGCGTTCCTCCTCTGCGGCCGCCGGGGCTTATTTAAATGGGCAATTGCACAATGAGCTCTGGACGAGCTGTTGCTGGAATCGATATTGGCGGCGACCGGAAGGGGAATCATCTGGTTATCCTGCGTGGTACCCAAATAGTGTGCAACCTCCGCAAAGAAGCGCCGGAGCATATGCTCGAAAAATGCTTCGAATTTGAGGTAGCAGCGGTGGGCATTGACGCACCCTGTAGGTGGCGAATTGGCGAGGGCGGCAGGAAAGCTGAGAAGTCTCTTGCTCAACAAAGAATCTTTTCGTTTGCCACACCGACTCGCGAAATGGCCATGTCCAGTAAAAGCGGATTCTACGGGTGGATGTTCAACGGCGAGCGTGTATATGACGCATTCGCCCCACACTTTCCTCTTTTCAAGAATGGTGAAGAAATGGGTGACCGAGTGTGTTTCGAGACGTTTCCCCACGCGATAACTTGCGCCTACCTTGGGAAGGAAGTCGCATCGGCGAAGAAAAAGGGAACTCAGCGCCGAGAAATCCTCAAACATGAGGGAGTTGAAACAACGACGCTGAGGTCTATCGACGACGTTGATGCGGCGCTGTGCGCGTTGACGGCAAATTATCTACTTGACGGAAGAGTCGAAGCGTACGGCGATGAGCTGGGGGGATTCATCGTGGTGCCTACTCCCGCTGTTCACGACAGGCGAGTTAGTTCAGACCTTTCCCACGACTGAATTAATACGGCTGATGCAATAGCGGCGCCATGCGTCCCTTGAGTCCGTTAGGCACAGACTTGAGTTCCTTCACAGGCGACGGCAGTTGTAATAGCGGCAATCACATTCCAGGAGGACTGGTGTATCTGAGACGACATTTGGTCTTGTTGCTGTCAATGGCAGCGTTTGGTTCGACCGCGGCATGGGCGACCGATATTCGATGTGCGACCACGCGACAACCGGCTGAGCGCGTCATATGCGACCACGCCATACTGAACAATGAGTACGACGATGTCTTCGCGCAGCAGCAGGCTCTGCTGAGCAGTGGCAAACTCTCACCTGAACAACTTGCTCATTGGAGGCAATCGCGCAACGCGTGCAATGACGTCCACTGCATCGATGGTGTATTTGCCCGGTGGGCGGCGATGGCCAAGTCTGTCGAAACAAATTCCCGCGCTGCAGTGGCTCCGGTTATGGCCTCGGCTACTGCCATGGCCCCTGTCGGACCTACTTCGGAAGCAATCGTCCTTCCCGCGTCCCAAGCCTTGCCGACATCAGAAGCATCTCTTGTGCGTCAAGGGAGTGCCGCCGGCGTGGCGCTTCCGAAACCCGTGGAGACACAAGCCTCTTCACCTACGGTCGCGTCTACTCCCTCGGGCGCGAGTGAATCGCGTGGCACGACCGGCATGAGCGCCGGCCTGATGACAGCCTTGCTTATCGCGGTTGGATTCGGAGTTCTCTTCCAACGCCGAAGGAGGAACGGTGGAAGCACCGGGGAACCGCCAAGTAATGTTCGCGGCAAGGACAAGCCTTGAGCGTACCGCATTGTTAAGACCATGAGCAAAGGCAGCGCTGCAGCGGTCAAGTATCGCGACCCGAAGAGTGGTGCGACCTGGAGCGGGCGTGGTCGGGCTCCGACGTGGCTAGCCGGTGCGAAAGACCGCACGAAGTTTTTGATTGATGGCGTTAGCGGAGTTGCGGATTCTGCCGCTGCGAGCAAGCCGAAAGCCATCGCGAAGAAACCCGCGACAAAGACGGCGGTAGCGAAGAAGACACCGGCGAAGAAATTGGTTGCTGCAAAAAAGGTGGGCGCGACGACGAATGTGGCGGCCGCGCCGGAAGCCGCGGCTGCTTAAGCGACCGTGCAGGCGAGCACACAGAGCTCGCTTTTTTTGCGTCGGCGCGCGCGATTGGCGTGCTTTATCTCGAGCGAGCCCGCAATGCGTCAAGACGGGCTGCGCATTTTGCGTTCGAATCACCGCGCTTGTATGCCTGTGCCGCCTTTGTACTGTAGGGGGCGCCGTCGACGGGAGCACTTCTCTCCCAGTGCCCCTCCCAGTACAAGCCAAGGTTGTACGCGGCCGACCGGTGTGCACACACAATAGGTCTCGATTCTGATCATTGTGAAAAGGCCTGGGTTGGCGTCCGGCTCGAACCGCATTTCGTCGGCGGAACCATACAACCGCTACCCCGCAAGGCACGCCGACCTGACCCGCGACTTCTACGCTCACTGAGTGACGAACATAGCCTGGATAATTCGCACGTTATTACGGCAACCGGCGTGGCGGGCTCAGGGCGGGTAGGGGGCAGAGACGAAGCGCGCATGCTATGCCGGGAATCAGGGCGTTACTTGCATGCCGCAGTCGAGGTTAAACGCCCCTGTTCAGGTCCCCATTTGCTGCCGCTTGATTGGCTCGCCGTGGCCGTGCGGTCCCCACCGCTCACGATAAAGTCAGATGGTTCTCGTGTTCGCAAGGCGCCGCCACATAGGGATAGTCCTAACCCCGGAATGCTTTACGCGTGGTAAGTATTGTACTAGTCTAAACTGTACAAATGGAAAGTGTAATAATCATCATCGATATTCGGTGAATCGAAAAAGACCAGGGTCGATTGTTGGCGAAAGTCCGATTTTCGAACCTTGGCCTGCTGTACGTGAGTTCGGTGTAGTGTTCCCGGGAAATTTCGCGTACCAGGGGGAAGGGGACTATGTGTCGGTATGGAGGCAAGCCAAATGAGTCCAATTACAGTGAATTCCGCACCAGAGCGTGTGAGATTCGCGCAGCGATCGCTTCGTTCTGTGGTGGAGAAATGGCTTAGGCCAACGCCGGCCGCACCTGCCCGAGTGAGCGACTTCAGTCGAATGGCAATCGGCGGCACTCGCTTCGTGCGCGTCGAGGTGTCGCGACAGGAGCGACGGATTTCCTTCTTGTTCTTCCGGCACATCGACGGTACGTGGAATGTTTTTCCGCCAGCGACACCGCGTCCGATGACGAAATTCTATTGAATGATACCTGCGCCGGCCAAACGCTTGGGCGGCCGTCATTTGAGCGTGTCAGCGACGAAAGTGTCCGTCAATGCAGCCCCGTGCCTACCTGAGGAATGCTCTTGGCACGCGGTAATAATTTTCAGGAACATAGGCTATGTTTGCGGACCTGAGCGAAGATTTTATTGATTGGCCACGCGCTATTGCGCACCGCCTCCACGGTATTGTCTTCGCGGCAATTGTGGTCTTCGGGTCGCTAGCGGGACTGTGTTATGGCGCTGATTCGCAGGTTTGGCAAACGCCCACTCACACTTTCGACGCGCCCCGAGAGGGCACGCCCACAGCAGAGGAAATCGCAACTGTTGTGAGCGCCCGCTTTCATATAGGGTTGCCCGACGCATTGGAAATCAGTCACGCGGTGCTGAACGCAGCCAGGCGCTACACAATCTCGCCGTTCTTATTACTTGCAGTGATCGCGGTCGAATCTAGTTTCGACCGATTCGCGATAAGTGTGGTCGGCGCCAAGGGACTCATGCAAGTGCTTCCATCTCAGCACAGAGACCGCGTCCTTCGCACGTCCGATTTGACTGACGCGCGAACGAATGTCCGAATCGGGTCAGAAATTCTTCAGAATTACATAAGATCGGCAGACGGAAATCTCGAGAACGCGTTATATCGCTATAGCGGGGGCGCCAGGGGCTATGCGCGACGCGTAGTCGATCACATGAGCACAATGAAAGCGGATCTCGGTTTGTAGTCGCGGCTTGGTTTGGAATCCGCTGATGACGTTCAAGAAGTAAATATGGGGCAGAGTGGCACGGCGAGTGAAATACCATGAGCATCTGAAAAAACCACGAGCTTCGTACCCTTGCTCTTCTGCAAGTTTTTCTCGTCGTGCCATGCCAGGCAAGCTAACACGGCACCCGAGAAGTTAACACGGGGCGTTTATGAAACCACTTCTAGCGTAGCGCGGTGGCGCGTGGCTCAAGAGCCGAAAAAAATATCGCAGAAGCTGACAGGTCCGACGCAGGTCGACGGAACTGAGGGAGGCGTCTCCCGTTTGATGTGGCCGGCATCGCTTGTGCCTGTCGTTGCAACACCCATCCCACTGTCGCTGTTTTGCTGCTTGAGCCGCGCGACCTGCTGTTCAAAGATCGGCGCAACGTCGGGGTACGACGTGTTACTCACGAAATTCAGACCGTTGCGGTCGGCTTCAATCAATTCCTGCCGCACCTGCGCACGGGTCTTCTCTTGAGCCTGCGCGTTGATCGAAATGCCCGCTGTGGCGGCGAGAATCAGGGAGAAAATCATGGTCCGCTTATTCACTTTGGACTCCAATATAAATGGCGGGAGGTTGCTGCTTCGGCATCATGACGCGCGCGGAAAACTCAACCGGGTTCCGTCGGACCACATGCGTCGTAGAGGCCTTACTGTCGGAGACAGGTTCGAAGCAAAGCCACTGTTTGCTCCTGTAAGGATTCCTTGATCCACGGCATAAACACATTCTCGTCGTATGCATCGCAACCGACCGGAATCCAGTGCTCCAGAACGTTGGACACCGCGTTCCATTTTTTCTCTGCTCGCTTCAATGCGAGAGGATGGAACGCTGTAGTCTTCATCAGGCGGGCTCACACTACGGTATACCGGGAGCGGGCGCCGCTTATTCCCAAAGTTACCAAGGGTGCAGGCAAAACATGATGCATTCGCGACCGCGTCGCCTGGCATGTTGCTGGTGCAGATCAACGGCATCAGGTCGCTCCATCCCTGGCCACACATTCACAAACTGCGTGGCTGCAAGCTGAAAAACCGTCCCAAAGCCGGATTTATTCCCGGTCGGTTGCCAACGCGCCAGTCCTTCGGGAATAACCTCACTCGAGTTGCGGTATGGAAAGGACACCCTCCCGATGCTTCGGGACGGGTGAACCACCGTTCGGGAGAAGGACATGAGACGTATCTATTTGCTATTGCCGAATGTGCATAGTGCACAGATGACTATCAACGAACTTCTGTTATTGCGGGTCGAGTGGCGACATATCCACGTGATCGCCAATCACAATGTGCCGCTCGAGGATTTGCCAGAAGCAACCCTGGCGCAACGCAGCGATCTGTTGCCCGCCCTCGCGAGAGGGGTGGCGATGGGCGGCCTCACGGGGACGCTGGCCGGGCTGGTCGCACTGGCGTTCCCGCCGGCCGGCCTGACGATTGCAGGCGGCGCGGTCGTGGCAATCACGCTCTGTGGCGCCGGCTTTGGTGCATGGACGGCGACGATGATTGGCGTCGATGTACCGAATACGCGGCTCAAGCGCTTTGAACAGGCTATAGAAAAAGGCGAACTGCTGATGATGGTCGACGTCGCGAAAGATCGCGTCGAAGAAATCGAGGAGGTGATCAAGCTGCGTCACGCCGAGGCCGACATCCAGGGAACGGACCCGACGATTCCGGCGTTTCCGTGACGCCGCGTAATGAGTCGCCCTGGTCGCGTTGCGGCCGGTATCCCCCGACCGCAGTCGTCTGGGAACGTTCAGAACGAGTGGCGAATGCCGAGGTCGGCGGCGAACTGGGAACCCGGTACGCCAAAGAGCGCGCCGTTGATTGCGAGGCCGGTGTTCATGCCCCCATGATTGTTGACGTAGGCGACCTGGCTATAGAGCGTGGTGCGCTTGGACAGCGAGTAATCGACGCCGAGCGAGCCGAGGATCGAATGGTTGTTCGAGTCGTTGCCGTCGCGAGTGTACCAGGCGCCGCCGTCGAGGGAGAGGGCGGGTGTGAGCTTGTAGGCGAGGCCGCCGGAGATCACGCGGTTATCGAAGGAGCCAGCGACCTTGTAGAGCGTGTAAGTGGCTTTGACAGTCAGGCGGTCGAAGTAGTAGGTGGCGCCGATGTTGCGCCCGGAGAAGGCGATGGTGCTAGGGTTCGGGATGGTGGCCGCGGAGCCGCCGGGGTTGCCGCTATACATCGCGGCGGTGATCAGCAAGCCGCTGTAGTGATATGTGAGCCCGGCTGAATACTGCTGTCCGGCCTGGAAGTTACCCGGAGACCCACCGAATGCGTACATCGCGCGGCCCTGGATGCCGGCGATCTCGGGCGACGTGTACATAACGGAGTTGGGGTTGAAGAGGCCGGTGACGATGACGTTGTCGACATAGCTGACGAGCCCGCTGCCAAACTGCTTGAGGTCCCGGGGGTCGTTCGCGAAGATGGACAACAGGAAAGGCGAAAACTGAAGGCCGGCGGTGAGGGTGCCGAAGCCGCCGGTGACGCCGACCCAAGCCTGGCGGCCAAAGAACTCGCCGTTGGAGTTCCCGAATCCCCCGTTGGAGATGTCAATGCCGCTTTCGAGGGTGAAGATGGCGGCGAGTCCGCCGCCGAGATCCTCGGTTCCGCGCAGGCCGAAGCGAGACGCGTTTTCGCCGGCGGATTCAAAGGAAAACTGGTGTCCTTCGCTGGCGCCGGTGGAGAGGTTGAGTGTCTTGCTGGTATAGAGGATCGAGGCGTCGGTGATGCCGTAAAGGGTGATGCTACTTTGCGCATGAGCGGCGGGTGCGCTGGCGAATGTGACGGCTAGTGTGCAGGCGCAGCCGACGGCGGCGTCTCGAATGGCACGAATGGTGGAAATCTTTTTCGTCATGAAGGGTGTCTCCTTTAGTTCATAGTATGTAAATGAATGGCGTGATACCGGGGTGAACGGTGGTGTGATTCGGTGTTGTCGCGTTGAGTAGAGCGTTGCGCGTAGACGCGACCAGACCGACGCGTTATATATATCGTTATAAATTTTGGATGCCTAATCATGCTCCATGCACTTGCCGATTGTTTCTCTCGAGGTTTAGCAGATCAACTCGAAACTGGGTGCCCAACACGTGACAAATAGTCCCGCGCCCAGCAACGAATTTCCGCGCTCCTCCTTGTACAGCCAGTAGATCCCGACCACGTGACGAGGCGATCATCTTGATTAGATCGTGGTCTATTCGACAGTGTTGCCGTTGCACAATCTCTGGTCCCTATTTACGCGCAATTCACGCGTGGGAACTTGACTCGTGCCGCCGGAATTTGTACTTTGTGCGCCACATCTCGTCAGACAGCGTGCCAGCTAGCCGGATCATCTTCTACGGTCCGTTCAACACCTGCGTCGCGGTATGCGGCAAGCCCTGCAAGACAAAATGGTTGCGAATGAGACCCCGCGCCAAATGCGCGTACTGTTTCATTCGACAACGCGATACCATCGGGTAAATTCCCTCTCGCAGGGAACCATCTCAAGTGACGATCCGTATATAGAATGCAAGGCTACCTACCCAGTGTTGTGTTGACCGGAGCTGCTGCTCTGCTTGAGGTACTCGGCGTTCAACCCGAGCTGGTTGCGGCCGGAACCGATCTGCCGGAGCTTGCGCTCCGTTCCGCGGATGTGCCGATCCGGGGTGCGCAAGTGCTTCGATTCCTTTCGCTAGCTGCCGAAGTTACGCAATGCCGGAACTTTGGACTGAGGCTCGCCGAATATCAGGGCCTGGCGGTCCTGGGGCCGATCCTTGTCATGATGCATGGCGCGCGTACCATCGGAGAGGCGATGGATACGCTTGCGGAGTTCTACGTACTACATACATCGATGTCTTCTGTACGGGCTGTGCGGGACGATCAGGGGATGGTTTTGACTTACGACCTTGAAAACGCTTCCGGTCCCGGAGAGGTTCAGGCAGTTGAACTGGGTCTTGCTAACGGTATGCAGTATTTGCGTGCCATCTGCGGTACTGCCTGGCAACCGGCCGTTGTGCAATTCCGTCATTCGGCGCCTGCGGACTGCACAATGCACAGGCGCACGTTTGGCGCATCCCTCGAGTTCAATCAGGACAGAAACGCGATTGTCCTCGATCGCGGTACGGTGACGCGTCCGGTGACACAACTTCGCCGTAACGCGCATCGTGTGCTCGAGGCACATTTGCGGCGAGAAAGATCCCAGGTGGAGGCCCTATGGGCGGTACGCACGCAAACGATGATTCGCGCGCTTTTGCCGTTCACGGACAGTTCGCTCAACGCCATAGCGCGAGCGCTCGCAATGTCCCCGCGGTCCTTGCAACGGCGCCTCTCAGAGGCCCGCACGACGTTCGATGAACTGCGGGAACAAGTTCGTGAAGATCTCGCACTGAAGTATGTGCAGCAGTCGAACCTGCGTCTCGCCGAGATCTCGGAACTGCTCGGTTATTCGCAGCAAAGCGCATTTAGCCGTGCGTTCAAGCGACTGCGGGGCGTCACGCCCCGGCAGTTTCGAGCAATGCGTCACGAGGCTGACCCCGGACGCTCTGCTGATTAGCAATAGCCTGCCCTGCGTTTCACGCGGCGACGAACGTTGGATTCAGGAATTCCGGATCAGGATATCGATAGAAGCCGCGTCCCACTGACTCGCCGATATACCCGGTATCGATGAAATGCGTTTTCACGTATTCCGCAATGCGCCGATGTGTCGAATCGCCCGTACGTTCCGCGAGCGCTCGCGTGACGTTATAGACGGTCGTCATGCCGATTCCGTCGAGAATGCCGAATGGGCCAATTCGATCCGCCTTTGCAATCATCCAGGCTTTGTCGATCGTCTGCATGTCGGCGACCTCATTGACCAGCAGACTCAGCGCGGCGATCAGCATCGGGACGAGCATGGTATTCAGCAGGTAGCCGGGCTGCTCCTTGCGCAGCGGTAGAGGCACCATGCCAATACGGTGTGCGAACTGCACCATGTGCGCGAATACGGCGGGGTCGGTGCCCGGATGTCCCATGATTTCGGCAATGTTGTTCTTCCACACTTCGTGCGCGAAATGCAGGCTCAGCACGCGCTCGGGCCGGTCGGTGAACATGGCGAACTGACTCGGCACCAGCGTTGACGAGTTGCTCGCAAAGATGGTGTCGGCCGGCGCTACAGCCGACAGCGAACGGTAGAAAGACTGCTTGATTGCCAGATCCTCGGGGATCGCTTCGATGACGAGGCCCGTGCCGGCGACGGCCGAACCGAGGTCGGTATTGCCCTCGATGCGTGCCAGCGTCGCTTCGATCTGCTCGCGAGACGCGCCGAGGTCCGCAGCGTAGACGCGCCCTAGCGCATCAAAACGTGCGTTCGCGCGATCGAGGCAGGCGGTATCGACGTCGTAGGCTACGACGTCGATACCGGAAAACGCGCACTGAAAGGCGATCTGCGCGCCCAGCACGCCGGTGCCGGCCACCATGACGCGTGCGATCGGCTGATTGTCGTTTAGGGAATGAGTAGGCATGAGTGACGGGTACGGTGCGTATCGTAGATCGGATGGGCCGGATCTTTTGCCGGTACGAGGATTCACGCCAACGGCGAGTCGGCGAGATGGTCGAGCAGCAATGGGATGATCCGGTCCGGCGCTTCTTCCGGGAGCCAGTGACTTGCCCCCTCGAGTATTGCGAAGCGGTAGGGTCCGTCGACAAAGCCTCCCGTGAGCAGTGCGGCTTCGCGGCCCAGGGCGCGGTCTTCGGATCCCCAAACGTAGAGTGTCGGGACGGCAATGCGGCCTGCGGGATAAGACAGATCGTCGGGGAGCGCGCGATACCAGTTCAACGTCGCGGAAAGCGCGCCCGGTTCGCTGAGACGCCGCACGTTTTCGTCCACCAGCGAAGCTGGAACGCGTCCGGCGTATGCGGCCCGCAGCGCCGCTGCTCCGTCCGCCAGCAGGCGTTGCTCTGGGACACCCCCTGGTTGACGAAAGGAACGAACATAATCCAGGCGCTGGTATTGGTCTTCTTGATGGAGCGCCGCTTGCAGCGCTAACGGATGTGGCGTAGCCAGCACGGACAGCGAATTCACGCGGTGTGCATGCGTCGAGGCGAGCCCCCACGCAACCAGTCCGCCCCAATCGTGGGCAATCAGATGGAAGCGTCCTGCGCCCAGTTGATTGGCGAATGTCAGGGCGTCCGAGTGGAGGTGCCCGGCGGCGTAGGACGCAATGTCTTTCGGCCGGGCGTTCTCAGCGTAGCCGCGCTGATCCACTGCGACTGCCCGATAGCCTGCTGCGCCGAGCGCGGCCAGAATCTCGCGCCAACAGTCGGCGAATTCCGGCCACCCATGCAGCAGGAGAACGCACTCCCCGCTCCGCGGCCCCGCGGCCAGAGCTGTGTGGGTATGCGGCCCGCAGGCCAGTGTCAGCTCTTCCAGGGGCGGAAGCGGTGCGGAGGGTGCAAGGTGAGTCATCGGCGTGATCTCCGTGAGGCAGAAGCGTGGATCATGTGCGTGGACGTCGCTTAACGGCCGCCCTGGCAGCCGATCAGGTCGATCTCGGGCAACTCATTGGCTTTGCAGTAGTCCTGATAGCGGCTCAAAGCCGTCCGCCACGTCTCGACGAACGTGACCTTGCCGTCTTCGTCGAGGAAGTGGAGCTCACCGGTCGACACCACGAGCGCCATACCATTGTCGTCGTCGGAGAGATTCGTGAACGAGTGTGACGACTCCGAGGGCTCAAACACGAAATCGCCGGCTTGCGCGATCCAATCGTGCTGGTCGTATTTCCAGCGACCACTGAGGGTGTAGACCATCACCGTGCCGGTATGGCGATGGATATGCGCGCCTTCGCCTTTGGCTGCCTTCATGAGCAAGACCACTTCGCCCGTGACGGGGTTGATTTTGAAGTACTTGAGTAGAATCTTGTCGTTGATCGGCGCGAAGGGAATCCACGGCGTGGTGTTTCCAGCGATATGGACCGTGTCGATCGCGGAAACATCGTTGAGGGCTAGCGTAGCTTCTGCGTTCATGGAATGAGTCTCCGATTGTGTTGAGGGCTGGGCGTGCGCAGCGTGAACCGTGCGCAATCTCCAGTGCCTATTCAATCGCAAGTCGTCCGTCTGAACTTGACCTGTGCCGCCCAATTTTGTACTTTACGCGCCAAGTTTTTCTTCTCTGGACCGGAAGGAAAATGCGGTCCTGTAAAAGCCAATCGGTGAGCGCTCCAGGGAAGTGGCGCTATCTGTCAATGTGAAGCTGGCGACATAGGTAAGCGCCTGGCTCGATTGCCATCCTCCTCAATATCGCGCCAAAAGCTATGGTGATAATGCAGAGGATTATTAGCGAGGCGGAAGCGGCGGCGTGAAGTAACGAGCTGCCTGGACGCGGAGGTCAGTTTTCACGAAGTAGCGTTCGGTGAAAGCTGAGCACCCGTGTAGAAATCAAGTGCAGCCTTAATTGTGCGCCCACAATAGGCTGACGACGCGCAAGGAGGCTTGAGTTGGCGGCTGCTGAGCACCCTGCAGTGTCAGGGCGCAGGCACGACGCGGTAGTAGACGCCGTTGGCGCCGTACGCGGGTTGAAACCACGTATTACCGCACAGATAGTAGGTCGAGCCGTGAACGTTCGGTGAGACGCAGCCTGCGGGCAGCGCTGCGTAGATCGCGCCCATCGCGAAACCCGCATTGCCGGCGGCGCCGGCCGCTCCGGCGGCCACGCCGGCGTTGTATGCATTCGAAGTCGCCGCCGCCGTGTTGGCGGAGGCGATCGCAGCGCCGGCTGCGACGCCGACTGCCGCGCCCGCCGCGGCGGCTCCTGCTGTGGACCAGCCTCCGCAGTTGTAGCATCCGGAACCGTAATTGTTCACGGTGACCGGGGGATGGTAGGCGGGGTATTGCGCGCCATAGTAGGCGCTGTGGTACGCCGTCGCCCCCGAGGCGCTGGTGTAGGTCGTGGTTCCGGATCCCGTGGCATGATATGCGGACCCGCCATAGCCATTACTGGCGGACGTGCCCTAGCCGTACGTGTGAGTCGCGCTCCCGCCGTATTGATTGGTCGCGGTCGTCTGGCCCGAGCCTGCCTGATGGGTGGCCGTGTCGCCATAGCGGCCAGTCGCGGTCGTGCCTTGTCCGTAGGTGTGGGTTTCGCTGCCGCCTGCGTAGTCGGTGCGGGTCGTCGACCCTGAGCCGGGCGCGTGATACGTGCCTCCCCCGTACGCGTTCGCATGCGACCACGCGCCGACATACGCGGGGACGAGCGCCGGAATAAGCAGAGCCACCAGACGGATGACGACGTTGTTCATGTGCGTCTCCTCACGGGGTTTTCTGATGCATGACTTTCGGCGGCGGCTTCATGCCCGGTGCATCCGTGGCGTCCGGACGCGCAAAAGCAATGCGCGCCGCGCCGCTCGCCTCCGCGGCGGTGAAAGCGTCAGCCGGCACAGCGATATCCAACTTCCAGTCCGACAATTCCAGTACGTGACGCAGGCGAGCGCGATCGTTAAGGTAGATGGCGTAAATGCGGCGCGGCAGCTTGTCTTCTGCGCCGATCCATATCTGGATGAATACGCCGCCGGTGACGTACGCCACCATGTCCGTGGTCGTGCCGCCAACCACGTTCGATTGACCAATATAGAAAGCGGTCGTCAAACCATCGGCGATGTCTTTGTACGGATCCGCGACGATCACATCGCTGAACGGAAAATAGATTGCGCCGGAAACGAACGCGGCCTGTAGCGCTGCGTCGATGGTGGGCGGGGCATCGGCGACGGCGACGAGTTTTTCCACGGGCGCGAAGGCCGTCATGGTCTTACCGTCGTAATAGAAATCGGAAGGCGGGCCGTCGCAGAGCGTGACGACCCTGAGCTTGTCGGGCCGCTGCATCGTGACCTCCGATCGGGTGGAATAGACAAGCGGGGGGCCGAGACGGCTGGGGCTTTCATACGAGACGACGGCGGTAAAGGACATTGAGTGGGCGGCAGCGAGACGGGCACACGCCTGCTTGAGAATATCGACCGCTCGTGGCTCGAGGCCAGGCTTGAATGCAGGTGCAACGTTCTTCGCGACCGGCTTCGCTGCCGCTTTCGATGTGAGGTGCGTCTGTTGGGCGTAGCCGCCCGCAGTCAGCGCCAGGCCGAGCACGATGACCGCAATGTGCCTTAACAGTTTCGCGTGGATCATCAGAGCCTCGCCGAGTCAAACGATTGACGGAATGCGTCCAGCGGCAATCACGGAATCATGCCGCATTCGAACAGCTTGTTCGCGATCGGCGCGGCGACCTTATCGATGAACGCGGCGCGCATCTGTGGATCGTTATGCAGCATCTGCACGGCTTGCTGTTCCCGCTCGGACTTGGGCTGGCCATTTTTTTGCGCGCGTTCCTGCCATAACTGCTCGCAGCTCGATCCCTGGTACTTCTGAACGACCTTGCCTGCGACCATGTCGAGAATCGGGTATTGCGCAATGGCCGCAGTGCCGAACAACACCACCGCAACAATTGCCAACCATCTAAGACGTGTGGCCATGATGACGCCCTCGCTTCGTTACATTGACGTTGCGGCCTTTCAAAGCGGACCGCGCTACGAAACAAGGCTCCTCACGCACAACGTTCAACTTGCGCGAGGGGAGCCGCACGCTAGATCACGGTGTGTATTTGGTGATCTTTTGCCCTTGCACGCCAAGACCTGCCATCAATCCTTGCTGACCGTAGATGAACGCGTAGACGTCGGATTTCATGGTGGTGGTGGTCATTGATTTACCCATCCCCGAGTCCACTACCACCACGCTCGGACCGACGCCGACCGACCATCCGTCGCTCGTGTTGAGATAGCTGATGGCTGAGTCGGTCATCAGGAACATGGCTTCAGAAAAGGTTTGTCCGCCGGCCTGCAATCCCCAGGAGACTGCTCGCGCGGTGTAGTAGCCCATTACTGTTCCATCGGCGGCGAACATCACCCCCTTGCCGCCTTGCGCGCCGGCAATGAGTCCCACTTTGAGAATATCGGGAAACACGAGCACGGCTTTTGCCATTTGCTGAAGTTGTTGTGTCCGTGGCGCGGTGCTAACCAGTTGCTGTGGTGCCGTGCGTGCTTTCGCTTCGAGGTCCGGGTCGGTTCCAGGCGCCGTGCCAGCCTGTTGTTGAGTCGAACAGGAAACCGCGAGCAGCAGGAGTGGGGCAGCAAGGATAAGCCGAAGGTACTTGAACATGTTCGTGCTCCAGCAGGGCAATGACGTCACGGTGTGAACGCGGTTCGCGCGTCGGATTGTTCGCGGCTTGGAAAGACTGTGATCGCGCGGCCCATGCCGGTTGCAGGACGCTTCGACTGGAATAAATAGTGGTGTTGCGCCCACGTAAGGACAATTGGACCTTGGTCCAATAGCGTTTCATGCCGCCGCCGCGATCTCATCGCTGCGCGTGGTTGGCCGCAGGCCTTGCGCGCTTATAGCGGGTGCCGTCGCTAGCGGCGGAGACCTCCGCCTCCACCGCTGCCCCGCGGGCCCATGCCGCCGCCTGCGGCGCGACCGGTGTTCGCAGGTTGGGCGTAGCGTTGGGTCTGTGCGGCGCCTCGCTGCCGGTTCTGCATCTGCTGATTGAGATCGGCTGAATTAGGCTGCGCGCTGGCCCGGTTGATTCCGCCGGCGCCCCTTTGAGGTTGGGCAGTGGGCGGCGCCGGAGGACGTGCTTGCTGGTTGGCCTGAGTGGTCTGCTGCGGTGCTCGCACGGTATTGGGCTGGGTGGTCTGCTGCGGTGCCCGCACCGTATTGGGCTGGGTCGCAGCGGGGCGCGGTTGCTGATTGTTTGGGGTATTTCTCGCCGCGTTCGCCGTGCCGGTCGTTTGCCGCGTTTGTGTGCTTGCCGGTTTTTGCGCAGCCGACTGCGACACCGATTGAGACGTCGGCTTGTTCACCGTGGACCAGGAGCCGTTGTCGTATTTCTGCCAACTGCCGCCGGTGTTCTTGTAGACGTTGCCATCTCGCCCTGCATACAGATCGCCGTTGGCGGTCTTGCCCGCGACCGCGCGGCCGTTGGCCGTGCTGCCGGCGACGGCCTTGCCGCCCGCGGAATTCTGATAGCGCCCAACCGTGCCATTCGCGGTCGTGGTGTGTTGCGTCGCGGCCCACTGATTGCCCTTCGTCACGACCGAGCTACCCCACTGGCCATACGCGTTCGATCCCTGACGGGTCGCCGCGTAGGCGCCGGTGTAGGGGTTATAGGCTTGTGCGACGCTCGCGCTGCCGTACCGTCCTGAGGCCGTCGCGCCGCGCGCGTAGGTGCCCGTATAAGGGTTGTACGAAGCGCCCCATCTTGCGCTGCCAGCCGGACCATAAACGCCGCCACGTACGCCGCTCGCACCCGTATAGGGGTTATAAACCGGATAACCATAGGGCGCGGGCCGCGGATAGTAAACCGGATACGGCCCGTAGCCGATGCGCACATACGGCGGATAGTAGTAACCGTTGCCTTGCGCGACGATTGCACCGATCGCGGCGCCCGCGATGAACATGCCGAGATATCCGGCTGTATAGCTCGCCTGAATCGTGCCGCCCGGCACCACCTGCTGGGTCACGTAAGTCACGTTATAGACAGGCGAAGCCGGTGGGATCGTATAAATGACTTGTGGCACGGAAGTGCTGGTCGTCCACGGTCCGTTTGGCGACGGCGAGTCGAACCATACGCCGCGTGAGCAAAGGTAATAGTGATTCTGGACCTTGATGATCTTGTCCGGGGTGTTGGTGGCATAGGCGAGCGGCGTGCCTTCGATCGGTGCGAATTGCGGCTCGCCGCTGTAGGCCACTTTGATCTCCGCTGCCGCTGCGACGGGGTTCACCTCGACCGTCGTCGGAATCTGCGCGAGTAGCACCGCGTCGTTCGCCTCGGGCGTGCCCGGTACCGAAGCGAGCACGCGTGAGGCGGGGCTGTCGCGGGGAATTCGAGCGAAATCGGCGGGCAGATGGTCGGTCGCATAAGTCCATGGACCGCTGGGTGCGGGCGATGAAAACCAGCGGCCGGCCGTCAGATAGTAATAAGTCTTCGTCGGCGTGTCGACGAAGACGTCGCTGTCCGTGTTCTTCGCGAATACCAGCGCGGTTCCGGGAATCGTGCTGTAGACCGGTTGGCCGTCGAAGCTGATCAACTCAGCGGGCGTGCTGCTGTAGAACACCGCGGGGGCCTTGCCGGCGCGCTTTGCCGGTGCCGGGATAAAAGGTTTCAGGTCCGCCCAGGTGGGGTCGGCAGACACTTTCGTCATCTTCGCGGGGAGAGTTTTGATGTCGGCCCAGCCCGTTTTCATATCCGTCGACGTCATCCACGCATCGCCGGTGAACAGATAGTACTGGTGGGTGGCGTTGTCCACGAAGAGCGGCCAACTCGCGTTGACGACAAAGGTGATGTCCGAGTCCTTGATCGGCGCCAGCACGGGATCGCCATCTACGAACAGGAGTAGCGCCGGCCCAAAGCTGACAAAGATGGCGGGCGGATCGCTTTTGATCGCAACAGCCGGTGCCGCCTGTTTTTTATCGATGCTGGCCACCAGCCGATCCATCGACAACGTCAGCGTCGCCTGAGGATTGAGAAACTTTCGCACCACCTGGTCGAGCTTCTGGGACGTAGCCGGATCGGCACCGGGAAACGATGTGCCGGTAATTTGCGGATCGCTCAAGCGTGCGTTGCGGCTGTCGATATCCACATCGGTGTGCGCTTGCATCGTCACGACACCCACCTGCGGCTTGCCGCCGCGCAGTGTCACGCTCACCGCCATGCGGCCGGTCAACTCCTTGAAATCCTTCCAGTCGTCGATCTGAGGCTGGTAATAGGTCAGCGTTGCATCGTCGCGGACAATCTCACGTGGCCAACCGGGGTCGAGGGTGGCGGCGCGGTTTGTTTGCGAGGCCGCTAGTGTGAGCGCCAACGCTAGTGTCAACGTTCGCAGGCGTGGTTTGAAGGTTGACATGCTTTGCTCCTCGCCTGACAAAGGTGCTTGCACCGTGCGGCCGCCTCTGGGGACAGGGGACGAAGTCGCAGACAACGGAACAGGCCTCTTGCAGCCGGGTTGTCTTCGCCCGCCGCAGTCAGCTAAAACGATAAGCGGGCAGCGATGCGCGTGCAATTGGACCTTGGTCCAATTGCACGCTGCAGTGCGGCGAGCAAGATGTCGAATCGCCACGTGCGTGTTTATCGAAGACGGAGGACAGCCGTGTGAACCACCTCGTTGACGCGGCAATCGTATTTGCATGCGTTTTCGGCAGCACGCTGCTCGGTTCGTATCTGCGCCGCGTGTTGCCGCAGCACCACCTCAGCGATGAATCCGCCAGTGTCGTCAAACTGGCGACCGGTCTCGTTGCAACCATGGCCGCATTGGTGCTGGGCCTGCTGATTTCGTCGGCAAAAGGCTCATTCGACACCATGAATACGGAGCTTTTGCATAGTGCTACCGCTATTGTTCGCCTCGATCGCGTGCTGGCCCACTATGGTCCGGAGACACAAGAGATTCGCAGTGCGCTTAAACGTACAACCGAGGTTTCGGTCGCGGCGATGTCTTCCGGCGATCCTGTTCAACTGGCCAAACTGAGCAGCCCTGAAGCGGTTGCACGCGTAGAAGCATTCCAGCGTCAAGTGGAGGAACTCTCGCCGCACACCGACATGCAGCGTCAATTGCAGGCACGGGCGCTGCAAATCGTCGACGATGTATTAGCGACGCGGTGGCTGGCGCTTCTTCAGCAAACCGGCTCGATTCCGGTGGCGCTGCTGGTGATTCTGGTCTCGTGGCTGGCGATCCTGTTCGGCACGTTCGGCCTGTTCGCGCCTCGCAACGGTACGACGATGACGGCGCTTGTGATGTGTGCGCTGTCAACTTCCGGGGCGATCTTCCTGATCATGGAAATGAATACGCCGCTCGGCGGAGTAGTCAAATTATCCTTCGCACCGATGCGCGCGGCGCTCGATATTCTCGGGCACTAAGTGCGGAGTGCTGCGCTTTGCGCGAATCCGTTACATAGGCCAGGCTGTCTGACCGGGTTCAACGATTGAACCAACGGTACTGAAGCGCGACCGAGACGGTCTGGAAATTACCGCCCACACGCGTCACGAGGCCACGTGACCACGCGAGCTTGGCGGACCATTTCGCGGCCAACGGAATGGACAACGTGACACCGTATCGCGCGCTGAGTTGATAGTCCTGGTCCTCGACACCGTTGACGTGGGTGCGTCCGCCCGTAAAGTAGGTCACATCCGCGGCGAGCCATAGTCCGGGGCGCCAGGTGTAGCCCGCGTGCCATTGGAAGGTCGGCATCGGATCCTGGCTACGCCGATGGCCGCCGAAAAAATCGTCGTTGTCGGTGAAGAGCCACACGCCTGCTGCTGCGTCCATGAACCAGTTGCCGAATGGCTGTGAGAGCCCGACCTCGGGTTTGAACGACCAGCGATTGGCGCCGATGTTGATGAGACGGGCGGGCACATATTGGCCCGTCGGCGCCACCACGCTCAGGCTGACGCCGAGGATCGTGCTGGGTGTGCGTCGCGCGAATTCTTCGGGGGAGAGCGGCGGGTCACCGAGCAGGTTTGCCGCGATCCTGAAGTGCATATCGCCGAGACCTGAGCGGTATTGCTGCTGATAAATGCCCTTCACGTCGCCATTCACATTCGCGCTCGCATAGGGTGCCGATACCGCGACACTCATGGTATGTCCCGCGACCCCGAAACTGTGCGAATAGCCCAGCGAAAAAATGTTGATATGGGCCTGCACGTTGGTGATCGGCAACGACGGATCGAATGACACGTCGCCGCTCGATCGCTCATAGTCGAATACCGCGAAATTGGTGCCCACCGGCACGGCGGAATAGGCGCGCGGCTCCATCTCCTGCGCATGAATCCAGGGTGCGGAGATCGAATTAAGCAGGGCGGCGCCGAGCCAAGCGAGCCGAAAGCGCCGTTGCAGCGGGACTATGCGGTTCGAAACGGTCGATGCATGCGGCATTGCGGTCAAGTCCACTTCACTCGTTGCCTGATGTGCTGGGCGATATGTCGCGAGCCCGGCGCGCAGGCGTTGAGCCAGCGCCCCCGCTGCGGATCCGCCTCCATGAGGCGGCTGACATGCCGCTGTTTGCAATAGGACTAAAGTCCAATAGGCACGCGGGCGGATGGGGCTAATCTGGAAGACGTGGCAGGCGTAGCCGCAGCCGTGCCTGTGCCTGCTGCCTCAGGAGACGACCATGAAAGTGTTGCTCGTGCTGATAGCCTTTGCGCTGTCTTCCAACGTATTCGCGGAGTGCACCACTAACGCGCGAGGGATGACCGAATGCAACAACGGGCAAGCGGCCGGCGGGTATAACCCGAACACCGGCAACGCCTGGAAGGCGCAAAAGAATCAGAACGGTGTGACGACCACAACGACGAGCAAAGGCGGAGAGGCCAAGACCAAAAACGGTAAGGGTGTATATAAGAGTCCGAGCGGCAAGACCTGCTATCGGACGGCCAATGGTCAGGGTTGCAATTGACGAGGTGTGAAACCGTGGCGCCAATCGACGAAGCACGTGGACAATGGGATCCAGGTGCCATTCGTCGGCAGACTGTAATATGTGCAAAAGAAATACCTTAATTAACGTTTACATGTTCTGTTGTCCGTACTACGATTATTTTTACCGGTTCAGGTGCTTCCCTCAGATGTAACTCTTGCCGGTACGCTCGTTTGGCCTGTATCCACATCCAGAGCGTGTCTTCGTTACCTGTCCAATGAGACGATGAGCCTGCTGTTCAAGAGGCATAGTTTCTCGCCGGTCTTCAGCAAGACTTTTGGCAGCCAATCTCGCGGTGCCGATCTTGAGAGGCAGTTCGGTCATGAGCATCGTCATGCCTGCTATCGTTATTCTGCAAACAGCGATCATTCTAGGGTTGCTGGTGCTGGGATTGCGGCATCGCGCATCTGCGCCGTTCGGCAGCGTTAATCCGCCAATTAGCAAAGCGAATTATCGCGAACGCTGGATGTCCGGTAGACGTGCGGCGCGTTCGTCTCTTCTCGAATTGGCGGATAAAGCGGATCTACCCGAATCCTTAAATCAAGCTCGTCAGTCGGAACGTCTGCGTCCCGAGCATCTTCCCATCCGCACCGAGGGTTCCGGCGCGCCAGACAGCCGTCTACCCGCGTCGCGCGCGAGACGGCGTTTTACGGATCGACTCCGCACGATGGCCTCCACGAGATCTGCGCCCAGGAAAACGTGTGATGGCAGCGCACGAGCGGTGTTCGAGCGCGATTCACATGCGGATATCGACGAACAGGTAAGCGGCGAGCGCTATTTGCGTGACGCACTGGCGCTATTGCCGCTGGCGACCGTGATGCTCGACGAGCGGGGCCGGATGACGATGGTCAATCCGCAAGCGGACCGGCTCTTCGGTTATGAATGTGATGAGTTGCTTGGCAAGCCGGTGGAACTGCTGGTTCATGCGCTGCGTTTCGACAGCCATGCGCCGCGTTGCACTGACCCTTTAGCCACGCAGCAATCGCGCGGCCTCTTGTCGCTGGATGATCAGTGCGCACGCCGTAAGGACGGCACGGAGTTTCGTGCTGAAATCGACCTGGGTGCATTTCGCTTCGATGGCGAAAACGTCACGCTCGCATTCGTCATCGACAAGACGGAGCGGTACGAGTTGCATCGCCAGCGCCAGGATCTTGCGCATCTCACGCGCGTATCGACGATGGGGCAACTGGCGTCCTCGCTGGCGCATGAACTGAATCAGCCGCTTACCGCGATACTGAGCAACGTGCAGGCTGCTCAGCGTTTCATGACTGCCGACCCGATCGATCTGGCCGAGTTGCACGATATTCTGAACGATATTGTCCAGGACGATTACCGGGCCAGTGAAGTGATCCGGCGCATTCGCGCGGTCGTCAAGAAGGGCGATCTCGAGGTGATTCCACTGGACCTTGCCAGCGTGATGCGTGATGTGGTGGCGTTGGTGCACAGCGATGCGATCGTGCGCGGTACGCGCGTGACACTCGATATCGACACGGCCTTGCCGCCCGTGCGCGGCGACCGGGTTCAATTGCAGCAGGTCATGTTGAATCTGCTGCTGAATGCATTCGACGCGATGAACGAAGTCCCACCCGTCGACCGTATGGTGCGCGTCACGCTGAAATCGGCCGACAACGGCATGGTGTTGATCGCCGTTCTCGATCGAGGTCATGGATTGACCGCCGATAAGCTGGACAAGATATTTAAGCCGTTTTTTACATCAAAACCCCAAGGGCTCGGTTTGGGCTTGTCGATCAGCCGTTCCATCATCGACATGCACCGCGGGCGCCTATGGGCCGAAAACAACAACGATCGAGGCGCGACATTCTACGTGGCATTGCCGGCCGGCGATGCGGCGCAGGAGGATAAGTCGCGATGAAGGCCATGACTGAATCCGATTCGCTTGTCTTCGTCGTCGACGACGACGATTCCGTGCGCCGTGCGTTGGCGCGTCTGATCCACTCCGCAGGCTACCGTGTCGAAGCATTCGGCGATGCCCGCGCATTTCTTGAACGGCTGCGCGAGGTCGATTCTCCGGCGTGTCTGGTTCTCGACGTACAGTTGCCAGACCTGGACGGGCTGGCATTGCAGCGCGAGCTCAAAGCGGTGCTGCCGATCATCTTCATCACCGGTCACGGCGATATCCCGATGACAGTGGACGCGATGAAAGCGGGGGCTACCGATTTTCTGGCAAAACCTGTGAACGATACCGATCTGCTCCGCGCGATCGAAGCCGCTTTCGAACGCGTTGCGCAGACCCGCGCGGTGCGCTGCGAGCTGGACGCGATCCGTGGCCGGCTGGACAGGCTCACGCCGCGCGAAAAGGAAGTCATGGCGCTCGTGGTCACGGGCCGCCTGAACAAGCAGGTGGCGGGCGAGCTCGGCACGGTCGAAAAGACGATCAAGGCGCATCGCGCGCGCGTCATGGCGAAGATGGAAGTCACTTCGCTCGCCCAGCTCGTGCGCGTCGCGGATAAAGTCGGCCTCGGCGGTGCGGGCGAAACCCGCGTTTCGCGCTGAAGTCATCGCGGCCGGTCAGCGATAGCGTGGCCCGGTGCGGGGCCAGTCCCGGTGCGTGTGTCGCCGAAGGGCTGCGGGGCGGTCCAAACGCGGATTGGAAGAGGTCCGCGCTTGGCCTGTACTCGATCGACCCGGGACCAAGGTCCAATATCCGCGAACCTTTCCGCCTCGTAGGCTTTCGTCTGGGGGACTGTGCTGACTCGCGCATTCCCGGACACCGGACTACGCTCCATGGGAAAACTAAAACCATTCGTTGTCGTCGTGGATGACGATGAATCGGTGAGCCGGGCAATCAGGCGATTGCTGCGCTCCATCGGGATCGCCTCCGAAGCGTTTGCCAGCGGCGACGCGTTTCTCGACGTTCTCGCATCGATGCCGTCGTATCGACCCGACTGCGTCATTCTCGACGTGCAGATGCCCGGGCTCAATGGACTCGAAGTCCAGCGGCGTTTGTCCGGCACAGGCATGCCAGTGATCTTCATTACCGCACACGACGAGATCGGCGTACGCGAGCACGCGCTCGCGGGCGGTGCGGTTGCCTGGCTGCGCAAACCTTTCAACGACGAACTGTTCGTGAAGACGGTGCGCGCCGCGCTCGACGGTGTACCGCCTGTCTGATGAACCATTGCCTGGGCCCGCACCGCGAATTCGCGCGTTATGGGACCAAAGGCCAATTGCCATCGCTCGACACGAAATCCAATAATTGACTCGACTGATCAGGGTCGAAGATGGCGCCCGGGTTCGACATCAGGCGCGCGCATAGGCGTGCGCCGACGGCTCACCTTCAGAGAAATCGAACGGAATCTGACCATGCTACCGATCGTACGAGGGCTGACGGGTGTGCTTGTGCTGACGCTGGCGTGTTCGGCGGCTGCGCAGCAGCCCATCATCTATCCGGCGAAAGGCCAAAGTGCCAGCCGGCAGCAAACCGATACAGCGGAGTGCCAACTATGGGCGAAACAGACGACCGGCGTCGATCCGGTCGTTCTTGCCCAACAAGGTGCGACGCAATCCGGCGCACCACAACCGCAAGGGCAGCTTCTGAGAGGCGCCGCCGGCGGAGCCGCATTGGGTGCCGCCGTGGGCGCGGTGGCTGGCGACGCCGGCAAGGGCGCGGCGATCGGGGCGATCACCGGTACGGCGGCCGGCGGTTTGCGGGCGCGCCGCACGCAAGAGAACGCGGCCGCGCAAACGCAGGCCAGCCAGCAGCAAATCTCGCAAGCGTTGAACACTTACAACCGCGCGGTGGCTGCATGTATGACCGGCCGAGGCTACACCGTCCAGTAGGACTCACGCGCAGCAGGAGAGAGACGTCCATGAACAGGAAATGCATACGTGCCGCGCTTGGGACTCTGGCGCTGACGAGCGGGCTCTTTTCGGCTGCCTTATCGGAAACGGCAGCGGCGGCACAGTTCGACGGCAGTGTGCCGCTGATATGCGCCACCATCGACGCCGACGATTGCTCCGCCGGCGACCTCTGCTTGCGTGCACTCCCGTCTACGTTGGGTGCGCCGCAATTCCTGCGCATCGACTTTGCGAAAAAAGCGGTCATTGGACCACAACGTACGACCGCCATCCGGTTCATGGATAACGGCCCCGACCAGATCCTGATGCAAGGCATGGAACTGGGTTATGCGTGGACGATTGCGCTCGACAAGACGGTGGGTTCGATGACCGTCACGCTGGTCAATCATCAAGACACGCTGGTGCTGTTCGGCGCCTGCACGCTTACATAGCCGCAACGGGTGAATCGATGAAACCAGTAAGCCACGCAATGTTCACGCAAAGGCCGGTGCCGTTCCATGTTGACGCAACGGTAAGCGTGCGCGGGCTTCTCATGCTTGCCATGCTGACGTTATGCCTGGCTGCGTGTCACAAGGCGGCAACCCTGCCCGTAGCCGGAGCGATCGAGGTCACCGTGATTCCGGTGGTACAGAGAGACACGCCCGTCGATTTCGAATTCACCGCGCAAACGCAGAGTTCTCGCGAAGTCGAGATTCGCGCGCGGGTGGATGGCTTTCTCGACAAGCGGCTCTATACCGAAGGGCAAATGGTTCACGCCGGACAAACCCTCTTCCAGATGGACCCGAAGCCCTTTGACGCGGCTCTGCAAACGGCCAAAGGCCAACTCGCCCAGCAGCAGGCGCGCCTGACCGTCGCGAAGGCGAATCTGGCGCGTGTGATTCCGCTCGCCAAACAGAATGCGTTGAGCCAGAAGGATCTGGACGACGCAACCGGCAACGAGAAGCAGGCTGAAGCTGCGGTGTTCGCAGCGCTTGGCCAGGTGCAGACCGCGCAGCTGAACCTCAGCTATACGACTATCAAGTCGCCGCTCACCGGTTTATCCAGCTTCGCGAGGCAACAGGACGGCAGCTTTGTCACCGCCTCGGCCGCGGGCTTGCTGACGTATGTCTATCAACTGGATCCGATGTGGGTCAACTTCAGCATTTCGGAAAATGAGTTGCTGAAGTACCGTGAAGAGGTCACGGCCGGCCGGTTGCGGTTCCCGGCCAATGAGGACTTCGAAGTGACGCTGATCATGGCGGACGGCACGGAGTTTCCGAACCACGGTCATATCAGTTTCACCAATCCCGCTTTCAGCACCGAGACCGGCACGTTCCTCGTGCGGGCGTCGTTCGCGAATGCACAAGGTCAGTTGCGTCCCGGCCAGTTCGTGCGGGCACGCGTGTCCGGTGCAACGCGCCCGAACGCGATCCTTGTGCCGCAACGCGCGGTTTTGCAGGGGGCGAAAAGCCACTTCGTATGGGTCGTCGGCAATGACTCCAAGGCGCATCAGCGTGTCGTGGAAGTGGGCGAATGGCATGGCGACGACTGGTTCATCACCGAGGGGCTGCAACCGGGCGAGCGCGTGGTGGTGGACGGTGCGATTCGGGTGGCCGCCGACGTGCCGCTGAAAATCGTCGCGGCGCCGGCTGCGCATGCGGCGGCCAACGTGCCAGGGGGCGGGGAGAGCGGTTCGACGGGACACCCGTCCGGCACAACTGCCGCGCAGTAAGGGGATCGCGATATGAATATCTCCCGTTACTGCATCGACCGCCCGATTTTTGCATCGGTGATTTCGATTGTCATCACGCTGGGTGGCGCGGTGGCGATGTTCAACTTGCCGATCGCGCAGTATCCGGACGTCACCCCGCCGCAGATCACGATTTCCGCCAACTATCCGGGCGCTAGCGCCGATGTGGTGGCCAACAACGTGGCCGCACCGATCGAGCAGCAGGTGAACGGCGCGGACAACATGATCTACATGAATTCGTCGAGTTCATCGACCGGCAATCTGACCATCAACGCATTCTTCCAGATCGGCACGAATCCGGAACTGGCACAGGTCGATGTACAGAATCGTGTGAACCTCGCGCTCCCGCAACTGCCTTCGTCGGTACAGTCGCAAGGTATTCAGGTGCAGAAGAAGTCGTCGGCGTTCATGATGGTGATCGCCATCTACTCACCGGGCGAGCGCTACGACGCGACGTATATCGCTAACTACGCGAACATCTATGTACTCGATGCGCTCAAGCGCATACCCGGTGCGAATCAGTCGGCCATTTTCGGCACGCCCGATTACGCGATGCGAATCTGGCTCAAACCGGACCGCATGGCGCAGCTCGGTATCACGGCGGGGGATGTGCAGAGGGCGGTCGCCAACCAGAACCAGCAGTTCGCCGTAGGCCGCCTCGGCCAATCGCCGACCGGCGGGCCGGTCGAACAGTCGTTCGCCGTAACCACGACCGGCCGCCTGAGTGAACCCGAGGAGTTCGACAACATCATCATCCGGGCAGCCAATGGCGATGCCGCCATCGTGCGTCTCAAGGACATCGGCCGCGCCGCACTGGGCCAGAAGGACTATTCGATCCGCAGCCGCTTTCAGGGCAAGCCGGCCACCGTCATCGCGGTGTATCAGCAGCCTGGCGCGAACGCGCTCGACGTGTCAAAACAGGTGCATGCCACGCTTGAAGAAATGAAAAAGACCTTCCCACAGGGTCTCGATTACGACATTGCGATGGACACGACCGATTTCACGCGCGCGTCGATTACCGATGTCGTGCACACATTCTTTGAAGCGCTCGTGCTCGTGGTGATTGTGGTGTTCGTCTTCCTGCAAAGCCTGCGCGCGACGCTGATTCCTGTTCTGGCGGTGCCGGTCTCGATCATGGGCACCTTCATGGGCATGCTCGCGCTCGGCTTCTCGATCAATATGCTGACGCTATTCGGCATGGTGCTGGCGATCGGCATCGTGGTGGACGACGCGATCGTCGTGATCGAGAACGTCGAGCGGAATATGAGTGTCCACAAGCTGAGTCCGAAGGATGCCGCGAGGCGCGCGATGGACGAGGTGGCCGGCCCGGTGGTCGCGATCGTGCTCGTGCTGTGCGCGGTATTTGTTCCGGTGGCCTTTCTCGGCGGCATTACGGGGCAGTTGTACAAACAGTTCGCCATCACCATCGCGATCTCGGTCATTTTCTCCGGGGTAGTCGCACTGACGCTGTCACCGGCGCTGGCCGCCTTGCTGCTGAAGCCCGGCCACCATGAGAAGAAAGGGTTCTTCAAGTGGTTCGACAGGAACTTCGAGAAGATGACGAACAGCTACACGTCCGTGGTCAAACTGGTGATCAAACGCTTCGTGGTCGCGCTGTTGCTGTTTGTTGGCATGGTCGCGTTGGCGGTGGTGATGATGCGTACCATCCCAACCTCGTTCCTGCCGCCTGAAGACCAGGGCTATCTGCTCGGCGCGGTCATCATGCCGGACGCGGCAAGCCTCGATCGAACCGGCGAAGTGTCGCAACGGGTCACCGATTACTTCATGAAGCAGGCTGCGGTGAGCACCGTGACGACCGTCGACGGCTACAGCCTGCTCGACAGCCAGAACAAGAACAATGCGAGCACGTTCTTCATCGGCTTCAAGGGTTTCGACGAGCGCTACAAGTTCGCCAACATCAAAACCCAGAATGCGAGGGCGGTGTTGATCGACGCCTACGAAAATCTCTCCAAGGTGAAGGAAGGGATCATCCTGCCGGTCAATCCACCCTCGATTCCTGGCCTTGGCACGACGGGCGGCACCGAGATGTGGATTCAGAGCAAGGGCGATGCGACCATCTCGCAGTTGGCCGGCGTGGTGGACGACTTCGTTGCAAAGGCGAAAACCCGGCCGGAACTGGCGCGCGTGACGTCCACCTTCAATGCGTCGTCGCAACAGTTGCTGGTCGACGTCGATCGCGACAAGTCGGAAACGCTCGGCGTGCCGATCGAAGAAGTGTATAGCGCGATGCAGACGATGTTCGGCTCGCTTTACGTCTCCCAGTTCAACCGTTCGAGCAGGCTGTGGCAGGTCATCTTGCAGGCCGAGCCGCAGTATCGTCTGACGCCGCTGGATCTGAACCAGCTTTACGTACGCAGCAAGACCAACAACATGGTGCCGCTGAAGGCGGTGGTGACCTCGAAGTACGTCACCGGGCCGGATCTGATTACGCGTTTCAACAATTTTCCGGCCGTCAAGATCACGGCGAACGGCGCGCCTGGCTATAGCTCCGGACAGGTCATCAATGCGCTGGAGGAGGTGGCCGACCAGGTGATGCCGGCGGGCTACGGGGTCGGCTGGAGCGGCGAGGCTTACGAGGCGCGGCAATCGGGCGGCACTTCGGGGCTTGTGTTCGTGTTTGGTCTCGTGATGGTGTTCCTGATTCTCGCCGCGCAATACGAGAAGTGGAGCCTGCCGTTCGGCGTGCTGCTGGCGGTGCCGTTTGCGTTGTTCGGGGCACTGCTCGCGATTCTCTTGCGCGGCCTCGAAAACGACGTGTACTTCCAGATCGGCTTGACCATGCTGGTCGCGCTCGCCGCCAAGAACGCGATTCTGATCTTCGAGTTCGCGGTGCTCAATCGTGAAGCGGGCGAGTCGGTATACGACGCAGCGGTCACGGCGGCAACCGAACGCTTGCGGCCGATCGTGATGACCTCGCTCGCGTTCATTCTCGGTTGCGTGCCGCTGGCCATCGCGCTTGGCGCGTCGGCCAACAGCCGGCATTCGATCGGCACCGGCGTGATCGGCGGCATGCTCGGCGCGACGGTGATCGCGGTGTTCTTCATTCCGATGTTCTTCTACGTGCTCGAAACCATGTCGGAAAAGAGCGGGAGCAAGAAGACGCCGGGAGCAAGCGGCGGCCCGGCGGTGGGCGATGGAACGGGTCCGATTACGCCCGAGGGTTCCGGTGGCGGTACGGCAAGCACGCCTTCCGCGCAACGTGAGGGCGACTGACATGCGAGGCTCTGCGTTCGTGCTGCGTGTGGTCCCCGTTTTGCTGCTCGCGACGGGACTGGGTGGTTGCCTGTTCGGTCCTGACTACGTGCGCCCGAACGTGGCGACGCCCGCAAACTATCGTTTCGCAGCGAGTGAAGCCGTCGATGCGGCCAATACGCTGTGGTGGGAACAGTTTCAGGATCCGGTGCTAAACGATCTGATTCTCGCCGCGCTCGCCGACAACAAGGATGTGAAGATCGCCGCGGCGCGCGTCGATCAGTTTCTCGGCCAGTTCGTGACCACGCGCTCGGCGCTGTTTCCGCAGGTCAGCGCCGGCTTCGACGCCTCCCGTCAGCGTGCCTCCCAGCTCGGACCGACGCCGATCCCTGCGGGCGTGAGTCCCGTCTTCAACGAGTTCCAGGCGCCGCTGTCGGTGGCTTGGGAACTCGACTTCTTCGGGCGGGTGCGGCGGGAGACCGAGTCGGCT
>NZ_WOEY01000033.1 GCF_013177695.1 Paraburkholderia solitsugae | reverse complement strand
CGCCCATGCCGACCGCGTACGCCACCGTGATCGACTCCTTGTGAACGTCCAGACCGACATACACCGTGCTATCGTTTTCCATGCTGGCCTCCGCGCTGGAAATCGCCGGGTGTGCCCCAGTGCACACCATGCGGCTCTGGCAGTAATGCTAGCCCGCGTCTGATTCCTCGCGGCGGGCCAGCCGCTGACTCACGGAAAGTCATACTGCCTAAACCGCTCGCGTTTCTCGACAGCGGACATTCCGGGAACCACGGTGGACACGTCGGTCGCTGTATTTTCAGTGATGCTTATCATCGGCTAATGAGCGCAAGAAGCTCGTCAATCCCTTGCGACCATCACCTTGTTCTCGTGTTTGATACCGCCGAGTTCAAAGTACGCGATCCCGTCCTGTGTCATTCCGCGAGCGCGATAGAAAGAAATCGCCTTCTCGTTTTGGGAGTTAACGATTAACCAGACCGCTCGATTTCCGGTTCTAGCCATCGCAACACCTCGGGCGTGGGTCAGCAATGCCGATCCAATTCCACAGCCAGCAAACGAATCTTGGATGTAGAGTGTTTCAATCTCGGTGGGAACATCGGCATGGTGCGAACCGAAGCGCATGACGATATAGCCGGCAAGATTGGCATTGGCTTCGGCAACCAATAGAACGATGCCCGGATCGTTCAATAGAGCCAGGATATTTTCTGGCGTAAATTTCGCCGTAACGTACTGCGCAATGACTTCAGACACGCCCGCTGCAGCATAGGTATGCACCCACACATGTGCGCCCAGTACCGCGATACGCGCTGCGTCGTCCGGTCTGGCTGCTCTTATCGAATGTGTAGTTTTCATTTTGTGTCTTTGTATAATTCGCTCGTGAGGCAGCGCTGACGCGCGAGGAAGAGTTCGCGATGTGTGGACTGTCATGCTGGGTCTAGCACGACATGTTCGCAAGCAACGCCCATCGTTCGTGATCCCGCCATTCACCATTAATGCGAAGATAGCTTGGTGAAAAACCTTCCTGCTTGAAACCTAACCGACGCACAAGTGAGATCGATGCGACGTTCTCCGGTTGAATGTTTGCCTCTAGACGATGCAACCCAAGCTCGCTGAATGCATAATCAACCGCCGCTCGAAGCGCCTCGGTCATGAATCCAGTCCGGCTGAAGTTTGACATCCCGTAGTAACCGAGATAGGCGCTTTGAAAGGCACCTGCAACGATTTCGTTAAGATTGATCACGCCGACAACCCTATTATTCGATGCGGTTTCGCGCGCAACCAGGCCGACGTTCGACCCGGTGAGTCCGCGCGCAAACCAATTGTCGAATCCCGCCTGATCTGTAAACGAAGTCACCCACGGCAAGTGGTATTCCTGATTTTTTGAGTTCGCGGCGATCAAATCCGCGGCGTCAGCGCGGATCACGCGCGTGAGTCGAATGACACTCATAGTTCTCCATCGGATAAGTGTATGCGGGGGACGGATTGTCGCCGATCTGATAGAGAAGGATCAACGTCCCAAATTGGCCGGGTACTGCCTCATGCGATTGGCATACCTGCTTCAGCCTTGCACGGCTGCGGTCGCCAGCACGCGACCCTTTGCCGTCATTCGAGCCTACGCAACGGCAACGGCTGTTTTCGAAGTCCAACGGCTACTCGCAGCAGAAAGGTATGACACAGCGAGCCACGTAAACACTCGGCGAAGTCGCCTTGAAACGGCTGGGTCATGAAGGCGACGGTCGCGTCCACTTAATGTTGGGCGCCAAGGTATCCAAAGTCAGCACCGAATTGGTACACGGTTGCTGGGGATGGACTTACTTTGTGCGAGCGAACTGAACGGCCAGGCGGCGTCGGTAAATTCACCGCTCGAGTTCTGTGACAGTGCCGTGAATTTATCGTGACTCACTCAAAGTATTGCTTAAAGCGCTTAAAGCACGTTCTGATCCATGAATCAAGTCGAAGGGCCGACGCCCTATCGCGTCATTCGACCGGGTGGCAAGTGGAATTTTTTGAAGGACAGCGGGAATATTTGAAGGACAGCGGTCGTTTAGCCTCCTCTGGCGCCTACTCGCGGAGCAATTTCTCACCAGTCAGACTAAGGAGGGTACTCATGTCACAGGTTTCTTGGGGGCTCAAAGCGGCGGCCGTGATCGTCCTCGCCGCCGGTTTCACAATCGGGCATGCCGCTGACGATGATGCTTACGTCGTCACACCACTCGTGTCCAACCTGGCAGGCGCTGCCCCGAAGGTCGACGGGGTACTACAGAACGCTTGGGGTATTGCCTTTAGTCCGGCAGCAAGTCCGTTCTGGATCAACGACAATGCCACAGGCTGCTCCACGCTGTATGACGGCGAGGGGGCAAAGGTGGCGCTGCAGGTCTCCATCCCGCTGCCAGGCAATGTCATACCGGCCAGCGCCTGTCATCCCGTCTTTCCCAACAATCCACCGAATCCCACGCCTGCGGCGCCGACCGGAATCGTGTGGAATCCCTCACCGGCGTTTCTAGTGCCAGGTACCACGATCCCGGCCGCATTCATCCTCGCGACCGAGGACGGCACGATTTCCGCTTGGGCCGGTGGGTTGAATCCGGCGAATAACGCCGTGATCGCGGTCGATAACTCGTCCTCTCCATCCGCCGCCAGCGGGGCCGTCTACAAGGGTCTCGTCTTCGGTGTGAACGAGAATGGAGCATTCCTGTTTGCGACGAACTTTCGCTCGGGTCGGATCGATGTATTCGGGCCGAGCGGCGGTACGAACGGCTTGTTCACGCCCGCGACGACGGACGGCGGCTTCGCCGATCCAGACATCCCGGCCGGCTACGCGCCGTTTGGCATCGCGAACATCGATGGCGACCTTTTCGTCACCTATGCGCAGCAGAACAATCAGAAGCACGACGATGTTGCAGGCAGAGGTCATGGATTCGTCGATGTATTCGATACAGACGGCCATCTGCTGCGCCGCTTCGCCAGCCGAGGGGCGCTCAATTCGCCCTGGGGAATCACGCGCACATCATTTGCATTCGGCCGCTTCAGCGGCAAGATCCTGATTGGCAACTTTGGCGACGGCCGAATCAATGTCTTCAACGATGACGGCACGTTCGTCGATCAGTTGGAGGATGCGTACCGCAATCCATTGGCTATCGACGGCCTGTGGACGCTGACACTCGGTGGCGGCCGCAACTCGAGCTCGGACGCGTTGTACTTCTCGGCAGGTCCTAACAAGGAGGTCAATGGACTGTTCGGGACCATAGCTCCTATAGGCGACTCGAAGGCACGAGCGTCCGCTCAGCACAGTCAATAGCCGGCAGTCGCGCGCGGCTCCCTGGCAGTGACCTCGTCACCGCCAGGAAGTGGCGAGCGTGCAGCGCGATGGGGCTGTAGGTGCCCTCACGAACATCGCGGACAAGATGAGCGTAGACCTCGCCCACATTGATCGTCGTACCCACCGGAGACCGCGACCTTGTCCGGGAGTCGCAAATGTGCCGTTTGCGATTTACCGCGGGGGACGTCCGACGAGCTGGAGGCCGCGAGAATGATCAATCTCGCGGCGCAGATTGGTGCGCCAGTCATCTGACAGAAACCGTCAGGATCAATGCGGCCTCCGGCAGGCTTCGGCCCGGA
>NZ_WOEY01000032.1 GCF_013177695.1 Paraburkholderia solitsugae | reverse complement strand
AGCGGGCGCTGGGAGCCCCTGCCAGGCACCGGCACCCTGGACGAGATGGCGCAGTTGGTCGTCACGCTCCTGCAGCCCTATTTGCAGCCAGAAAATTATTAAACCTATTTGAGGGATGTTGTACTAGGAGCAGGTTCGCACCCGGCGGTCGCCATTCCTCGATGCCCCACGTTATAGTATGCGGCACAGGGAAGGCGCGATTGTGCGCCCCGACACCGGGCAGGGTGCAAGTTGACCACAGAAACCAAGAAAAGAGCGCCGCGTCGCAAATCGAATGCAATTTCCGTATTGGACGTGGCACGCGCGGCGGGTGTATCGACTGCGACTGTTTCGCGCGTGTTGAACGGCAACGCGAAGGTAGCAGCCGAACTGCAGAACCGCGTGCGCGAAATCGCGCAGGAACTCGGCTACACGCCGCACGCCGCGGCGCGCGCGCTGGCGTCCCAGCGATCGAAGACGATCGGCGCCGTGATTCCGTCGCTGGAAAACCAGAACTTCGCGATTGGCGTGTTCGCGCTGCAAAAACGCATGGGGGAGGCTGGCTATACGTTGCTGCTTGGCTGTTCGTACTACGACCAGGAAGACGAACTGAAGCAGGTGCGCGCGCTGATCGCGGACGGCATCGCCGGGCTCATGCTGGTGGGCCGTAGCCACTCGCCCGCGCTTTATGAACTGATCGAAAAGGAGCAGATTCCGCTCGTCAACGGCTGGACCGTCGATCACGATCATCCTTATGTCGGATTCGACAATGTCGCGGTGGGCCGGCGCCTCGCCGAGTATCTGCTCGATCTCGGGCATGTGCGCTTCGGCATGATTACCCAGATGACGCAGCACAGCGATCGTGCGGCCGATCGCATTGTCGGCGTGCGCGCGGCGCTGCAGTCGCGCGGCCTGCAATTGCGCCACGAGCATCTGATCGAGATGCCGCACAGGATCATTGAAGGCCAGATGGCGATGAAGGCGCTGATGCAGAGTCCCGAGCGTCCGACGGCCGTGATCTGCGGCACCGATCTGCTTGCGATCGGAGCGTTGGCGGAGGCGCGCGAGGCGGGCATCGACGTGCCGGGCGAGCTATCGATCGCGGGCATCAACGACATCGAATTTTCCAGCTTCACGACCCCGCCGCTGACGACCATGCGGCTCGCTGCCGACGAAATCGGCGCGCGCAGCGCCGAGTATCTGCTCGCACGAATCGAGGGGCGGCCCGTGAGTTCGCAGAACATCGTTCCGACCGATCTGATCGTGCGCGGGACGACGGCTCGTCTTCGTAACAGCTAGACCGTCGTTCCAACCTTACCGTCTAAAGCGACGCGCTGCCGGGCGACCGTGGCGTGTCGGACCGTTGGTCTCCGCGATCGAACCGCTGCCGCGCCACTTCCATTTCGCTCATGTGAGCTTCGACCCAATCCCAGATTCCGCAGATCTTGTCCAGAAGGCTGCGGCCGAGCGGTGTTAGCCGATAGTCGACGCGCGGCGGTATCACGGGATGCACGAAGCGCGAAACCAGCCCATCGCGTTCGAGTTGACGCAACGTCTTGGTGAGCATCTTCTGACTGACGCCACCGATGTGCTCGCGCAGGCGCGAAAAACGCATCTCGCCATGCGTCCCAAGCGCATCGATCACCAGGATGGTCCACTTATCGGCGATCTGCTCGATGATGTTGCGCGCAAGGTCGTCGGTTTTTTTCTGCGCACTGTCTTCGGCGCAATGCCCGTCGTAGCAATTTGTTTCCATGGGGAAAGTATGAAACCGTCAAGTGCCTTCTTGTGATCGCCAGATGCGGCTGAAATAATCGTCTCGCGTGCTCGCTCAGGCGGCATGCCTCAGTTCCTCGGACCGCATCCACATGGGCGCGGTTGGTCAACCAACGAGCATCGCATGACTATTGAAACACTCGCAATTGAAGGTTTATCGACACCTGTCTCGCGCATCGGCCTCGGCACATGGGCGATCGGCGGATGGATGTGGGGCGGCACCGATGAAAAGGAATCGATCGCGGTGATCCGCCGGGCGCTCGACAGCGGCATCAACCTGATCGACACGGCGCCTGTGTACGGATTCGGCGCATCGGAGGAGATTGTCGGCAAAGCGCTTGCAGATGGCTATCGCCACAAGGCGGTCATCGCGACCAAAGTCGCACTTGAATGGCGTGACGGCAAAGTGTTTCGCAACTCGACGCCGGAACGCATTCGTCACGAAGTCGAGGATACGCTTCGGCGCTTGCGAATCGATTACATCGATCTGTATCAGGTGCATTGGCCCGACTCGCTGGTGCCGATCGAGGAGACCGCAGCAGTGCTGAATGATCTGCGCAAGGAGGGAAAAGTTCTGGCACTGGGTGTCAGCAACTTCTCGACTCAGCAGATGGATGTGTTTCGACGGGGTGCTCCCCTGTCGACCGCACAGCCGCCCTACAACCTGTTTGAACGCGACATCGACGGCGACGTGCTGCCGTATGTCAAACAGCACGGACTGGTGGCGCTCGCGTACGGCGCGCTGTGCCGCGGGCTGCTTGCTGGTCGCATCGATGTCAATACGAAGTTCGGCGGCGACGATCTGCGTCTGCACGACCCCAAGTTCCTGACGCCACGCCGCGGACAATATGTCGCAGCGGTCAAGGCACTCGATGTGTTTGCCCGGGAAACCTTCGGTAAATCCGTGCTCGCGCTCGCCGTGCGCTGGGTGCTGGATCGCGGACCGACGATCGCGCTGTGGGGCGCGCGTCGTCCTGCGCAACTGGATGGCATCGAAGAAGTCTTCGGCTGGCGCCTCGATGCGAACGCGTTCGCGCAGATCGATTCGATTGTCGACCGGTACGTCAAGGATCCGGTGGGACCGGAATTCATGGCGCCGCCGCAACGCGTTCAGGTTGCGTAACACAGGGCAAGCCCAGCGATACCAGCGCTCAATGTGCGCTATTTGGTGCCAGCAGCTGAGCGGCAACGGATGGTGTAACGCGTAGCAGTCCAGAGCATAAAAGTGGGACCTGAGAGAGACCGTTGCGGCGCGCGGCCATTGAGTGCCGCGCGCCCGTCAGCGGCAAGGAGTCAACAAATGGAATTGATAGTGAATGGCGTTCACCACACCGTCGACGCAGACGCGAACATGCCGCTGCTGTGGGCGGTTCGTGATCTTCTGGGTTTGCACGGCACCAAATTCGGTTGCGGAGTGGGTGCATGCGGGGCATGCACGGTCCACCTTGACGGCGTCGCCGTGCGGTCATGCGTGACAGCGCTGGCGGACGCACAGGGCAAGGCTGTGACCACCATTGAAGGGCTCAGCAGGAATGGCGACCATCCGGTACAACGCGCGTGGAAAGCCGCCAACGTGCCGCAGTGCGGCTACTGCCAGCCGGGTCAGATCATGCAGGCGGCGTCGCTGCTAAAGCAGACGCCGAAGCCGACCGACGAGGAGATCGTCGACGCGATGTCCGGCAACGTTTGCCGTTGCGGCACCTATCAGCGCATCAAGGCGGCGATCAAAGCCGCAGCGGAGACAGCGTGATGAGCCAAATCGTCAATCTGAGCCGGCGCCGGATCCTGCAAGGCACGTTAGCCGGCGGCATCGTGCTTGGCATGCGGATCGGCGGCATCAATACGGCATTTGCGGCCGGCGCTTTGCCGCAAGCGGGTAATGTGCGCGGTGTCTTTGCACCGAATGTTTACGTATCGGTCTCGCCCTCTGGCGAGATCATTCTGGTCGCGCATCGCTCCGAGATGGGCACGGGCATTCGCACCAGCCTTGCGATGATCCTCGCTGACGAGCTCGACGCCGACTGGCAGACGGTCAAGGTGGTGCAGGCGCAAGGCGACGCGAAGTACGGCGACCAGAATACCGATGGTTCACGCAGCATCCGTCAATTTTTCCAGCCCCTGCGCGAAGCAGGAGGTAGCGCACGGCAAATGCTGATCGCGGCCGCTGCGGCCCGGTGGCGGGTTGCACCCGGCGCCTGCCATACCGAGCCGGGTCATGTCGTGCACACGGCCAGTAAGCGGCGTCTGCCATATGGTGCACTGGCCGAGGCCGCCTCGCGGCAGCCGGTGCCAGCTCGCGACACGCTGCGCCTGAAGGACGAAGACAACTGGCGCTACATCGGCAAGTCGATACCGATCGTCGATCTCGACGACATTGTTCGCGGCCGTGCGACGTATGGCATCGATGTCGTGCTGCCTGGCATGACCTACGCGTCGATCGAGCATCCTCCGGTCTATGGCGCGACCCTCAAAAGCGTCGATGCCGCTGACGCGATGAAAGTGCCCGGTGTGCTGCACGTTGTGCGCATTCCTCTCGCGTCTTTGCCGGCTGGCTTTCGACCGCTTGGCGGCGTCGCGGTGCTCGCGACCAACACGTGGGCCGCCGTGCAAGGGCGCAAAAAGCTCAAGCTCGAATGGGATGCGGGCGCAAACGGGTCGTACGACACCGCAGCGTACCGCCAAACGCTCGAAGATACCGCGCGGCGACCAGGCAAAGTCGTTCGCAGCAACGGCGACACGGGCGCCGCGCTGCAGAGCGCTACAAAGCGGATTGCCGCAGACTACTTCGTGCCGCACCTGGCGCATGCCGCGATGGAGCCGTTGGCGGCCACCGCGTCCTGGGCGAACGGCACGGTCGAGATATGGACAGCGACACAAAACCCGCAGCAGGCACGCTCGACCGTCGCACAGGTGCTCGGTCTGCCGGAGTCGGCAGTGACGATCAACGTCACGTTGCTGGGCGGCGGATTCGGCCGGAAGTCCAAGCCCGACTATGTGGCCGAGGCTGCGTTTCTGTCACGCGAGGTCGGCGCACCGGTCAAGCTCACATGGACGCGCGAAGACGATCTGCGCAACGACTATTACCACGCGATCTGTGCGCAGCACCTGGAAGGCGCCCTCGATGGACAAGGTAAAACCATCGCGTGGTTGCACCGGAGCGTGTTCCCGTCGATCGGCACGACCTTCACCCCGAACGTGCTCTATGGTTCGGCCGGCGAGCTCGGGCAGGGCGTCACCGACATCCCCTATGACATCGCCAACATCCAGTGCGAGAACGGCGCGGCGACGGCGCACACGCGCATCGGCTGGTATCGCTCCGTGTACAACATCCCGCACGGATTTGCCGTTGGGTCGTTCGTCGACGAACTGGCGGCGGCGGCGCGACAGGACCCGGTGCAACACCTGCTGACGCTGCTGGGACCGTCGCGTCATGTCGACCTGCACGCGCTTGGGGTCGATTACCCGAACTATGGCGCGTCGATGGACGAGTATCCGATCGATACCGCACGTTACGCGGCGGTGGTGCGGGCGGCCGCGGTGCGCTCCAGCTGGTCGACCGCTTTGCCGGCGCGGCACGGACGCGGCATTGCCGTCCATCGTAGCTTCCTGAGTTATGTTGCCGCAGTCGCCCAGGTCGAGGTGGCGGACGACGGTTCGGTGCGCGTGACGCGCGTCGATCTCGCGGTCGACTGTGGGCGTATGGTCAATCCCGACCGGGTCGTCGCACAGTTCGAAGGCGCCGTGGTCATGGCGCTCGGCAATACGCTATACAGCGAACTCAGTTTCCGGAATGGGATGCCAGAGCAATCGAACTTTACCGACTACCGGGTTGCCCGCATCGACTCGGTACCTCAAACCTACGTTTACATCGTGCCGAGCGATGCGCCGCCGGGCGGCGTCGGCGAACCTGGCGTGCCGCCCGTGTCGGCTGCGATCTGCAACGCGATCTTCAATGCAACCGGCAAGAGGATTCGTGCGTTGCCGGTGGATACCGGGCTGTTGAAGCGCGCGTAGTTCCGAGCTGCGGCGAGATGCGCGGGCGGCTTTAGCGGCGAGCCACCAGAACTCCGCTGCGCGCCAGCATGTCTCTCGTTAGCTTGACGATTGCATCAATACCGCTGCCGCGCCGCTCCGCCTGATAGGCAATGAAATATTTCTGCTGTCTCAAACGCGGCTCCGGTATCAATGTATGAATGAGCCCAGCCTCGATTTCCGCGCGCATGATCGCCGGCGACATCACAGCTACGCCATGGCCCGCAGCCACGAGCTGCAGCATCATCGACAAAGAGTTGCAGGAACTCAGGTTCTCCGCCTCAAGCCCTGCATTGCGAAACCAGTTCGTCACCAGCGAGTGATTCGAAGAAGGGTGCGTGACGGTGATGACCGGTAAGTGGACCAGACTCTCGGGCGTGACCTCGCGCCTCGCCACCAGCCGCGGCGAGGCGACCCAGTGCAGGTCCGTGAGCCCGATCGTTTGCTCGACGATGTTCTGAGCGGCGCACGAATCGTTCAGGATCGCGACGTCGAGTTCTCGCGCGATCAGTTTGCGGCTCAGCGCCACGCCGACATCGACCGTAATCTCGATCCGTAGCGCTGGATAGGCGGCCTTCAATTGCGTCAGCAGACTGGCCAGTCCGGCCAGCGCCGTCGATTCGTTGGCGCCCAGCCTTAGTAGCCCTCTCATGGGATCTCGTCGTTCGGCGACGCGACTGAATTCATCGGCGAGCTTCAGGATCTTTTCTGCCTGCACCAGCGCATCCTGACCGACGAGCGTCAGGCCAGATCGGCCGCGGCCACGCTCGAACAGCTGTGCGCCGAGTTGCGACTCCAACTCCTGGATGCGCGCGGAAATCGTCGGCTGTGTCAGGTGCTGGTGGCGCGCCGCGGCATGGAAGCCGCCTAGACGGGCGGTCCAGTAGAAGGTTTCGATTTGCTGAATGGACACTCGCATGATCGGGGATTTCTATCGGTTGATCGGCTCACTTTTGATTATCTCCGATCAATTTTCGCTGCATACACTTGATTCACGTGATCCACACGACACGCGGGTATGGCCGGATGAGGTCGCCGCCACAACGGCGAACCGTCGTCGCATTGGGGTCCGAAGCGAAGTTTTGCGACACATCAGTCGACGACAAGCGAGGCGAAGCATGAGCAGCTCAATGGAATCGGTGGCGGAGCACGCGCTACCCAAAACGTCTGTACGGTGGAAGATTTTTCTTATCCTGCTGTTGCTCGTGACGGTGAACTATGTCGACCGCGCGTCGCTGTCGGTGGCGATGCCGCTGCTTGCCAGGGAGTTCTCGCTGACACCGGTCATGCAGGGCTTGATCCTCAGTTCCTTCTTCTGGTCATACACGCTGATGCAGATGCCGGGTGGCATGCTGGTCGACCGTTTCAAGCCACGCCTCGTGCTTGCGCTGTGCACCTTGTTCTGGGGGGGCTTCCAGGGGCTCGCCGCGTTGACGACCAGCGCAGTAGGTTTGCTGTTGACGCGGGTGGGGCTCGGCATAGCTGAGGCGCCCGTGGCAGCAGCAGGGGGCGCGCTGAACGCTTCCTGGCTCACGCAGCACGAGCGTGTTCGCGGTGCCTCGCTGATGGACGGCGGTTCGCCACTGGGGGCCGCGGTGGGCTCGCTGCTGATTGCATGGCTGATCCTGGTCGCGCACTCCTGGCGCGCCGCATTCGCGATCGCCGGTATCGGCACCATTTTGTGTGGCGTCGGCGCGTGGTTCTACATCAAGAATCATCCCCGCGAGCACAGCGGCGTCAATGACGCGGAAGCGGACCATATCGAGCGGGCCCAGGCGAGGGAGTACGCGAAAGAGGCGAAGAACCTGTCGGGGCGGTCAAGGGACTTCTTCAAATACCGCTCGGTACTGCTGATGTTTGTCGGCTTCATGTGTTGCACGACGCTCTACTACGGGCTGTTGACCTGGATGCCGACGTACCTCCACAAGGTGCACGGATTCGACCTGAAGGAGATGGGCAACGCGAGTTTCGTGATTTTCGTCTGCGGATTCATTGGTGAACTCGTGGGCGGCTATATCAGCGACAAATGGCTGGCTAGCGGCGCTGCGCCAAACCTGGTGATGCGCGTGATGTTCGGCATCGCCGGTGTGGTGGCGACGATTTCAGTGTTTTGCGTCGCGTATGCGTCGAGCCCGAAGATGGTCGTGATCCTGCTGTCGGCGACCTTGTTTTTTCTGCGCTGGGGCGGACTGTACTGGTCGATTCCGGCGATGCTCGCCACCCGCAACAAGGTCGGCGCGCTAGGCGGCCTATTGAATTTCGGTGGCAATCTCGGCGGGATGGTGATTCCGATCGTGGTCGGTGCGATCGTCCAATATACCGGCTCGTATTTCCTCGCGTTGATGTGCTTCGCCGCGATGGGGGTAGGGCTCTTCGTCTGCTCAATCGGAATCGACTACGAAACCAAAATTCCGGTCTGAGCGGGTCAGGCAACCACTCAATCATCACAGGAAACACAGCAATGGGATTCAGTCAAATCGAGAATATCGTCGGGCAGACGGTCAGGCGGGATATCAGCCGTATGAAGCGTTTCGCGGAGGGTCAGTTGGAGCGTGCCGCACGCTCGATCATGAGCACGCCTAACGCGCACGTCGGCATCGTCACGGGTTTTTTCATCCGCAATGCGGTTCCGCCGTCGCCGGAGACTGACGGCCTGGGCGGCATGGCGCACGTGGCTGCCGGGCTCGCGAATGCGGGCATACCCGTGACAGTCATCTCGGATGCGCCCTGCAGCAAAGCCGTGTGGGCGATCACCACGGAACTGCCTGAAGGCGTCGCTCTGGAAATCACGTCGGTCAGCAAGGACTCGGTCACGTCGCTCAGGGATCGGCTTGCCGCCGCCGAGCGTCCCATTACGCACCTGATTTCGATCGAGCGGGTGGCTCCCGGCAGCGACGGCAAACCGCATCGCGAGTACGGCGCGGACATGTCCGACGACACTGCGCCGTTGCATCTGTTGTTCGATGACCCCGACTGGCAGCGGCCCTGGGTCACGATTGGCATCGGCGACGGTGGCAACGAAATTGGTATGAGTGTGCTGCCGGAAGAGATTGTCCGCGACGACATCCCGAACGGTTCGCTGATCGGCGCCACGACGCCTACCGATCACCTGGTCGTCGCGGGCGTCTCCAACTGGGGCGGCTGGGGCTTGCTTTCGGCAATGGCGATGGTCGAACCAGGCCGTGCGGCGGGGCTGCTGAAGGATTTCCATCCAGAAAAGGATCGCGCCTACCTGGCTGCGGCCGTGGAGGTTGGACAGGCTGTGGATGACAGCCGCATCGACCGGCCCGCGCGCCCCGTGATGAGCGTCGACAGACTGCCTTGGGAACAGCATGCGGCCGTCCTGACGCGCTTGCGCGGCGTCGTGGATGCGTACATCTCCAGCTTGCCGCCGGTACGCGCCTGTATGGCAACGAATTGAACAAAACCCCAGTTAATTGAATTATGTCGAGCATCTCCGCATCCAGCCTGAAATATCGCCCGGCATGGGCCCGCACCCTGCCAGAAGACATCCAGACACCCTGTTTCGCCGTTTCCGAACAAGGCGTGATTGACAACCTTCATGCGACCGCGCGCGCGTGCGGCGGTGTCGAGCGGCTCATGCCGCATGTGAAAACGCATCGCTCCGGATGGATCGTCAAGCTGCTGCTTGGCGAGGGCGTGCAAGCCTTCAAGGCGGCAACCGCGACCGAAGTCGCCATGGTGCTCGCCGCCGGTGCGCCGAAGGTCGTTTGGGCTTATCCGACGGCTAACAAGGCGAACATGCGCGCCGTGATCGCGGCGGCCAGCGCCTTTCCTTCAGCCTCGGTGGGCGCACTGGTTGATTCGACGGCCGGCCTGTCCGCGTGGAGCGAGGCGCTCGCGGCCAGCGCGAGTCGCCCCGCCAACCTGAAGCTGATCGTCGACCTGGATCCTGGCATGGGACGAACCGGTGTGCCGTTGACCCAAGCCGCACTGGAACTGGCACACGATGTCCAGTCACTTGGTCGCTTCGGCGGCTGGCATGTGTATGACGGTCATATCCAGGGCCCGGACGCAGCAGTTCGACGCAAGCGGATCGGCGAGGTCATGGGGCGTGTTGCCGCGCTGATCGAAAGCGGTGCCACGGCAGGCCTGTGCGCGGAGCTGATTGCTGGCGCGAGCTATAGCTTCGACGTCTGGCCGCCGAGCTTGGCCAGGTACGTGTCGCCCGGGAGCTGGACGTATTCGAGTTCGCAGCACGATACGGAGCTGCCGGAGTTCGGATGGAAACCGAGCGCGTTTGTGCTGGCGACCGTGATCGCCAGAAAAGACAACACAGCGACGCTGGACGCGGGCTCCAAGGCCATCTCCCCCGACAAACCGCTGACCGAGCGTTTTCGGTGGCACGGGAAAATCCTGATGATGAGCGAAGAGCATGTCGTGGTCGAAAACGACGATCTTGAGGTCGGTGAGTGGGTCTTGTTATTGCCCCGCCATGCGTGCACGACCGCCTATCTGTACGACAAGGCGCTGGTGTTAGGACGAGATGAAAAATGGGAGTTCCGGGATCAACTCGGCAGTCGCAGGTAGGCAGTCGATCGGAAAGTGTCCTGTGCTTCCCGGTGCAGAAAACGAGAAGGGAAATGGCGATGGAAAGTGATATCGGCGCAAAACTGCGGGTGATCGACGCCCCCCATATCAAGGCGGGAGGGCATTACTCGTCGGCGATGGTGGCGGGCGGGTTCGTTTTCGTATCGGGGCAGACGCCACGCGACGCGAATAGAAACGTCCTCGGGGATACGATCGAAGAGCAGACAGCCGCCGCGCTGGACAACGTGGGTAAGGTTCTGGCCGCCGCCGGGGCGACGCTGGGAGATATCGTCAAGACTACTATCTACATTGAAGACATGGGATTGTTTAAACGGTGCAATACCGTTTATGCGAAATATTTCCCGAACCACAAACCGGCCCGCACGACGTTGGCGTGTGGGCTTCAGGGCGTATTGATCGAAATCGACGTCGTTGCTTATGTCGGAGCGTGAGGCGTCGCGTGCGTACTCATGTGCCTGATGCGCCTGTTCGCCTGCGCCGCCGGTAAGCCGCCGGCGCGCCGATGACAACGATCACCTGTTGATGACCCGCCGGAAACGTCACCGCTCCAGGGCTGGCTGACGCCGCCGGCCTATGAGGAGGGAGTGATGAAAAGCCCGCGCATTGCCATTCTTGGCTTCGCGATCGAGTCGAACCGGTTTGCGCCGGTTGCCACGCGTGCCGATTTCGTATCGCGTGCTTACCTGCCGGATGCCGCGCTACTCGCTGACGCCAGAAGCGATGCGCCGGTGATGACGCCGGAAATTCCGGCGTTCGTGCGTACGATGGATACGATCCGTCCGTGGACGCCAGTCCCGATCCTCTTTGCCAACGCGGAGTCGGGCGGTCCGGTCGAGCATGAATTCTTCACCGACACGCTGCGCGAGTTCGAACAGCGGTTGCGCGCGGCGTTGCCGCTTGACGCGGTCTATATCTGCGAGCACGGTGCGGCCATCACGACAGAAGAGCACGACCCCGACGGCGTGGTGTTCACGCTCGTGCGCCGCGTGGTCGGACCCGCGGTTCCGATCGTTGCCACGGTCGACCTGCATGCGAACGTGTCGGACCGGATGGTGGACGCGGTCGACACGCTAGTCTCATACCGCCGGAATCCGCATACGGATATGGCCGAGCGCGGCGCCGATGCGGCCCGTATCCTCACTGAACTGGTGGACGGCATGCGCACAGCCGTCGCGCATGTGCGCATGCCCGTCTGCGCGCCGCCGACCCAGTTGCTGACGGCCCCGGGAACCGGGCCGTATGCCGAGATGATCCGGCGCGCCGAAGCACTCGACGATCCGCGCATCGTGAACGTGTCGATTGTCGGTGGGTTTGCGTTTGCGGACACGCCCAAGAATGGCTTGACGGTACTCGTCACCACGCGCGGCGATGCGCCGCTAGCGGCTCAGGTTGCAAACGATCTCGCGTCGTACGCCTGGCGAGAGCGCGCCGCGTTTACGCCGCGGCTCACGCCCGTCGAGGATGCGGTCCGCCTGGCGAAAATAACTGGCGACGATCCATCGCGCGCGCCCTTGCTCCTTGCCGACGTGGCCGACAATCCAGGCGGCGGTGGGCGCGGCAACACCCCGTTCATGCTCAAGGCGCTGCTCGAACACGAAGTTCGCGGTGCGATCCTCGGTGTCGTCACCGACCCCGAGCTGGCGGCAGACGCGCATGCAGCGGGTACCGGGCACGCGTTCCATGCGCGCTTTAATCGTGCCGAAACCACCGCGTATTCGGAACCGTTCGAGGCGCCGGCCCGTGTGTTGCGCCTGCACGCCGGCAAAGGAGTGGGCCGGCGCGGACAGCTTGCCGGCTGCAGCTTCGACCTCGGGCCATCGGCCGCACTGCAACTGGGAGGCGTGACGGTCATCGTCATCAGCAAGCGGCATCAGTGCCATGAGCCGATGTTCTTCGAGATGTTTGGCATCGACATCGCTCGCGCGCGCGTGGTGGTGTTGAAGTCGCGCGGACATTTCAGGGCGGCGTTCGACGAATTCTTTTCTGACGCACAAATCGTCAGTGTCGATGCCCCAGGCCTGACCTCGCCCATCCTGTCGCGCTTTGATTTCACGGGGATGCCGAGACCCGTCGTACCACTGGACAACATTGCAACGTGGATGCCGAAGGCCCGTACCGTCCTGCCGGGGAGCAACGCGATTGGATGATTTTTGCAACCAGAGCGCCGGCCTGCGGCCGCTTGACGCACGGGCTTTGCCGTGCCGTATCCGCACGGCTTGCGCTGACCGTGCCTCATCACACGAGAGGACTGTCACATGAACCATGCCTTGAACGCGGTACGAATCAAACCGCAGATCACCCGGAAAGTCATCTGGCGCCTCGCGCCACTGCTGATTTTGCTCTACGTCGTCAACCAGTTGGATCGAGCGAATGTCGGCTACGCGGCATTGACCATGAATCGCGAACTCGGCATGTCGGTCTCGCAGTTCGGATTTGCCGCGGGCCTCTTCTACGCCGGCTACATTCTCGTTGCCGTGCCGAGCAACCTGATGCTGGCCAGGTTCGGTGCGCGGATCTGGATGACACGTATTCTCGTAACGTGGGGCATTGTCGCGTCGCTGACCGCGTTCGTCGATAGTGCCCACACGCTGTACGTACTACGCTTTCTTCTCGGCGTCGCCGAGTCCGGTTTCTTTCCTGGCATGGTGCTGTATGTCACGTTCTGGCTGCCCCGGCAGGAACGGGTGTGGCTGATGTCGCTGCTGTTTCTCTCGATCCCGCTGTCGAACATGCTCGGCGCGCCGATTTCGACCTTCGTGATGGAGCATGCGCACCTCTTCGGATGGTCCGGCTGGCGCTCGATGTTCTTCATTGAAGGACTGCCGGCGATCGCGCTAGGTGTCGTCACCTTCGTCTTGATGAAGGATCGACCGGACGACGCCGCGTGGTTGACCGCGGACGAGCGCGCAGAACTGAATCGGGCGCTTGCAGTGGAGCGGCAGGAGGCAAACCGCGTGTCGCCGCAAAGCGCGTGGCGTGCGCTGCTGGATCGGCGAGTCCTCACATTCGGGCTGATCTATTTCGGCATCAATATCGGCGTCGTCGCGCTCTCGTTCTTTCTCCCGCAGATAGTGGCCGAATTCTCGCGGATGTTTGCTGTCAAGTATTCCGTGTTCCAGATTGGACTGATGACGGCCATTCCGTTTGCGGTGTCGGCAGTCACCATTTTGCTCTGGGGATACTATGCGCGGCGCACAACTGTCAGCGCGTGGCATGTCGCGATTCCTACCGCGGTGGGCGGCTTATCGTTTGCCGCGGCGCTGTTCATGTCCTCGCCGTACGAGGTGATGGCGGCTTTTACGCTGGGCGCGGTCGGTGTCTATACGCCGCATGCGTCGTTCTGGCAGTTGCCTCCGCGTTATCTCAGCAATGGGGCCGCTGCGGCGGGCATTGGGCTCATCAACACGATTGGCACGCTCGCGGGTTTTCTCGGGCCTTATGCGACCGGCTGGCTGCACGATGTTACCGGCTCCTATCGCGTCCCGATGCTCGGCGTTGCCGCGCTGATGTGCGTGTCTGCAACGACGGTACTGCTCGTCGAACGCACGGGCCGCGTGGCGGCGCCACTGGCGACTGCGCGCTCGCGCAGTATTCCTTGACGCGGGCTGTGCTGCATTTGGGTGTTTCACGAACTACGGTGTCGAGCAAAATGCGAAATGATGCCAGGCTGGTCCTTCTCGACAAACATCAAGTTGAGACCTTGCTGGAACCGGGGCAGGTGGTGGAAGCGGTACGGGAGGCGTTTGCTCTGCATAGCCAGGGCAAGGGCCGCGTCTTCTCCGTGGTCAGGGAGTCGCTGGCGACGGGCGCCGTATTCGGCATCAAGTCGGGCGATGTCCAGTCGCAGGATCTGCTCGGATTCAAGGCAGCGGGGTTTTGGCCGGGAAACCGAAGCTTGGGCGGTGAACCGCACCAGGCCACCATTATGTTGATCAATCCCATTACCGGTCGGCCCGTGTGCCTTATCGACGGTAACGCGATCACGACGATGCGCACAGGTGCTGCTGGTGGCTTGGGCTTGACGCTTCTTGCGCGGGCGGACAGCACACGGCTATGCGTCTTCGGCACGGGCGTACAGGCGCGCGTGCAGGTCAGCTTCGCAATGCGTGTGCTGGAGAGGCTTGCTTCCATTCGATATGTCACCGTCGACGGTCAACGCGATGCTGCGTTTGAAGCGCAATTCATCGGACGCTGCGAAGTCTCGCATGCGTCCGACCGCGACGTCGCGGTCGCCGAGAGCGATGTGGTGATTACGGCGACTCCGGGGTCCGGTCCACTGTTCGACGCACAGGCGGTGCGGCCAGGCACGCATTTCAACTGCGTGGGTGCTGACACCAAAGGCAAGCGCGAACTTCCGGAAGGCTTGCTGAAGCGAGCCCGCCTCTTTGTCGACGACCGAATTCAGGCGCGCCAGATCGGCGAGACTCAATGGGCTCCTGATACAGCCTGCATCGAGATCGGCGATCTGATCACGGGAGTGACCGAGGCAAACCGGCAACCGGACGACGTCACCGTGTTCGACATGACAGGTATTGCGCTGCAGGATCTGACGGTTGCGCGCCTGGTCCACGCGCGCGCCGGCGAAACGGGCACGGGAACCTCGCTGGGGTGGCCCTGGTAGCATCGTCGGTTATCATGTTTTCACGCACCGAAACCCCGCATACACATACTGATAATGCGGCTGAAACCAGTTGCGAAACGCCGGCCGCAACATGCATTGCGCGGTGCGCGCCGAACCGCCTTTGATCACATAATGCTGCCCGTCGAAAAAGTTGGCGGAGTAGCCCGGATAAAACGGAAACGCTTCAAACCCCGGCAGTGCGTCGAACACCGTGGAGGTCCACTCCCAGCCATTGCCGAATTGACCTTCCACTCCGAACGCGCTGACGTTGTCCGGATGCGCGTCGACCGGTTGCGGGTCCCAGCTACGAAAATCGAAATTGCCCGACATCGCATGCGGGGCGCCATGTGCCGCGCGTTGCCATTGTGCTTCACTGGGTAGTGTCTTGCCGGCCCAGCGCGCGTAGGCGCTGGCTTCAGCGTGACTCACGTATGCCGGCCAGTCGAGCGGCAGTGGCACTTCGGCGAACATCGTCCGCAGCATCCACGCGCGGTTCTGATTGCTTCCGGTGTGCTGCGACCAGCAGGCGGGATGCTCGATATGCTCGGCTTCTTTCCAGGCCCAATCCTTGTCCGTCCACCACGTCGGTTCGCGATAGCCGCCTGCCTCGATGAACTCACGAAACGCGCCGTTCGTTACCATATGGCGGTCGATCTCGAACGCCGGTACGTCAACGCGCATTTCGCCGAACTCGTTGTCCCAACCAAAACGCCCACTTTCACGTGACATGCCGAGCACCGTTGCGCCAGCCGGCACGCTGACCATCGACGATAACACCTCACGTGGTTCAGAACGGGTGAGCACCGGTTCGTGCAACCCGGTGACCTTTTGCGCAAGCGGCAACTGATGCAGCATGTACGCGAGCGTTTCAGCATGCATCAGCCGATGCTCAATCGCGACGTTCAGCAACTGGTCGGACGCGTCAACGTGTGCGCCCTTGCGGCCGACATGCGCCGAGTCGCTCAGTGCATCGAGTTCGCGGTCGATCTGCTCGCGGGCGCGCAGCGCGTAGCCGCGCACGGCGTCGAGCGACGGCCAGTCGCCAGGTTGATCGGCCGGAAAGCCGCCGTCGACAGGGTCAATGCCGAAAGCGAAGAGCTGGTCGAGGTGCGGATCGAACGCCGGCAGATCGCACAGACGTTGATCGAAAAGATTACGATCGAAAGCTTCCAGATGGCCGACATAAAACACGATCCGGTGGCGCTCACGGATCGGCCGTTCATACAGAAACTCGGGTTTGACGATGGAAAACAGCGCGTCGGTCACTTGACGCGCGTCGATCAGACGCTGGATGAGCGGGTGATGCGGGGCGGGGTCGCGATTCATTTCGCCAAGTCTCCTTGCGGGGGACGGACTAAAGACTGTACCCGCTCGCAGGAGCCATGCCAAGGCGAAAGCGCGCTAAAAAACAGGTGGGCGAGGACGTGACCGCGCGGGCCAGGTCCTGCGCGTATGACTTACACCTTCTGCAAGCCTTCCAGATCGACGATCCGGATGTGTTTGCCTTGTGTGTCGATCAGGCCGCGCTTTTGAAATCTTGACAGGGTGCGGCTCACGGTTTCGAGCGTCATGCCGAGGTAGCTGCCCATGTCCTCGCGTGTCATGCGCAAGTTGAATTCCGCGGATGAATAGCCGCGTTGCGCGTTGCGCTCCGACACGTCGAGCAGAAATGCCGCCACGCGTTCGTCCGCTGAAAGCGAGCCGAGCACCATCATCTGCCCCGCTTCGCGGACGATCTGTTCACCCAGCAGTTTGTGCAGGCGGTCCTGCATCGAACTGATTTCGCGGCACAGGGACTTGAGGGCGGGGTAGGGGACGATACAAACGGTGCTGTCTTCAAGGGCGATGGCGCTGCATGCATGCACGTCTTCGCTGATGCCGTCGAGACCGAGCGCTTCGCCGGCGAGGCGCAAGCCAGTGACCTGTTCGCGGCCGTCACGGTGCGCCATGACGGTTTTCATGGAGCCGGAACGCACGGCATAAACATTGTCGAAGCGGTCGCCGCTGCGATACAGCGCTTCGCCGCGCTGCACCGAGCGCGCCGTGCAAATGAGCGCTTCGAGTTTCATGAGTTCGTCGGGCGACAGGCCTTGCGGCATGCAGAGCGCCCGCATCGAACAGCTCGAACAGCGCGCGGCGGTGCGCGCGGTGGCCCTCACCGGCGCGGCACGACGGCCGCCACGTGCCGGTGACGAAAGCGGAGTGGAATCGGCAGCGCCGGCGGAGCCAGTAACAGCGGTAGGAGTAAGCATGTTCTGCAGCCATTTGTAAGGGTAATGACTGATTGTCCCACCGCCGATGCCCCCCGTTTAGCGACAAAATGACGCGCTCGCGCAGTTAGGCATCTTGAGCAATGTCACCCTTACGTTGCCGCTTGTGGTTATGGACTGCTATGCATCGCGGCAGAGCGTGCTCTGCTCTGATTTTGGAGATAAGGTTCTGCGCGTGCGGCCTCATGCGGCAAGCACACGCAGTGGCAAGGTGCGTTGCCCCGCGTTCAGGCGTCTTGAGTTGCCTTGCCCGCAGCGGACGGGATCAGCAGGACCGGCAAGCTCGCTTGACGCACGCAGCGCTCTGCGACACTGCCGAGAATCAGGCGCTGAAAACCACGCCGGCCATGCGTGCCCATCACTAGCAGATCGGCGTTGAGGTCGGCGGCCGCTTTTAGCACGACCACCGATACATCGTCGAGCGAGGAAGCTTCGCTCACGGCGAGCTCACCCTTGACGCCTTGTTCCGCCATGGCCTGAGCGAATTCAGCACCGAGTTCCTTGCCTTCTTCGACCAGACGGTTACGCAGAATGGAAGGGTCGTAGCCGGGCGCTTCGAAATACATCGGCGTGTTTTCGACGACGTAGAACGGTTGCAGGACAGCGCCGGTGGATTTCGCAAGCGCGAGCGCTGCTTCGAATGCACGGCGCGAGGTGTGGCTGCCGTCGACCGCTACAAGGATGCGTGTGTACATATCGACTCCGCGTCTGAAGGATTCGGATGCCGCGGCGGTTGCACACGGCCGGGCTCATTGACAATTTATTACCGATGCGAGCTTAAATGATCGCTGAAAAAGATGCATCGCGTCAGGATGTAAATCAAACATTTGTCAAATTTTGCGATAACGGCGCTTTACGCGGCAAGCACCGTGCAGCGGGCGTTTGAGGCGTTCCTGTTAAGCCATGGTGCAACTATCAAATCAAGATAGGGACAGGTTTGCCTTACAATCAGGACCTACTCAGACAAGCTGCTTCAGCACCGCTGATGAACGAGCGCAAAACGACGGGCTTGCCCGACAAGATCTACGGCGACATCCTCAATCGCATTCTTGAAGGCGAGTACAAGGAAGGCGAGCGGCTACCTACCGAGCATGCGTTGGCCGAACGCTTTGCGACGTCACGGCCGACCGTGCGCGAAGCGCTCGCGCGCTTGCGGGCGGACGGGATCATCATGACGCGGCACGGTTCGGGTACCACGGTGGCGCGCCGGCCGGACCCGGATGTGCGCCGTTTCGCACCGCTCGAAACGCTGTCCGACATCCGCCGCTGCTATGAATTTCGCATCGTGACCGAAGCGGGCGCGGCCGAGCAGGCGGCGCTCAAAGCCGACGCCGACGACATCGCCGCGATCCAGCATGCGTGGGACCAGCTGGAACGCATCATCGAAACCCGGGGCATCGGCGCCCAGGACGATTTCATGTTTCATCTGGCGGTGGCGCGCGCTTCGAAGAACCCGTTTTTCATCACGGTCATGTCGTTCATCGAAGAACAGATTCTGTTCAGCATGAACCTGTCTCGAAATCTGTCGCTCGTGAAGACGGTGGAGCGGCAGCGGCTCGTGCAGGACGAACATCTGGCCGTGCTCGAGGCGATCCGCCGCAAAGACGGCCCCGCAGCAGGGAAGGCGATGCGCGCGCATCTTGAGAATGCGCTTGAGCGGATGTTCGGTTCCTGAGCAACCGCAACGTGCCCCCAATCACTTCCAGGTTTCAGGCGGCGGCAGCCATCGGTCCGAACAGGGCGGTGCGAGTCTTCGGACTGACCGCGATATCCAGCGCCACGGCCCGTTCCACGCCGATCTGCAAGGGCGACCCGAGCCGGTTGATGTCGATCCCGGTCTTGCGCAGCAGCCGTTCGATCGGCGTGGTGGTCACCGTGACGTAACGCGTGATGCCCATCCGGTCGGCGAACGTCACGAGCTCGTGAATCGCCTGCATCGTCAGGTCGGCAAAGCCGAACGACTGCTCCTCGCCGCCGGTTTCGATCGCGAACCGGCTCAATTCCCAGATATGCCGCCCGACCGGCGCATCCGCGCCATGCAGCAATTGCGGGAAGGTGTCCTTCAGCATGTTCGGCCCCTCCGTCGGCATCAGGCGCCAACAGCCACGCACCTGCCGGTCATCACCCTGAATCAGCATGTAGTGCGGCCCAAGGGCGTCGTACCCGTCGATCTCCATGCCCGCGATGGTCGGGATGTCCCACCCGAGCCGCCCGTGAAACACCCGAGCCCGCAAGCGGTACATCTCATTGATGTCCGCGTTGTCGAATTCTTGCCGCATTCCAATCCGGATCGCTGTTTGCATGACGTTCTCCTGAACGTGTTGGGGTACCCAATACGCAAGGAAACTTATGCATTTTGAATCGTTTTGCCACCTACCTACCTGGATAGGTGTGCATGCGGATCGGATAACGCAGAATTCGAGATAAGCCTTAGCACTCAACCGACGGGACACAAAAATGGAACTTCTCGAAAACCACTGGCAAGCGCAACCCTCGGTCCAAACCCGCCCGGCAGAGCCGTTTTCGGCGGTGGATCGCGTCCTGATCATTGGCTATCGCAAGAAGAAGAAAGAGAGCCAGCGCCGCTTCTGGGCACGCTTCGGCGTGACGCAGTCGCGTGGCAGCCGGTTCGAATCGGGCGCCGAGATTCCGGCGCCGGTGTCGATCCTGTTGGGCCTCTACTTCACCAAAACCGTCTCCGACGCCGATCTGGGCCGCGCCGAGCGGGTGCTGTACAGCCGCGACGCTGCCGCCTTGCTCAACCCGGGTCAATAAGCCCCAGCTGCGCGGCGATCACGGCCGCCGCGCGCCGCGAATTCACGCCGAATTTCGTCCTGATGTTCTTCATGTGGAAGTTCACCACGGCTTCCGAGCAGCTCAGGATATGGGAGATTTCCCAGGTGGATTTGCCGCGCGCGGTCCATTTCAGGCATTCGCGTTCGCGTGGCGTGAGCTTGGGCAATAAAGTTTGAGTGTGCGTATTCAAATGGCGCTGGCTGGTATCGATCACCAGATCGCGCAATAACACCAGATTTGGCAACGCAACGTTGACATGACGCCAGAACGCGTCGGACGGATTGCTGTCGTTGACGAAACACATCATGCCGGCTTCCTGGTTCGGTCCATGAATCGGCAACGTCACACCGGAGCGCAGGCCATGCGAGCGAGCCTCCTCGTACATCGCCTGCTGTGGTGCGGTCGTAAAAATGTCCGGCGACCAGATCAGCGGCGTGGCCCGCGTCGCGCAATGCGAGACAGTCGGGTCAATGTGCACGAGCCCCTGCTCGTCGTAAGTGCGTCGCCACGTCGGCGCGTAGGTGCTCCGCACATAGGCGTCTTCGAGGCGAATGGTCGGGCGCGGCAGCATGGCGATCAGGATCCTGTCGAACCCCCACGTGTCGGCAAGGCCGGCGATCGCACTGAACCATTCCGCTTCATCTGCGGCGTTCAGTAGCGGAGCCATCTCCTCGATAAAATGTAGCGACAATTTGGTTCTCTCAGACTCGCAAACGTCTCGTTGCGGTTAATTGCGGTACGGCAACCCGGCCGGCTGTTTTTATGTTCACAATCTATCACTAAAAATTATTTTACAGGCCGAGGGCGATTTCTAAAGCATCCGCCCAGCAACGGTTCTGCAAAGAAGCAAACGAGTGACTCCTTATATCGGATATTTTGACCTGATTAACATTCACGGGTCGGTAAAGTGGGTAGTTTTCTCGTAGTAGCGGTTTTGGTGCTTTTGATCGGCAACATTATTGTCAAACCAATTTGAATGACGATGCATGGCGGAATTCAGGGAAAAACGACGCTAATTGCCTAATTGGCAATTCCGCTTTGCCCGCCGCCATTCGTGAACGCCCGCGTGCCGCGCGCTTTCATCATACAAAAGCGAGGCGCCGCATTTTGCCAACTCCGCCCTCGCGTCGACTTTGGCTCATGGCTACGCAGTGACATCCGCGGCCAAGTTGTTTGACAACATTGCGAGCCCGGTGCTACCTTGAACCTCCAGTCCTGGTGCGTTTGAGGCGTCATGACTTCCCCCATCCACTTCCATCATCCAAAGCCTACGCATGACCGACACCAGCCGACGCTATCCCGATCCTTCCATTCGCGTGCTCGATCCGCGCTTCAAGTCGTTGATCCTGGCATCCGCTTCCGTCGAGTGCCTGTATCAGGGCGCACGCTGGTCGGAAGGGCCGGTCTGGTTCGGTGACGGCCGCTATCTGCTGTGGAGCGACATTCCCAACGACCGCATCCTGCGCTGGGACGAAACCAGCGGCGCGGTGACCACGTTTCGCCAGTCGTCGAACAATGCGAACGGCCATACGCGTGACCGCCAGGGCCGCCTCGTCAGCTGCGAGCATCTGACGCGGCGCGTTACGCGCACCGAGTACGACGGCTCGATTACCGTGCTTGCCGACCGCTATCGCGGCAAACGCTTCAATTCGCCGAATGACGTGATCGTGAAGTCGGACGGCTCGATCTGGTTCAGCGATCCGACCTTCGGCATCGACAGCTTTTATGAGGGCGAGCGGCAGGAGTCGGAGTTGCCCGCATGCGTGTACCGCATCGACGGCCAATCCGGCGAAGTGACGATGGTCGCCGACGACGTGCTGGGCCCGAACGGCCTCGCGTTTTCGCCGGACGAGTCGGTGCTGTACATCGTCGAATCGCGTGGTGTGCCGCGCAAGATTCGCGCGTTCGACGTCGACGTCGACGTCGACGTCGGCGGCAATAGCGCTGCGCTGTCGAACAACCGTGTGCTGATCGACGCCGGCCCGGGCACGCCGGACGGCTTTCGCGTCGACACTCACGGCAATCTCTGGTGCGGCTGGGGCATGGGCACCGACGAACTCGACGGTGTGCGCGTCTTCACGCCGCAAGGCGAGCCGATCGGCCATATTGCGTTGCCGGAGCGCTGCGCGAACGTGTGCTTCGGCGGGCGCCATCGCAACCGCTTGTTCATGGCGGCAAGCCACGGATTGTATTCGCTGTATGTGAATACGCAGGGCGTCCAGGGCGGGTGAGTACGCGAGGCGTGCGCGCAGCCTGAATGCGCAGCCTAAGCGCGGGTTGCCTGACAAACTGCTGCGCCACCCGCTTCTCGACTCCGGGTTTGCCCTTGGATAAAACACGTAAGCTGTTGAATCACAAAGATTCAATGCAAAAATAGCCCGTTTCCTGAGCAAAGCGCCGTGGCAAGCATTTGCTTGACATCGGCAGTTCCGCTTCGCTATGTTCCATTGGTAGAGAGACACCGCCAGCAGCGCATCTGATCGGCGGACTTCCATACTAAGAAGCGAGGAGACGCAATGACTGTTTCAGGCAGGTTGGCGCTCAGGGTGGTGTCTATATGTCTCGCGGCTAGCACCGCATTGGCATCCGCCGCACACGCGGCCGATCCGGTAACGCTCAATATCGTCGACGTGGCCGGCGATCTTCAACTCACACAGAAGGGTTTCGAGGCCTTCAAGGCGAAGTACCCGAATCTTGTCGCCAATCTCACCTTCACTAACGCGCCCGCCCCGCAGCTGCCCGGCAAGATCAAGGCGATGCAGGCCGCCGGCCGCTCCGATATCGATCTCGTCCTGACCGGCACGGACGCACTGGCCGCCGGCATCGAACAGAATCTCTGGATGAAACTGTTGCCGGACAATGCGGCGGCGTTTCCCGGCGTGCTCGACAAATACGCGCCCAGTCCGCGCAAGATGCAGGACCTCGCACAAGGCTTCGGTCTCGAAGTCGCGTATATGCCGGCGGGTCCGCTGCTCGAATACAACCCCGCGAAAGTCAGCGATCCACCCAGGACACCTGAGCAACTCCTGCAATGGTGCAAGGCGCATCCGGACAAGCTGATCTACGCGCGGCCGGCGAACTCCGGTCCGGGGCGCACGTTTCTGATGGGCTTGCCTTACGTGCTCGGCGACAAGGATCCGCAAGATCCGATTCACGGCTGGGACAAGACGTGGGCCTTCCTCAAGCAACTGAATGATTGCATTCCTTACTATCCGGGCGGTACGTCGGCGGTGATGAAGGAGCTCGGTGAGGGCTCGCGCGACATGACCGTGACCGTCACCGGCTGGGACATCAATCCGCGCGCGCTCGGCATCGTGCCAGCGGAATTCCGCGTGCAGGCATTCGATAACATGACGTGGGTGAACGACGCGCACTACATGGTGATTCCGAACGGCGTGCCGAAGGAAAAGCTCGATGTGCTCTACAAGCTGATGAACTTCATGCTCGAACCGGCGCAGCAGGCCATGACCTATGACGACGGTTATTTCTATCCCGGTCCGGCGATCAAGGGCGTGAGCATCGAGCAGGCGCCCGCGCACAGTCAGGATGTGCTGAAGAAATACGGCCGGCCGGAGTATGCGAAGCTGCTGGCCGAGCGTCCGCATGTTTTGCCGCTGAATGCGGCTGCAATGGTCGCGGCCTTCAAGAAGTGGGACAGCGACATCGGCGCGCAGAAGACCAAGTAGTCGCTGAATGAGTCCGTGCACTCGTTCGTTCGGTCCGTCGAGATTCGTGTGTCATGCGCGCAGGAAACCGCCATGAAGCTTCACGCGCATCCGTTCTATTGGCCCGCCGAGACTCGTGCGTCACGCGTATCAGGAAATCGCCATGAAGCATCACTTTGAACAGTTGCGGCTCGATTCGGTGAGCCGCAGTTTCACGAATGCGGAAGGCCAGGCGGTCGCGGCGTTGCAAGGACTCGATCTGAATATCCAGCGTGGCGAGTTCATTGCGTTGCTTGGACCGTCGGGTTGCGGCAAAACGACGGCGCTCAATTGCATCGCCGGGTTGCAACCGCTGAGCGGCGGCGGCATCTGGCTTGACGATAAACGCATCGACGTGCTGCCGCCGGAAAAGCGCGGCTTCGGCATGGTGTTCCAGAACTACGCGCTGTTTCCGCACATGAGCGTGCTCGATAACGTCGGTTTCGGATTGAAGATGCGTGGGGTCGGCAAGAGCGAAGCCATGCGCCGTGCGCGTGAAGCGTTGCAGCTCGTGCAACTGGTCGGGCATGACCGCAAGCTGCCCGGACAACTGTCGGGCGGTCAGCAGCAGCGCGTGGCGATTGCGCGGGCGATCGTCATCGAACCCCCGCTGATCCTGATGGACGAACCGCTGTCGAATCTCGATACGAAGCTGCGCATCGAAATGCGCGCTGAGATTCGCCGCATCCATAGCCAGCTCGAACGCGCGACGCTCTACGTGACGCACGATCAGGACGAAGCGCTGTCCATGGCCGATCGCATCGTCGTGATGAAAGAAGGGGTGGTGCAGCAAGTCGGCACGCCGAAAGAGGTGTATACGCGGCCGCAGAATTTGCATGTCGCGCGGTTCATGGGCTACCGCAACGTGGCTGAATTCGCGCTCGAAGGCACGCAGGGCGACGGGGTTGCGGTGAGCGCGAACGGCGTGCGGTTGATCGGCACGCCGATGGCCGGTTTCAACAGCAAGCGCGTGAGCGTCGCGTTGCGCCCAGAGGATATGGAGCGTGCAGCACCTGGCGCGGAAAACGCCTTCGACGCGCAGGTAACAACAGTGGAATACGGCGGCCACGATTCACTGCTGCGAGTGAAGACCGCGTTTGGCGACTTGTGGGCACGGATCGCGGGCGATTTCGTAGAGGGTGAACGCATCAGTCTGCGCGTGCCGCCGTCACGCACGCTAGTCTATGACGGAGAGGCTGCATGAACACGCCCACGCTGTCGCCGCCACGCGTGCCGATTGCGCCGCGCGACGCCAAAGCGTGGCTGGTCGCGCCGGCTTTGATCTTCATCGTCGCGTTGTTCATCTATCCGTTTGCGTATGGTTTGGTGCTATCGTTCCGGCCGATGAACGGCGGCGGCCTGTGGGCCAACTATCTGACGTTCTTCACGGATACGTCGATGTGGCCGACCATTCTCGTCACGCTCAAGCTCGCGGTGCCCGCGACGCTGATCAACGTCGGCGTGTCGGTTCCCGTGGCGTTCGCGCTGCGGCGCAATTCGCCCTATCAGAAACTCGTTACGACGCTGCTGGTAATTCCCGTCACGCTCGGCACCGTACTGATCGCCGACGGCATGCTCACGTACTTCGGCCCGAACGGCTGGTTTCCACAGGCGTTGCAAGGCCTGCATCTCTACACCGATGAAGTGCGTCTGACGCATAACTTCTGGGGCGTGCTGATCTCGCTGATCGTATCGGGTTTCCCGTTTGCGTTTCTGCTGACGCTCTCGTACGTGACCGGCATCGATCCGACGCTCGCGAGTGCTGCGGCTACGCTCGGCGCGAGCCCGTGGCAGCAGTTCCGTCGCATCTATCTGCCGCTGCTGATGCCCGGTTTAACGATGGCCGCGTGTTTATCGTTCGTGCAGGCGTTCTCGGTGTTTCCATCCGCGGTGCTGCTGGGTGCGCCTGCCGGCCCGACGCGCGTCATGTCGATTGCCGCCGCCGAAGCCGCGTTCGAAAGCTACGACTATTCGCTTGCTTCCGCGATCGCGATGGTGATGGGCTTCGTTCAACTGCTGGTGGTTGCCGCCATGCTCGGCGCGCGCCGCTTCTTCTACCGCGGTCCGGTGACGGGAGGCAAAGGCTGATGGCGAGCGATCACCACGCGGCGCATCCTTCGTGGTCCGCGTCGAACGACAACAACGACGGCGCCCAGCAACCCAGCAAGCGCGTGAAGCAGCGCGCCAGTGTGCCGGGGCGGATCTGGCACGTACTGGTGTGGGGCGCGATGGTGTTCTTTCTCGTCAACGTGGTGTTGCTGATCGCGACCGTCGCGGTGAATTCGGTGGCGACCCGCTGGTTCGGCACCTTGCTGCCGCAAGGCTTTACGCTGCATTGGTACGCGCAGGCGTGGAGCGATTTCCAGTTGGCCAGCGTGTTGTGGGTCACCGTCGAAGTGGTCGGCGCGGTCGTGGTGTTGTCGGTTGTGCTCGGTGTGCCCGCGGCGTATGCGCTCGCTCGCGTGCAGTTTCCCGGCAAGCGCATGGCGATGCTGATTTTCCTGTTGCCCTTGATGGTGCCGCCCGTGACGTACGGCATTCCGATGGCGACCGTGATGTATAAGGTCGGCCTTGCCGGCACGCTGGGCGGCGTGATTCTTGCGAATCTCGTGCCGGCGCTGCCGTTCGTGATCCTCGTGATGACGCCGTTCATCGAGCAGATCGATCCCAATCTCGAAGCGGCGGCGCGCATTTTCGGCGCGAACACGTTTCGCTATTTCCGCTACGTGCTGCTGCCCTTGCTGGTGCCCGGCATGCTGGCGGCGGGGCTGCTGGTGCTGGTGCGCACCATTGGCATGTTCGAGCTTACCTTCTTCACCGCGGGTCCCGCGACGCAAACGCTGGTGGTCGCCTTGTACTACGCTGTATTTTCGACCGGCGTGCGCGCACCGCAATCGATCGACGCGATGGCGATGATCTACATGGCGATCACGCTGATCTGGGTGCTGATCGCGCTGCAATTCGTCAGCCCGACGCAGATCGTATCGCGCGTGAAAGAGCAGAAGCGCTAAAGCACTGAGGCACTGAGGCACGCCCCGAAGGAAGTCCCCTCGGTGGATTGGCGGATTGCGGGATTGGGGGGCGGCGAAAGACATCGTGGAGCAGCCGTTGACGACGCGCTCGACATCGACGAAAACTGCGTCATCGTGCTTCAGCATGCAGGGCCGGTGGGCGCTCCGGGTATGCCCGAGTGGGGGCAACTACCGATCCTGCGGAAGTTGCTGCAAAGGGGCGTGCGCGATATGGTGCGTATATCGGATGAAACCGGCGAGCCGGAGATTCACTGAGTTTTCTGAGGGCCGTCGAGAGAGTCGTGAAGCTGCCGTAGAGCGGCGACACGCGTGAGAGGGGGGCGCGATGCGGCTGGACCGCATCGCGTGACCTTGCTTGATACCCCGCGCTTAATACCCCACGCGATACACACGGCCCGTTTGCGCGCCTTCCACACTGCGCAGGTAGGCCTGCGCCGCACGATCGGCGCTCACCGGCTCAAAGCCGCGGAAGTAGGGCCCAAAAGCCTCGAGCGATTCGGTCAGTACCGTCGGGCTCACCACGTTGATGCGAATGCCGCGCGGCAATTCGATCGCGGCGCCGCGTACGAAACCTTCGAGGGCCAGATTGACGGTGGTTGCGTTCGCGCCTTCGCGAATCGGCTCGTCGCCGACAATGCCGCTCGTCAGCGTAAACGAGCCGCCGTCGTTCACGTACCGCTGGGCGCCCAACACCACGTTGATCTGACCCATCAGCTTGTCGCGCAGGCCGACCCAGAACTGCTCGACGCTCATCTCCAGCAGCGGGCCGAAATGCAGCTTGCCGGTGGTGGTGACGACGCCGTCGACCTTGCCGATTTCGCTAAAGAGTCGCTCGATGCTGGCCGGGTCGGTGCTGTCGACGCGAAACTGACCGCGCGTCGCGCCCACTTCGATGACTTCATGGCGCGCTTTCAACGCCGCGCTCACTGCCTGGCCGACCGTACCGGTCGCGCCTATCACAACGATCTTTTTCATCTGCTGCTCCGTTTTAGTTTTGGACGTGCAGTCGATTGTGTCGGCATTCGGCGGGCGGAAAAAGCCTGTTCGGCTCGCAGGTCCTGCAACCCTGAGTTTCTAATCCGTGACGAAATGCGCACCGTCATTCAAACGGTGCGCACTTTGGAATTGCCTGATTAATCGGTGCAAGCGGCGCAATTCAAACGAATACGCGCAGCGCGAATAGTTATTTCGCCCGATGTAATTCGATCACGCGAGTGGGCCGCAGGTGATTGAGGGCGTAATGAATGCGGCCACGTTCGCGACGGGCGCGAATCGAGCGCGGGTCGTCGAACAGATCCTCTTCTGACTCGGCGCCCTGCGGCTCGACCATGCCTTTGTCGATGACCGTGTAGCCCGGTTCGAGCGCCAGCAGCAGATGATTGCCGCCAACCCGGCTGTCGAAGCCGGCCATGCCGTCGTGAGCCTCGGGCACGCTGTTGATGAGGGTCGCGTTGGTCGTCGTGATCTCGTCGGGCGAGATCGCGCTGTAGCCGGCTATGCGGGCGGCTTCGAGATTTTTGCCGTCGGTGTCGACCGTGCTGTCGTGGGTGCGGTCGTTATGCAGTTCCGCCGTGCGCGGGCTGGTGGCACCCTGTTTTTTGCTGGCGTCTGCTGGCTTGTTGATATCGCTGTTCATCATGCATTCTCCATTGAAGAGACATGGTTGAAGTGCAGCAAAACCCGTTCCGCCTCGCACACCGTCTTTGTGCGCGTGAGTTGTACTGCGCTTGCGCCGCAGTTGCCTCGCAGTTAGGTAAGCGGGCATTTTCACCTGGCGATTGCGTCCGGGATTCCTTTCGTTTTTTTTTAATGGACGCCTATTTTCTACAGAGTATGATCTTACTCCGACGAGCGAAGCGCGGTTAAATTGACGACATGCGTCCGGCTGTTTTTACGTGGCCGACAACGAACAGACGCGCGCTACTCAAAACATCCTACGGGGCCGTCAGGGCGGGTGACACATGCACTTTGATGCTGCATTCACACATCGCGGCTATTTGCTGAATTGCGAGCCGGCGCGCGCGCGCGATGGTACTTGGCAACCTTATGTGGTCATCTCCCGTTCGAGCGACGGCGAACTGGTCGCCAACCGTTTTTTCCCCACTGACTTGCGTTTTCCTGACGAAGCCACCGCCATCGCGCACGCGCGCGACTGGGCGGTGCGCTGGATCGATGCGAGCAGCGTAACCATCTGAAGCGTATCCGGCATGCGCGGGCCGCCATACCGCGCAGCCGTGCGGCGCTGCGCGGGCCACGGCAAAACGCGGTAATCTCTTGGGACAATCACTCTGAACCGTGCCTGGCGCACGGCGCCGTCCTTTTATGCCTAACGTGCCTTCCCAAAACTGGGGTCTCGAACAGATCGTCGCGGACTTGCGTGCGTCTCGTGAAGAATTGCATCGCACGCGGCATCCGCTTGGCATACGCGAGCTGCCGTCGCGTGAAGCGGTGATCAGCATTGTCACCGGCTTGCGCGCGGCGCTGTTTCCGACACACTACGGCGCTCCCGATCTAACTGACGAAACAGTTGACTACTACGTCGGCCATACGCTCGAAAGCACATTGCGATTGCTTGCCGAACAGATTCGCCGCGCCTTGCGCTTTCTGCCCGAGTTTGGCGAAACGCCTGATGAGGAACTGAGGGCGCGCGCGTTCAACGTCGCGCGCGAATTCGGCACGCAGTTGCCGGGTATTCGCGCGTTGCTGGTCAGCGATATTCAGGCTGCTTTCACCGGCGACCCGGCCGCGCAGCACATCACGGAGATTCTGCTGTGTTATCCGGGCGTGTGGGCGATGACGCACCATCGTCTGGCGCACGCGCTGCATCTCCTTGGCGTGCCCTTGCTCGCGCGCTTCATCAACGAGATTGCGCACTCGGCGACCGGCATTGACATTCACCCGGGCGCGACCATCGGCCCGAGTTTCTTTATCGACCACGGCACGGGCGTCGTGATCGGCGAGACCGCGATCATCGGCGAGCGGGTGCGCGTCTACCAGGCCGTGACACTTGGCGCGAAGAGCTTCGCCGCGGACCTTGACGGCACCCTGGTCAAGGGCAACGCGCGCCATCCGATCGTCGAGGACGACGTCGTGATTTACGCCGGCGCGACGATTCTCGGCCGCGTGACCATTGGGCGCGGTTCGGTGATTGGCGGCAATGTATGGCTAACGCATAGCGTGCCGCCGGGCAGCAGCGTATCGCAAGGCAAGATCCGCGAGGGTGGGCGCACGGACGAGGAGGGAGGCTGATGAGCCGGCTGGCGCGCAGATCGTTCCGTAGTGTGCTGCGCGGATCGGCGTGCGCCTTGCTCTGGCGATCTGGACACGGTTCGCTGCGCGATCCGGCGTGCAAACCGCGCTGCAGTTCTCAGCGGGGATCGCCGCGCACGTTGCCGCGCGATATGCGGCGCGAGTCCCTCCTTAACTTCTGAGAGGCGAACCATGTCGCGCGGTCGCGTTTACATGCCTCGTTGCGCGATATCTGGCGTGGAAGCGACGGTGGCGGAAACGGCGCATTCGTTTCCGCGCCACTCGCACGATCGCTTTGGGGTGGGCGTGATCGTTGCAGGCGGACACCGGTCGTCGAGTGGTCGCGGCGTGGTTGAAGCGCGGGCGAACGACGCGATCATGGTGAATCCGGGGGAGGTGCACGACGGCAGCCCGCTCGACGAGCGCGGCCGTGCATGGCGCATGTTGTATTTCGAGCCGCGGATGCTGGCCGACGTCGCTGTCGAGTTGAATGGGGTGGCTGCGCGTGAGATCGAACTGACGCAACCAGCGGTGCACGATCCGTTGCTGAAGGTGCTATTTGAGCGGCTGTTTGCGGTATCGGTGGAAGCGCAAACCGTGCCGGACGATCTGGTGCGGGAGGAGACGATGCTCGAGCTGCTCGGGTATCTGATTCGGACCCACGCGACCACGCACGCACATTCACGATTGGCACAGTCGGTTGGTCCGATTGCACGAGCGAGGTCTAGGATCGACGACGATCCATCGTTACCGCTGACGCTAACCGATCTCGCTGCCGACACCGGCATGAGTCGGTTCCAATTGTTACGAGGCTTCGCGCACGAGACGGGGTTACCGCCGCACGCATACAGGATGCAGCGCCGGGTGATACTCGCGAGGCAACTGATTGCGGGTGGGGCGACGTTAGCCGATGCGGCAGCCGCATCGGGGTTTGCCGACCAGAGTCACATGACGCGAGCGTTCGCGCGGTTGTTGGGGATTACACCGGCCAACTACGCGTCCGCGACGCGGCCATAGCTCCGCCACGGGGTTGATGAATTGCCCTTCGGCGCGCGCAGCGCCGTCGGAAGAATGACAGCCTTGTCACTGACGCCGAATGTGCGAGAGCACAGATTCCAGATGCACCACTACCGCAACTGAGCGGGGGGCCCGCTTATGAGCTAGCGGGGTGAGCCGCTTTCTTTTGCCTACTTTTCTTTGCGGCAGGCGTAACTATTCAGCGGCAGTCAGAGGCGAAACGACGATTCCGGCAAAGCTCAAGGCCAGCGCATCGATTAGCGAACGGTTCTGTTTGCGCAAGGTGGCGAGGTAGGAGCGGATCGTGCAGAACGCCTCCATGCCCGATATCGCGCGGAAGCATCCCGAGATTTTCTGTTTGAGTTTGGGCATGCGTATATCGCGTTCGGCCTGGTTGTTGTCGAACGGTACACGGTGATCTGCAATGAAACGCCATACCTCGCGCGCATGCCTGTGAAGGCGTCCGAGCAGGTTGTAGGTAAAGCTTTGCCTGATCCTGCCGCGAAGTTCCTTGCGCGTGGGCTCACGTGCCTGCTGCGGATTGAGCCTGCGCGCCTGGGCGATCAGCGTCCGGCTGCGTCGCGCGTAATAGCGTTGGCGCGATTGACCTAGCGCTGTGTTGCCTGAAGCCAGACTGAGGTCGACCTCGCGCTTTGCCTGGCAAAGCAGATCAATCATCTGCTGGGCCCAGGCTTGCTGGGTGGACTCCAGTACAAACACCAGTTCGCGCAGATGGTGGGCATTGCACAGCGCATGTTCACACTCATACTGCGCGTAGGCTGCCCAGCCGTCATGCACGGCGATTCCCGCAAAGCCGGGCAGAATGCCGAAGCTGTCCAGCGCCTCGCGACCGCGCCTGTTGTGTGCGCCATACCAGGTCAGCGCGCGCGTCGAGGCGCTATGCAGCCAGTGAGTCTTGCGTCCCACGCGCATGCAGCTCTCATCGAAATGCACCACGGGTTGCTCACGCAGCGCCTGGCTGATCTGTTTGACCGCCGGCGCCAGCAACTGGGCGGCCTGGTCAATGCTGTGCTGCACCGTACCCGTACTCACACGCAGACCGAACAGGTCTTCCAGCGCCTGGGCCGTACGCCCCACGGGCAACTGCTGGTATTGCGTCAGATAGACCGCAGCGGCGCGCACCTGGGGACCATACTGCACCGCCTGGCTCACGTTCCCGGGAAACACCCCCGAATGGTGCTTGCCGCAGCGGCACTGTGCGATCTGCACGCGATGCTCGGTCACCTCAAAGCGCGTGGGCGGCAGATCGATTACCTGACGTCCCTCGGGTAAGACGGCGATGCGGGCGGATTCGATGAGTTCGCCGCATGCATCGCACACCGGCGCTACCGGGTGAATCTCGATGTGATCGGGTTGGGCCACGCGTTTGAGCGTCTTGCCCTTGTGCCCCGGTTGCGCGCCAGGCTTTGCCCCGCTCGTGCCACGCAATGACTTCGGCTTGCGCTGCGGACCATCGCTTGACGGCGGCTTGCTGGAGTTATGACTGTCCTTCTCAAGCTTTGCCTCAAGCTCGTTCAGACGCCTCACCAGATCAACGATGAGTGCGTCCTTCTGCTCCGTGTCAGGTCCTTGATGTCAGGCATCTTCGTCATGTCCTTCACTATGCACAGCCTGGTAGCAGTTTACAAGCGCTGAATAGTTACGCGGCAGGCAAAGAAAAGTAGGTGCCCGCCCCGCACAGGGGCGACGCTAATAAACCAATAACAAAACAGGGAAAGGCCAACGCCGTAGGCATACAGACCAACAAGCGCCGCGCAGGCAAAAAAACCTTAATCAATAGCCTTCCCTGCAGTCTCCCGCATAAACGGCAACGGCAACAACGACACAACCCCACATCCAATCAAATACCAGGCAGGCGCCAAATTACTCCCAGAAATCTGAATCAACCAGGTAGCAAAAAACTGCGCAAACCCACCAAAAATAGAGACCCCTAAACAATAAACAATCGACATCCCAGTAGCGCGAATCGCGCGCGGAAACATCTCGGGCAACATGACGATATTAGGCACCGCGGTAAACGCGACAAAAACAGCCAGCACCGCGACAACAGACAACAGCACAGGCACCGTCGGCGACGCATTGATAATCATAAAAGCCGGATAGACAGCGGCAATCAACAACACCCGAGACACCCACAAAACCCGCTTACGCCCCACACGATCGGACAACGTCCCCGCAAACGGCGAACAGATCACCGTCACGATCGCCGCGGTCCAGGCGGCCCACAACGCCGACGACATCGGCAAATGCAAAATCCGAATCGCGTAAGTCGACAGATAAAACAGCACGATATAGTTCGCCGCCGTGCCGCCAATCGTCGTCAACACGCCCGTCGTGATCACGCGCGAATGCTCGCGAAACAGCTTGCGAACCGGCTGTGCATCGGGCGCCTGCGCGGCTGGAACAGTACCGTCTTCCACACCCGGCAAGGTTTCGTCCAGATGCCGCCGGATGTAAATACCAATCGGCCCCATCGCCATGCCAATCACAAACGGCACGCGCCAGCCCCAGCTCTCCAGCGCGGCAGTAGACAACGCCGCCGCCAACGCAACACCCAGCAGCGAGCCACATACGGTGTTCAATCCCTGGCTCACAAACTGCCAGCTCCCGTAGAATCCACGCGTCTTGTCGCTGCCATATTCAAGCAGCAGCGATGTCGATGCACCAACCTCGCCGCCCAGCGCGAAACCCTGAATCAATCGCGCAAGAATCACCAGCAATGGCGCAGCGATACCGATCGCCGCGTAGGTCGGCGCGAAAGCAATGATCGCCGAGCCAAGCGTCATCAGCCACAGCGTGAGACTCATCGCGGCTTTGCGGCCGGCGCGATCGGCATACCCTCCGAGAACAATGCCGCCCACCGGCCGCATGATGAAGCCGACGCCGAACGTGCCGACCGCCAGCATCAGTTGCGCAAGCTGCCCTTCCACCGGGAAATACAGCTTGCCGATGATCGTCGCGAAAAAGCTGTAGATCGTGAAATCGAAAAACTCGAGGCCGTTGCCGAGCGTGATCGCGGCGATCGCTTTGACGTGGCTCGTGCGTTTGGCGGGCTGCATGGCGGACGCGTCGGCGAGATTCAACGCGTCAGTGCCTGCGGGTTGCGGTGTAGCGGAATAGTCCATCTGTGTCTCCATGGTGTCCTTCCTGCTGATGCGCGGCTCTGCGGCCTTGTGCGCCTGAAAGCAATGGACAGTCTGACTGGCCCCAACACGGCCTTGATGGCCCCGCCGGCCTTCGTGACCTTCGGAGCCTTGCGCGGCTTCAGTCCAATCTGATGCCACCTGCCTCAGACGAGGAACGTCTGTGCGAGCCGCACCCAGTAGGCCGCGCCAGTGGCGAGGCAATCGTCGTTGAAGTCGTAGCCCGGGTTGTGGACCATGCAACCGCCCTCGCCGTCACCATTGCCGATGATCAGGTAGCTGCCCGGGCAACGCTCCAGCAGGAACGCAAAGTCTTCACTACCCGTGAGCGGTTCCATGTCGGCAATCAAACCGTCTTCGCCGAGCCAGTCCAGCGCGACTTGCCGTGCGAGACCGGTCATCTGTACGTCGTTGACGAGCACCGGATAGCGGCGCTGATAATCGACGTGCGCCCGCGCACCGAACACCGCCGCCTGTCCGCAGGCGACCGCCGTGATGCGCTCCTGCAAATAGTTGCGAACCTCGGGTTTCAACGCACGCACGGACAGCCGCATCTCCGCGGTTTCGGGAATCACGTTCGGCGCGTCACCCGCGTGAATCGCGCCGACGGTGATGATCGCCATGTCGAGCGGCGCAATGTTGCGCGACACGATCGACTGCAACGCCAGCACGATCTGCGCGCACACCACGACCGGATCGACCGCCTTGTGCGGCACCGCGCCATGACCGCCGCGACCGGTCACCTTGATGATCACCGTGTCGGACGAAGCCATGAACGAGCCCGGCAGGAAGCCGAACTTGCCAGTCGGAAAGCCGGGCATGTTGTGCATGGCAAAGACCGCATCGCAGGGAAACTTGTCGAACAGGCCGTCTTCGAGCATTTTCTTCGCGCCGGCCAGACCTTCTTCAGCCGGCTGGAAAATCAGGTTCAACGTGCCGTCGAACGATTTCTCCTGCGCCAGATGTTTGGCGGCCGCCAGCAGCATCGCGGTGTGGCCGTCGTGACCACATGCGTGCATCTTCCCGGGAACGGTGCTCGCATAGGGCAGCCCCGTGGTCTCGTGGATCGGCAGCGCGTCCATGTCGGCGCGCAGGCCGAGTCTGCGCGTGCCGGCGCCTACTTTCAGTTGCCCTACAACACCGGTCTGACCCAGGCCGCGATGCACGGTGTAGCCCCACTCCTGCAAACGCTCAGCGACCAGGTCGCCGGTGGCGAACTCTTCGTAAGCCAGTTCGGGCTGCGCGTGGATACGACGGCGCAGCGCGATCATTTCGTCTTCGAGTTCGGCGATGCCCGCCGGGATGGCCATGGTGTTCACGATGTCGTCTCCGTCTGTGAAAGCAAGGGCCCAGCATAACGACGACGATTTTCCAGCGGCAGGCGTAGAATCGTTGCGGTGGCAACCAGCGGTTGCCACTCTTCTACGGGTTTTCCAGATGAAACTGCATCAGCTCAGTACCTTAGCGGCCATTGCGGATACCGGCAGTATCCGGGCGGCGGCCCGTTCGCTCGACCTTTCGCCGGCCGCCGTGACCAAGGCCATGCGCGAACTGGAGGCCGATCTGCACGCGCCGCTGCTGGTGCGCGGCGCAAGCGGCGTCGCGTTCACGGAGTTCGGCCGCGCGCTGGTCGTGCATGCCCGCCTGGTGCTCGGCCAGTTGCAACGTGCGGAAGCGGAGATTGAAGCGATGCGCGGCGCAGCGGCCGGCAAACTGTCGATCGGCGTCACGCCATGGGTGGCGCTGACTTTTCTGCCACCGACGGTGCAGCGGTTCCGGCAACGCATGCCGGAAGTCCAGCTGGAATTCTTCGAGGGTCTGTTGGCGGTCGTGCAACCACGCTTGCGCGATGGCAGCCTCGATTTTTCGATTGGCCGTCCTCCGCCTGCTTCGCCGCAATCGGAGTTTCACAACGTGCCGCTGTTTTCAACGCATTCAGCGGTCGTCGCGCGACGCGATCATCCGAAAGCGGGTTGCCGCACACTGCTCGAACTCGAAGACGCCGAATGGGTGCTGAACTGGGACCCGGCAAGCCGCGAATCGATTTCAGACAACGTATTCCGCAAGCGCGGCATGAGTGTGCCGCATACGATTCATCTGGCGCATTCGCTGGCCGTGGTGTTGGCCCTGCTCGCGCACACCGACATGCTCAGCATCTTTCCGTGGCCGCTCGTCGAGGTGATTATCGCGAAAGAGAATCTGTGGGCACTGCCCTTGCGCGAAACGGTGGACGAAACCATCGTCAGCATCACGTCACGCCGCGGCGCGCCGACGAGTCCGGCCGCCGAGTGTTTTCTGGAATGTTTGCGCGAAGTCATCGACGAAGGCGCGCGCTCACCAGACCCCGAACTGCGCCGGCTGTTTCATTCGATCGAACTGCTGCTGTAGCTGTAAGCTGAATCGCATGCACGCCCGCTATGCTTCGAGGGCGCAGCGGCGCGTCGCCCTGCAGCCATCTCGATCGACCGTGACCCAGAATCCGCATAACGAAGCCGACCGCAAGGCACACCCTGGAGGCGCGTCAGCGGGGCGTGCCGGCGACGGCGCGCCGCTCGATCCGTCCCGTCACCGCACCCTTGCTGAAGCCCGGCGCACCGACGGCGACGAACTCGGTGCGGTCGCTCATCTGATCGCCGCCCACACGCTGGATGCCTACGCCGCTGCGGCCCCCAACGCCAGCGCTCTGAATCTCTGCGATGTCGCGACCGGATACTTTATGAAAGGCGATCACGTGATCGCCGAGTACTGGTACCGCCTCGTTCTGACGCTCGACCCGCATGTCGCGGTGGCCTGCCAGAATCTGGCCGCCATCCTTGCCAGCGTTGGACACGTTGCTGAAGCCGCCGCGTACCGGGAGCGTGCCTACCGGATCCAGCGCGTGTTTGTCGAGGGAAGCGGCGCCGGGCAGCGCCGGGTGCTGATCCTCTGCGCGGCACACACGTCCGGCAATGTGCCGTTCGATGCACTGCTGCCCGGCACGACCTGCTGCCGCATCAAGTACGCGATCGACTACGCCGACGACGAAGAAGACCATCAACTGCCGGCCTACGATCTCGTGTTCAACGCGATTGGCGATGCGGATATCGCCGCCCCACTTGCCGGACGGCTCGCGCGCTTCGTCTCGCGTTGCGCGCGGCCCCTGCTCAATCCACCCGCCGCTGTCGCGCGAACTCAACGGCACCGCACCGCGCACCTGCTCGACGGGCTACAGGACGTGCAGATGGCGCCTTGCGTGCAGAGCGATGCCGCGCCGGCTTCACGCGCCGCGCCTGACGCTGTGCTCGTGGCGGGCGGCATCGACTTTCCGGTCCTGGCGCGTCCCGCCGCGACGCACGGCGGCGACGGGCTAACGCTATGCGAAAACCGCGCAGCGCTCGAAACATGGTTGTCGGCACAAGCCGGAATTTCCTATCTGACGGCGTTTCGCGACACACGCAGTGCCGACGGCTTCTACCGCAAATACCGGATCATTTTTGTCGACCGGGAACCGTTTCCTTACCATCTGGCGATTTCGCCGCACTGGATGGTGCACTACTACTCTGCCGACATGGAACGCCATCCATGGAAGCTGGGGGAAGAGCGACGCTTCATCGAGAATCCGCACGCCGTGCTCGGCGAGCAAGTGATGAGTGCAATCGCCGCAATCGGCAAGCGGCTCGATCTCGACTACGGCGGAATCGACTTCACGGTGCTGCCCGGAGGACAGGTGCTGGTCTTCGAAGCGAACGCGACCATGCTGGCGCACTTCGAGCGCGAGACCGGCGCCCTCGCCCACAAAAATCCTTACGTGCAACATATCGTCGACGCGTTCGAGCGGATGATGACGCGTCACGCCGCGATCTGAACGTCCATCCGCTAAGTTTGCTCGCTACGTTCGCCCGCTATTGCCCGGCTTACTGGCCGGATTACTGACTGGAAAGATGCTGGCGCAGAAACGGCACAAAGCCGTTTTGTGTCGGAGCGATCTGCTTGACGCAATCGTCGTAGTCGGAGGCCATCGCGCGATCCGGACCATACATGCCACGGCACTGCGCATACAGCGTGATCGTCGCCCCACCGCCCTTGGCCACGCGCGTGGCCGAATAGACCGCGTGCCCCGAGCGGCTCGGAACGTCGGTCTCGATCGCTACAGCGTCGGCGCGAACTATTGACGTGGAAGAATGCGCTGCCACGTAGTCCTTCGTGAGCGACCAGGCCTTGTCGCACTGCGTCTGATCCGCGCAGGCAATAGCGGCGTTATGCTGCGCGGTATCGAGCAGGTTCTCGGAGCGGGTAAAGTCGCGCGCCTGGGCCTCTTCTTTTTCGGCAGACATGCAGCCGCTCAGGGCGAGCGCGGCAAGCGCAATAGCGAGTGTTGTTTTCACAGGTTCAAGATCCGATGGCGAATTCCGGTGAGGATTATAGACGCCCTCAACCCGCGCTCTCAGGTTCAGAACAGCCATCGGGAAGCTGCCGGCGCGGTGATGTCCCTCACTGGCCGCATAACTTTCGTTATGCTTGCGCGGCTAAGGTACATCACTGAGCCACATCGCCGGCCGCCGCGCGGCCTCAATCCGCGTAGCCCACCACGCCCTTGATCTCCAAAAAGTCCTCGAGGCCGAACTCGCCGTACTCGCGGCCATTGCCCGATTGCTTGAAGCCGCCGAACGGCGCATCGGGGTTGTAGTCCGCGTAGTTCAGATAGATCGTCCCGGTACGCAGGCGCTTCGCCACCGCATACGCATGCTCGATCGAGGCCGACTGTACATAGCCCGCGAGACCGTAGAGACTATCGTTGGCCATCGCGACCGCCTGGTCCTCGGAGTCGTAGCCGAGAATCGACAGCACCGGTCCGAAAATCTCTTCGCGTGCGATCGTCATGTTCGGCGTGACGTTGCCGAATACCGTCGGGCGGACAAAGTAGCCATCCTTCAATCCTTCGGGACGGCCCGGACCGCCCGCCACCAGCGTCGCGCCCTCTTCGATGCCCACGCCAATCAGCCGCTGGATCTTGTCGAACTGCTGTTCGCTGATGACCGGCCCAAGATCGATACCCTTCGCATCCGCGGGGCCGACAACCAATGCGTCAGCGGCCTCCTTCGCATACGCCAATGCTTCGGCGAGGCGTGCGCGCGGCACGAACATGCGGGTGGGCGCATCGCACGACTGGCCGCTGTTGTCGAAACACGCCCGTGCACCGCGCATCACAGCGTGCTTCAGATCGGCATCTTCGAGAATCAGGTTGGCCGATTTTCCGCCCAGTTCCTGATGCACGCGCTTGACCGTATCCGCCGCGGCCTTGGCGACCTGCACGCCCGCACGCGTCGAACCGGTGAATGACATCATATCGATGTCCGGATGACGCGACATCGCCTCGCCCACCGTCGCGCCTTCGCCGTTGACGAGGTTGAACACGCCGGCCGGCACGCCCGCTTCGTCGAGGATCTCGGCGAATAGGATGCCGGAGAGCGGCGCCAGTTCCGAGGGTTTGAGCACCATCGTGCAGCCGGCCGCCAGCGCGGGCACGACCTTGGTGGCGATCTGCAAGGCCGGCCAGTTCCACGGTGTAATCAGCCCGCACACGCCGACCGCTTCCTTGCGGATCAGAATGCTGCTCTTTACGTACTCGAACTCAAACGTGTCGAGCGTGCGGATCATTGTCTCCAGATGGGCGACGCCGGTCCATGCCTGCGCGTCATTCGCGTATTGCAGCGGTGCACCCATCTCGCGGCTGATCGCATGCACCATGTCGTCGTAGCGCTTGCGGTAGACGTCGAGAATCGCTTGCAGCAAATCGATTCGCTGCGCGATCGTCGTCTCGCTGTAGGCCGGAAAGGCACGCTTCGCCGCCGCCACGGCGCGATCGACATCGGCTGCGCTGCCGAGCGAAATCTGTGCGAAGGCAGTGGCCGTGGAAGGATCGATCACGTCGAGCGTGGCACCCTTGGCCGAATCAAGCGGGGTGACCCATTGGCCGTCGATATAAAACTGTTTGGCGTGTTCCATGCGCTTAGTCCTTTACATGAATGTGCTAGGTCAGACGTTAGGCCGAAAATCGCGCCCGTAGCGGTATCGAATGCTTTACATCGACGCCGCTCAATCTGAATGTCTTCAAATCGAAATTCATCGCTACGCAGCTTTGGCTCAGACTCCGGTTCTGCTTCGATTTCGTCATCGAACCCAATCAACCAGGAGAGACACATGAGCACCATCACTTTCACCCGCATCGACGCTAAAGGCCCCGGCGCTTCCGGCCTGAACCCGGCCCTGCACGATCCCGCCGACGTCATTCTCGAAGGCGCCAAGGCACCGCACGCCCTCAATGCATTTTCGGACGCGACCAACATGCTGTCCGCCGGCGTGTGGCAATGCGATGCGGGCACGCTGAAGCTGGCCGACCTGCCGATCCACGAAGTCTGCGTGCTGATCGAGGGCGAAGTCGTCATCACCAGCGACGACGGCCGCAGCGAACGCTATGCCGCCGGCGACGCCTTCATCCTGCACAAGGGCTTCTCCGGCACGTGGCATATGCCGGTGGCGACCAAGAAGTACAGCATCGTGTACTGCGGTTGATGCACACTGCATCACACCGTTGCTTCAACAAGAACCGCACCCGTTAAGGTGCGGTTTTTTTATTCTGGCGGCAATGAATAAAAACCCGCCAGGTACCTTGACCACCTCGTGAACACCCTCGCGACACCCTCCGCCACTACATCGGGAAACCGAGCGCCTTGATCGAATTGATCCACAGACGCCGCCAGCCGCCGCGATCGTCGGCGCCGTCGAACGCGTTGAACGTAATCTTCGCGGCGATCCAGCGCAGCGGCTCCGGCGGAATGTACGACGGCCCTTTGCGCGAAATATCGAGCGATGTAATCAGCGTATCGCGATTCCACAGCATGTCGAGGCCCATCTTCGCACCAAAGCGGCTGCCCGCCACGCCAAAACCCGTATAGCCCGCGACGAACACGCTCTTGCCGCCGTGATAGCGGCGCGCAAACACGGCGCCGCGTGAGCAGTAATCGATCGGGCCGCCCCATGCATGGGTGAAGCGCACGTCGCCCAGTTGCGGGAAGGTACGATAGAACGCCTCGGCGAGCTTGTAGTAGGTGCTCTCGTCACGATCCGCTGCCGGATTCGAATCGCCGCCGAAGTGATAACTCACACGGCCGCCGAAGATGATCCGGTTGTCTTGGGTGAGACGGAAATAATTGAGCTGCGTACGCGTATCGTAAATGCCCTGGCGATTGTGCCAGCCAATGCGGGCCATCTGCTCTTCGCTCAACGGCGCGGTCGCGATGATGTGATCGCGCACCTGCATCACGCGGCGCTTGATGTCGGTCACGCCCACATCCGCCGTGCCGGTACCGAGCAGCACGCGCGGCGTTTCGATGCGGCCAGATTGCGTGTGCACGACCAACGTCGCGCCGCGATCTTCCATACGCGTGATCGGCGAGTGTTCATGCAAACGCACCCCGAGTTTCAGCGCGGCGGCTTTCAGGCCCCACGCGAGCTTCGCCGGGTGAATCGTGCCGCTGCGATTGCGCGACCACATCGCGCCCGCGAACAAAGGCGAATCGAGTTGCTCGCGCGCGCCTTTGCTGTCGAGCAACACCACGTCGTGCCCATGCGCCACGTGCAACTCATAATCGCCTTTCAGATGATCGAGGTGGCCCGGATCGACGGCAACCGTCATCTCGCCATTCCATTCGACGTCCGCTTCAATGCCGTAACGCGTCAACGATTCCTTGAAGCCGTCGAGGTTCTCCTGGCCCAGCTTTTCCAGCACGTCGAGGTCTTGCGGAAAGACCCTTGTCGCGTTCGGCAGACCATGCATCACCGACGTGGAAATGATCCCGCCCGGACGGCCCGATGCGCCGTAGGCCACCTTCCCTGCTTCGACCAGCACGACGTCGAGCGACGGGTCCGCTTCTTTCGCCTGAATCGCAGCCCACAGTCCGGTAAAACCACCGCCAACCACCACCAGATCCGCGGAAGTCGGACCAATCAATTCCCGTTCGACAGCCGGTGCACGCGGATTGTCCAGCCAGAACGGAAACAGCTTTACACCTTCAAACGCGCGCTTTATTGATTCGCTCAATGTCTCCGACTCCTGTAACGGCCAGGTCAATCACAATGGCTCGCCACAGGGATGCGGCGTCCACTTTTCTCAGATGTCTCGACGTCACTGTAAAGACAAACGGTGTAGGCAAAAATATCGGCCGCTCAACCTTTACTTTGATTTCGGACGATGTAACCCAAAAGCCCCGTCAAATAAGGCTCTGCGGATGCAACCAAAGGCCGTGCGGGGGCCTCCTTCGGGCCTGATAGAGTGCAAACGTCGAAGCGAATAGCGAGAATCCTCGCGTGAAGACTAACTTGCCTCGCGCGCCTGACGGCGCCGTTTCGCCGCGGCGACGGTCGGCAGCGGTACCGGCACCGCACCGGACATGCCGTGCTCGATCAGAAAATCGCGGAACAGGCCGGCGACGTGCGGCAGGCGTTTGTCGGACACGTGCATCACGTACCAGTCGCGCTCGATCGGATTGGCCGGCAAGGGCAGCAACGCCAGCAGGCCCGCCTGAAACTCCAGCGAGCATGCATGCAGCGACAGAAACGCAACCCCCAAACCCGCCTCGACCAGTTGCTTGATCGCCTCGTTACTCGAGAGTTCGGAGCCGATATGCAGCTTGTGGCCGGCGAGTCGAAACAGATTCTCGACGGTTGAGCGCGTGCCCGAGCCCCGCTCCCGCACGAACAGATTCGCGGTTTGCAGATCGTCCAGCGACAGGCGCTTTTTCTTCATCAGCGCATGGGCGGGCGAGGCGACGAACGCCATCGGATGCTTGGCGAAGGCGGTCGCCACCGTGCGCAATTCGCGCGGCGCGCTGCCCATCACCGCGAGGTCGATCTCGTGCGTGGCCAGCATGCGGATGATGTCGGCGCGATTGCCGACCTTGAACTGCACCTTCACTTGTGGGCGCAACTCGGTGAATCGAACCAGAAACGGCGGGATCAGATATTCCGCGGTCGTGATCGCGCCGATGCGCAGCGTGCCGCCCTGCTCGCCATGCAGCGCGGCGAGATCGTCCGCCGCGCCGTTCCATAGATCGAGGATTTCCAGTGCATAGCGCGCGAGGATCTCGCCCGCCGCGGTCAGTTGCACGCCACGGCCCACCCGCTGCAACAGCGGCGCCCCCGCGGACTCTTCAAGCAGACGCACCTGAAGCGACACCGCCGGTTGCGTGAGCTTCAATTCTTCGGCCGCGCGCGACACGCTGCCGAGCTTCGCGACCGTATGCAAAGCTTTCAATTGACGAAACGTGGCGGTTTTTAACATAAGTGAAAACCTATATATTCTGTATAAACATTAAATTGTGCTGCGGTTTCCGCCGATTCTATACTGGCCCTGACAGATGAGGCCGATGAATACCGGGAATAGCCCGCCAACACCTTCACCGGCTCAGCACAGATAACTTCAGGAGGATACGGATCATGGCCGCAATCGATCAGCAGGGAGCCTCTACCGCGCAACGCACACAGCAAAGGCAGCAAACGGCTCAATCGACGCCAGCGGCGGTGCATCGCGTCGTGATCGTCGGTGGCGGCGTCGGCGGGCTTGGTCTCGCTACGCGTCTGTCGGAAACGCTCGGACGCGCCGGTCTCGCACAGGTCGTGCTGGTGGATCGCTGGCCGACGCATTTCTGGAAGCCCCTGCTGCATGAAGCCGCGTCGGGCCAACTCGATCCGGCCACGCATCAACTGCAATATGCGGTGCAGGCGCAACGGCATGGTTTCGAATTCGAACAGGGCGAACTTGCCGCGCTCGATCGGACCAACCGGCACATCACACTGAATGCGCTCCACGACGCCGACGGCCGCGAAATCCTGCCATCACGGCAGCTTGCATTCGATACGCTGGTGCTGGCCATGGGCAGCGTCACGCAATATTTCGGCGTGCCCGGCGCGGCCGAACACGCGTTGCCGCTCGAATCGGTCGCCCATGCGGAAGCGTTTCGCCGCAAGCTGCTCGACGCCTGTCTGCGGGCGAACCATGCGCGCCGCGCGCGGACCGCGCAAGCGGACACGCCGGTGTCGATCAACATCATCGGCGCGGGTGCAACGGGCGTTGAACTCGCCGCTGCGGTGCGCGACACGGTGCGTCTCTTGAACCGCTATAGCCCGTTTTCACTTGATCCCGTGCGCGACTTCCGCATCCGGCTGATCGAAAGCAGCGAACGCGTGCTGCCCGCCCTGGCCGAAACGATCTCGGCGCGCGCGCAAAAGATGCTCGCCAGTCTCGGGGTCGAGGTGTTGAACGCAACACGTGTTACCGAAGTGCGCGCCGATGCAGTGCTGACGAATGAAGGCGCGCCGCTCGCCAGCGACATCGCGATCTGGACTGCCGGCATCGCGGGGCCACCGGTGTTGCGCACGCTGGACGGCATCGCGGTGAATCGCAACGCGCAAATACAGGTGAACCGAACGCTGCAATGCACGAACGACGCAAACATCTTCGGACTCGGCGACTGTGCCGCCTGCCCTTCTTCTGACAATGCGGGCGCGTTTCTGGCGCCGCGCGCTCAGGTCGCGCATCAGCAAGCGCTGTTTCTGGCGCGTGCGCTGAAGTGCCGGATAGCGGACGAGCCCTTACCGGAATTCGTCTATCGCGACGCCGGCACCTTGGTCGGTTTTGGACGCGAAGGCACGATCGGCAGCCTGAGCAACAGCTTGCTGACGCAGCCGGTGTTCGTCGACGGCTGGTTGGCCACCGTCGTCTACAAGCTGATCTATCGCCGCCATGTGATGACGTTGACCGGCTTCGCACGCATGGCGCTCGATTCGGCGAGCCATTGGTTGCGCCGACGCGTGCATCCGGTGATCCGGCTGCATTGAAATCGGCAAGCACGGGCGGCGTCCTTCAGAAAACGCCGCCCATGCAGCGCTCAATCGAGAAACTCCGTCGCCCGCTTGCGCAGTACCGCGCCGAAATCGTCCAACCATCCGATCGACAAGCGCCAGCTCTGCCAGTACAGATCGACATCGATATGCTTGCCAGGCGCCATGTCCACCAACTCGCCGCTGGCCAGATGCGGCGCGATCATCCGTTCGGGGCACATACCCCAGCCGAGGCCCGTCACGCAGGCGCGCAAAAAGCCGGCGACGTGTGGAATCCAGTGCAACGGCGGGTCCAGGTCCACCCGCGTGACGCGGCGCATGAAGCGCTTCTGCAACTGATCTTTCGGATTGAAATCGACACACGGTGCGCGCCGTAGCGACTCGCGTGTGACGCCATCGGCAAAATGCCGCTCGCGAAACGCCGGCGTGCAGACCGCCAGATAGCGCATCCGCCCGAGGCGGGTCGAGCGGCAGCCCTGCACCGGCTCCGCTTGCGTGGTGACCGCGCCTTGCACGCTGCCGTCGCGAATCCGCTGCGCGGTGTGATCCTGATCGTCGATCACGAGATCGAGCAGCATCTCCCGTTCCACGCAGAACTGCGCCACCGCGTCGATAAACCAGGTCCCCACGCTGTCGTCGTTGACGGCCACGCGCAGCGCCGGCCACGGTTCGACCAGCGCGCCCGGCAGCGCCGGCAGGCGGCCGGTCAGCTCCGCTTCCAGCAACTGCACGCGTTCGGTGTGGCGGCACAACAGCGCACCCGAGGTGGTCGCGACACATGGCTGGCCGCGCTTCACGAGCACGCTGCCCACCCGCTCCTCCAGCAGCTTGACCCGCTGGGAGACGGCTGACGGCGTCACATTCAGTTCGCTGGCCGCGCGGTCGAACGAACCGTGCCGCACCACGGCGGCCAGTGCATCGAGCAACGCATAGTCGAGCATTAGCGTTCCTTAATCTGCATTAAGTAAATTAGCTTCTCTTATGAGCAGCAAAACCGCAGACTAGCCTCGTTTGCTTCCCCCGTCTACTGGATCGATTATGAACTGGCTATCTTTTTCCCACGGTGCCGCCCTGTGCGCGTCGCTGATCGTGACGATCGGCGCGCAGAACGCCTTTGTGCTGCGTCAGGGCATCATGCGCTCGCACGTCGGCAAGATCGTCACGCTGTGCGCGCTGTCGGACTTCATCCTGATCGGCGCCGGTGTCGGTGGCGCGTCGGTGCTGGTGGAACGCTATCCGGTCTTCGTCCACGCGATGCTGTATGTGGGGCTCGCCTATCTGGCCTGGTTCGGCATCAACGCGCTGCGCCGTGCGGTGCGGCCAGGCCATGCGGTGCTGGACGCCAATGCAAGCGGCGCGGCGCAGGGCACGGCCCCCGTGCAACGGGCGATGCCGATCATCCTGATGACCTTGGCCTTCACGTGGCTCAATCCGCACGTGTATCTCGACACCTTCCTGCTGATCGGCACGGCTGGCGCGCGCGAACCGGACGGCGCACGGGTGGCGTTCGCACTCGGCGCGATGGCGGTGAGCGGGGTCTGGTTTATCGGTCTGGGGTACGGCGCGCGTGCGCTGGCGCCGCTGTTTCGCCGGGCTACCGCGTGGCGCGTGCTGGATGGCGCGATTGGCAGCATGGTGTTGCTGCTGGCGGTGACGCAGTTGCGGTGAGTGCCGTGCATCGCCCAGTGCGTGTGCGCGACACCGCAGCGCTCGCTCACCGCCGTCCGTGTAAATGGCAATACCGGTTCAATCGGACGGCCTGGCCGGACCGACGCCAACCGTGGCGAGGCCGCCATCGGTGACATAAGGCACGAGACCCGCCTCGCTAATGCGCGCGGCGGTGGCCGGCCCGCACGCATCGTCCGTGGGTGGGCAATAGTCGATGGCCAGCACCGGCAGCCGGTATTTTTCGTGAATGGTCGCTGCCTGCTTCAGCAGCCAGTCGCGATCGGCCTGCGGTACTTCCGTATAGCGCTGCTTCCCGGCATCCCAACCGCGATATAAGGATTCGAACGCGACCACATAGGCAAGATCGTGGACCTGCGGCAACACTTCGAAACCGCGGTTGAAGATCAACTTCGCCTTCGGATAACGCGCTTTGATCGCGCGAATGACGTTGACCAGCCCAGCCTCCTGCGCGGCCCGCGCGGCGTCGGTCCTGGCGATGAGCTGATACGAGTCGAGCGTGTCGAGGAAGAAGCCACGGTAGCCTTTTTCCCACAGTGGCGCGATCACCTTGTCGACAAAAAATGCCGGCCAGCCTGGCGCGGTCTGGTCCACTACCTTGGACGCCCACGCCTCGTTCTCGCCAGACAGCCACGCGCTCGGCATCGCGCTGAAATACGACCGGTGCGCGTTCACTTCGCCGACGCTCACATACGCGAACCATACCGGATGTGTTTTGGCATGGGCGCGCGGGTCGAACTTCGCATCAGGCTCGACCACCACGACATCGAAAGCGGAGAGCTGCTCCACAGGCGGATTCGCACCGTAGAACAGCGCGACAGACGGCCCAGCAGGCGTGCCCGCCGCGCCCTGCGCGTGCGCGACCGAAGCCAGCGCGCCGACTGCGACCACGCGCGCGAGTCTGCTGAAAAGGCGCAGCATCGCGCGCAATGAAAACTGCCTGTCGTGATCTTGCTCTGCCAAAACCGGTTCCTTTTCTACGTTATTCAGACCACACCGCCCGCGTCAGCTTGCCGTTTCTAACTGCCCGAGGGCAAGAACGACCACCAGCAGATGCTGCTCAGCGACGCCGTCGAGATCAACGGACTGAACCCCGCCTGTTGCGAACTTGTCCATGCGCTTTGTGCCGCGGACGACGCCGTGCAGGACGACGCATAGTCGAGCGTGCCGACAAAGAAATTGCTACGCCCCAGGTTCTGCTCGGCGCTTTGCCATGCCTGCAACTGCTGCACCACCGACGAGCTCACCGCCGGCAAATAGACCTGCTCCGATAACACGCCGTCGATCAGCCACGGGAACGAGACGCCGCCCGTCGTCCCGCCGATCGCCTGCACTGGCGCAGCATTCGGCACAAATGCCAGATTCGGAAACTGGTCGCGCAGCTGCTTGACGAGATCGAGGCCGCCTTGCGCGCAAGCCGCATCACACGGACCGGCAGACGCATTGGCGCTATGTCCGACAATTTCGAAGTTATCCAGCATGAATCCGTCCACACCGGTTGCCGCGAGACGCGGCGCGATGTAATTCAAGATCAGATTCTGATAGTCAGCGTTAGCAGGATTCATCCAGTACTCCTGGAATCCCTGGTATTTGCCGAGTTGCGCCGCCGTATTCGCGCCACACGACACGAAACCGGACGGCACAGTGTTCCAGTAGGTCCGCGCTTTCTCGCAGGCACCGAAATTCAGATAGCTCAGCACTTTTGCGCCATTCGCCTTCAATGCCGCGATCTGCGCCGCGGAGAAGGCAGGCGTGCCACTGCCGGGATCCGCATCGATGACGATCAGCTTGAACGTGGCCGCGACCTGGGCGATGTCGATCGCGCTGGCGGTGCCGTAGTACGCGACCCACACCGGAGAAGCGGGCAGCGCCCGCGCCGCCGCGATCACGGGCGCCGGGCTCACCGTCTTCGTACCGCCGGTCGTGTTCGACGCATTCGAAGCATTCGACGAGTTAGTCGCGGAGCCGCTCGCCGGTGCGGTTGAAGCCGCCGTCAAGCTACCCGAACCGCCCGTGGCGCTGGAACCGCCTCCGCCGCCACACGCTGTCATGAGGGCGGCGGCTGCGATGAGCCCCGCCGCGCTTATCCATCGTGCCGCCTGAGCGGCCCAGGAGACCTTGGTGGCGAGACGCGGGCGGGCGGGCCGCCGAAGCGGGACGGGGTTATTCTGATGCATGGTGAAATCCGGAGTCGAAAAGTCAACTCCGCAACATATACGTTTCGTATTCCAAAGACATGAATTTTCTGTCGAGCACCTTCACGGATGCCACCACAACGACGAGCAGTGCCAGCGCAAAGCCGTACCCGTAGAAGTCCGGGCCGAGCTTGAGCGTAATGCCGGTGAACAGCCCGTTCAGTACCACAAACGCAGCGGTGAGCCGCAGCACGACACGCCGCCCGTCCAGATAGAAGAACACATTGAGCAGCCCCAGCAACAGCACCTGCAGACTCGCCGACACCACGTCTACGACAAGCAGCGGCAGATACAGCGGGGAAATGCCGAGTGAACCCAGCACGCGTTCGCCAAAGGCAATGATCAGCAACAGCACGACCGTCTGCACCTTGATGATTTCGAACAGGCCGGAGCGCACGCTCCCCACCATCATGTCGCGCATTTCATTGATGTGGCGCAGCGTCGCGCCGCTGCGCACCGCGTCATAGAAGGCGTCGTAATACTCGACGAAGTCCGCCTCGATGCGCACAAGGAACGTCGCCATGCCCGGCATGACGCAAACGTAGGCGATAAAGATCGGGATATCGTAAATGACCGATGCATGCAGCGGCCCGATGACCTTGCTGCCCGTGCCCGGCGCGTACCAGAACATGAACTTGTCGAGCCACACGCCGATATTGAACAGCAGGCCGACGAGCGCGAGACTCGGATAGGCAAAGCGCCGCTCGAACACTTCGAATGAAATGAAACGCTCGCTGCGGTAATTGCGATAGATCAGTCCGGACAACCCGGCAAGCAGCACGATATGCCCCGCGACAAAGCCGCCGAGCAAGCCCACGAGGCCGTAGCCGTTCAACGCGAGTGCAAGGCACACCACGCACGCATAGCCGACGAAGAACACCAGCAGGATCTGCCGGTACTGTTTGACGCTCGACAGGAAGATCACCGCGATCCAGATGTTACTGACCACCACGAAGCCCGTGATCATCAACAAACGATAGATCAGCGGTTCGCTGCGAAAGCCCACCAGCATCGCGATCACCGCCACCACGCTTGCCAGCACCGACGACACCAGCACCACGCCGTTGTAGTTCGACAGGACAAGGTCGTCACGCTTTTCGAACAGCCGATCCGAAATGAAGCGCGTGAACGAGAGTTGCAGCGGTCCGGTCAGGATCAGGCTGAGCGCGATCAGATAGGTGACCGACACCTGAAACTGCTCGATCGCAAACGTCGGTATCACCGACGTGAGGCTGATCAGCCCAATGATCAGAATGCCGAAGATCGACAGGATCAACGGCCCTGAGCTGATCAAGCCGGCATAGGCGTAAGCACGCGCGACGCCCACCAGCGTCTCGCGACGCATGATCTTGCGTAATTCGAAGCCGATACCCGCCATCAGCGTGTCTCCTGCTGCTGAACGGGCTGCGCTGCACGCGCCTGAGGTTTCGCCCCGCCCGGTTGAGTGCCATGGTCCATCGGGCAGCGGGCAGCGCCGGCGCCCTGCCCGTTGCGTTCGCGATCCGGCATCGCGGCCAGCCGGTCATACACCGTGCGATAACTGTCGATCATCTGCGTCTTCGTGTAATAGCGGCGTACGCGCGCGAGACCCGCCTGCTGAGCGGCCAGCCAGCGTGCGTCATCCGCCAGCAGCGCCAGCACAGCCTGGGCAAACGCCGCCGGATCCGCGAGCTGGACCACCATGCCGGCTGAGCCGAGCGCGCGATCGTCCTCATCGGCACCTTCGATCAGTTGACGGCACGAGCCCACGTCCGTCGTAATGGCCGGCACGCCCGCGGCGAACCCCTCCAGCACCACCAGCGGCAACGCCTCGCTGATCGACGTCAGCGCGATCACGTCGACTTGCGGCAGCATCTCGTCGATGCGCTGAAAACCGAGGAATTTCACATGCCGGCTGAGTCCAAGGCTCTCCACGAGAGCGCGGCATTCGAGCGCGTAGGCAGGATCCTCTTCTTCCGGTCCGATGATCCAGCCTTCGAGATCTTGCAGCGTGCGCGACGCAATGAAGATCGACCGGATGAAGGTCTTGATATCCTTGATCGGCACCACGCGTCCGATCAGCGCCACCACACGATGCGAACGCGGCAAGCGGCGCTCCACCAGCGGCGCCAGTCCGTCGACGTCGATGCCATTCGGAATGCACTGAGTGCGCTCGGCGCGCGCGCCGTCCGCGATCTGCCGCTGACGGTTCGTTTCGTACAGCGCGACGATGTCATCCGCGGCATCATAGGCGAGCTTGCCGATCGCTTCGAAGAAACGCACCCACAGTTCACGGAAATAGCTGACGCGCGAAATATCGCGCTCGAATACGCCGCGGTTATCGCGAATCCACTGGCTTTGCAGCAAGTCGATCTTGCGTTCTTTCGTATAGATGCCGTGCTCGGAAATGAGCAGCGGGCGGCCAGTACGGTAGTGCATCAGCGCGCCGAGAAACCCGCCATATCCTGTCGATACCGTGTGATAGACACGCGCGGGCAACAACGTTTCGGCGACGCGCGCCAGTTGCCACAACGGCTTGTGCATGATCCGCACGGTCCAGAAATAGTCCGTGAACGAAGGGTCCGTGCAGTACTTCTGATACTGATCGACGATCGTGTCCCACGCAGCGCGGCTCGACAGAAACTGCGCTTCGTTCAGCGCGCCGTCTTTCCCGAGCATCGGAATCACGTCTGCCATCAGTGCGCCAGCGTCCAGGCCGTTGCGCGGATCACGCAGCGCGTCATGCAACTGCTGCGAGCGCGCAAATGCAGCGGCATCGCCCTGGAGGGCACGCGGCTGCGGAAAATCGGCTGCGCCCTGCTCGTACAGATAGTGCGTTTCGATATGTACGACGTTGTCCGGCAACACGTAGGCGGCGCCGTTGTAGTCCTGCTCACGGCTGCCGATGAAGACAACCGCGAAACGCGTCGCCGGGTACGCCCGGATCATTTCATTGACCCAGCTCGACACGCCGCCGCGCACGAACGGGAACGTACCTTCGAGCAGCAGGCAGACATCGGCATCAGCGGCACGGCGGATCGGGAGTTCTTTCATCATGACCAGTACTTCACAACCGGTTTGAGTGTGGGCAGCGCAGCCGCATTGCCCAGTGACGCGAGAAGCTGCGACACGCGCGAATAATCGCCTCGCAGGAAGTCGGCTTCCGCCAGCCACGGAATCAGGCGTTCACGCGGGAAGCCGAGATCCAGAGCGCGCGAAATGTGACCTTGCGCGGCATCGGGCAGCCCGTTGGCCAACGCGAGACGGCCGCGAATCAGCCACAACGCCGCGTCGCCCGGATCGGTTTCGAGCGCCGCCTGCGCGTAGCGATCGGCCTGTTGCAGCGTGTGCCGGTAGACCTCGCCCTGCACCAGGTTCTGATACACGAGCTCGAAATAGAGTTCGGCCAGCAGACGATTGAGCGCATGGCGCTCGGTATCGCCATCGGTTGCTTCGAGTGCCTTACTGGTCTGGAAGATCTTCTGCATGATCTCGTTTTCGGCGTGATCCAGCGTGCCGTACGCGATCAGGCGAATGTCCTCGAGCGGATCGGCGAGCAATTCACGCAGCAAGGTGCCGGTGGTGCGGGTCGGCATCCGCTGAATCGCAACCAGGGCCGACAGGCGGTCGGTTGCCGACACCTGTGTGTTCGCGAGGCGCGCCTGCAGCCGCGCGCCGCCGCCGTGCGAGACACGCGATACCAGATAGGTGACAAACTTCGGCCTCGGCACATCGGCGAGTTGATCGCTCTCAGTGCCGCCCGGAAAAAGCACGGCCCAGATGCAACTGGTCAGCACCACCAGGCCACCGAACAGCGGCACAAACGTGCAGGCGACCCACAACAGCAGCAGCGACAGCGCGCGCGGTTCGCGATAACGCGGCGGCAGCCACAGGCGGAACGCAACCGCTTCGGCGAGCCCTGCCAGCGCCTGCAGCGCGAGAAAACGCAGCAATGGGTCGATCGCGCCGGCCGGTTGCATCAGGCTCACGATCGCGAGGTATTGCACGACCACGGCCACCAGCGCCGCCAACGCGCTCACGATGGGGGAGAGGGTCTTAGACATCGAGGCCGCTTCGTTTGAGAAGACGCAGCAGCGCCGCGCCCGGCTCGCCGCTCTCGAGGTGGAGCGTGTGAACGCCGACGCGCGCGTGTTCCAGGTCGGTGTTGAACTGCGCCGTGAGGCTGGCTTCGATCCGGGCCAGATAGCCGTCGATACCCGTCGTGTCGGTGGCCGGCATCAGATTCACCAGCACGGACTGTTTCGCTGTTTGCACCGGCCACATGACGTCAAGCGAACGGCGCCGGCGTATCACGTGTTCGAACAGCGAGTCACCCTCTTCATCACGCGGGAAGGCCAGTGCGACCACTGAAGACGCCACGCCCGACTTTTGCTGCAGGCGCGCGAGGCGCCCCAGATCGAGCGCGAACTCGTACGGACAGTTCGGCACCTGGTCAAGGATGCGCTGCACGAATGCTGAGTGCTCGACGCCGTCCGCATAGTAGCCCAGCAGCACCAGCAACAGCTGCAGGTTGTCGAAATTGAGCGACAGGAACGGCATCCGTTTGACGACCAGCAATGCGCGCAACTCGCCGTCCGCCGACACCAGCGGCGCGCAGACCAGGTACTGGCTGACTGCCACGACCGTGTCTTCGTTCTTCAGATGCGCGACGGCGAGCGTGTTCAGCGCATGCGTGACGAGTTCGTCGGCTGCGTCGAATTCGAACGTGTCGCCGATCCGCGCAATCGCCTCCGCACCGACCTTGCCGTTTCGCACGGGATACAGCGCCGCCACTTCGATCTGGCACGCTTGCGCCACGAATTCGAGCAGACCGCTCGCGCCTGCCAACGGGACGCCCTCAGCAGCCGACGACGGTACGGTGAGTGCCGTATCCGTCGCAACCGACAGCCGGCGCAACTCGGTGATCGAATCGCGCAGCGTCGTCGGGCGTGACAGCAGATCTTTTTCGAGCCGTTCGTGGGACAGCCGCATCAGATAATGGCTGTTGGTCAACGCGACGAGACGGTCGTTCAGGTAATCGTTCAACGAAGATGCGCGCTCGGCGCGCCCGCCCCATGTATCGCCGAAGTGCCCGGCGAGAATCGTCTCGATCAGACCGCCGGCAAAATACATCGCGGGAAACGGAGCGCCGCCTGGATAGAAAAGTGCCCACGCGCCCAGCATGAATGCGCCGGCCAGCAACCCGAGCAGGCTCCCATAGCGCAAACCCACCAGCAATGGCATCAGCCACAGCCATGGGAAACCGGCGTGCAGCAGCAGCGGATCTTCCGGATGGAGCCAGCGGCTCACGGTCAGAACGACCAGCACGAGCACAACTGTTTCGACGACCGAGAACGGCCGCACCACCGCAGGCGCCAGATAACGGCGCACGCGTCCGAGATTGCCGAACGGATGCGCATGGCGCGGCTTCGATGCGCTTGAGGCGGATTCCACGGTTGTGGTATTCACGGCCATTTCCTTTTTTACCTATCGGATTGCGGCTTGCCCCGGGTATTCTGGACGCAAGCCTCAACTCTGGGGATGAGCTTACTGACGCGCTTCTAGTGGCGACAGAACCTTGGCGATCAGCGAAGTGGCCACGCTCGACAGACCCGAACGGCTCCAGCCCGTACGCGTACCCGTCGCGCTCCAGACCACGGCGCCGTTGGACACATCGATCAGTTCGAAAGTCACGCCGACGACCGGTTCACCGTCCACGCCCGTCTTGTAGCGCCATTCTTCAACCGCACCCGACAGGACATAGCGGGCGTTCTGCGACCGCGCCCATTCGAGCGTCTTGTCGCCATCGGCGCGTTGAGTCGTGTCGAACAGCGAATTGCCGTTCGAATCGGCCGGCGCGATGCGCACGTCCGCGATCCCGCCGGCGCGCAGCGCATTCGCCGCGATCGACTCGGCGCTACGGCCGGCATCCGGGGTTTCAGTGTAGTTGGCGATCGAGACCACCGCCACCTTGTCGCCGCGCGACAGCGCGGGGCCCGAGGTCTGGCGCACCGTCCCACAAGCGCTGACGAGCAGTGCCAACGCCGTTGCCGCGACGCACCAGGCACCTGTACGAGCCAATTTTTTTATGCCGTGCATGAAGAATTCTCCTTGGATGGATTCGAAATTCGATTCAATAAAACCAGCTGTAACGCGCGCCGACCTGGGTTACCGGCGTGCCGAGACGCGACACGCGCTGATGCGAGAAAAAGAGCGCCGCGTGATCGCCGCCGAACACCGTGCCGGCGAGACCGAGGCTGATTTCCGGCCCCCAGCCCTGGAACGAGTCGTGCAAAATGCCGAGGTCGAGGAACGGCCGCCACGCACGCGTGTACTGATCGAGCAGATCGTTGCCGAAACCGAAGAAAAGCCCGTACTGCGAATACGTCTGCGGCACGAAGCTGGATGCGGTGACCGGACCGGCGCTCGCCGGAATCAGTTGTGAGATCAGGCCATCGGCCTGGCCGTTCGCACTGTAGTCGCCGTGCACGCCGATCAGCCGTACGGTGTAGTCGGGATAGCCGGTGCGGATCTTGTAGCCGACCTCGCCGCTCGACAGCACGCCGCTGCCCAGGTAGTTACGCGCCTGGCTATAGAAACGATCGGCTTCGACAGTCCCCGTTGCATACAGATGCTGCGTCATGCGGTACGTCACCGTGCCGATGACGTTGTCCTTCATGCCGCCCACTTGCAGCGCCTGCGATTCGCGCGCCGTCTGATTGCGGCCGGCCTTGAGCGCCGCCGACAACGCCGAGTTCAGGCCCCACTCGGCACCCACCGACACGCTGTAAAAGCTGTCGAGCGCTTCGCGTCGGCCCGCTGTCACCGTGAAGGCAGAATCGTACGTTTGACGCCGCGCGAAAAAGTCCACCCCGCGGTCTACCGACGGCACGTTGGTCAACTGCGCTGAATCCGTCGAATGCTGGAAGCGTTGCGTGCCGGTCACGCCGATCATGTACAGATCGGCGACCTTGATGCTCCCTGCGAGCGTCTGTTCGACGTAATCGAGCGGATGTTCGACGTAGTTGGTCACCGTCGCGTCGAGCGACTGCGGCCACGTCAACGCGGTCTGCTGCAAACGGGCATGCAGTTCCGAATCGTAGGGTGCGCCTTCGAGTCCCTGGAACGCGAGATCTTCAGCCGCACCCGGGCGATCGACCACGACCGATGCATCGATCCTGTTGTAGAGCGGCAAGCGCGCCCCTTGCTGATCAAGCAGACGCTCCATCGCGGACTTGTCATTGTCCGCGAGCGCGATCGCAATCAGCTGTTCGGACGGCTGCACCAGAACCGACGCGTACTGACGCGCCAGCCAGCGCTTGGCCAACGGATTCGCTTCATGTGACATCGCCCACGCGAGGGCCACATCCTTGGCCACCGACGACGTCAGGCGCGCCTGCTCCTGCTGCGTTCCGGCCGGTTTTGCCGGCGCGGATTGCGCGGGCGGCAGACCGGGCGCATCGCCGAGCAAGGTGCGGCGCGCAGCGGTGTGGTCGTTGCGGCCAGCCTCGCTCGCGAGCAGATCGTTGAGAAAAGCCTTCGAGACGTCCGCGTTTTCGAAGATCGACGCGAGCGTGACGCGACGGCCGAGCATCTGCTCGCGCACTTCGCCGTCCTGCGATGCGCGCGTGCACAGCGCCGCTTGACCTTCAGGAGTCTTGTCGCGGATCGCCGCCTCGTCCTGCTGCATCTGGCGCCAGACATTGCGCCGGATAGACCACGCCAGATCGCTGCGGCCGGCCATCTCCTGCGCTTCGGCATAGGTCAGTTGCCAGAGCGGATCACGCGACATCGCGGCCGCTTGCAGACGCAAATACTTCAGCGCGGCTTCGGGCCGGTTCAAGCGCATCTCGGCAGCCGCCAGCGGTCCCCACAGTACCGGCGCCTGCGCGGGTGCATCGCGCCACTCGGACACGGCGTTGCGCAGTTGGGCTTCGCTGCCGTAGTCGACCAGTGTCCAGAGGAGCGCCGCGCGCAGATCGAGTGTCGCGCCAGGCAGCGTCACCGCGATCTGCAGGTCGTGCAGCGCGTCGAACGGACGATCGGTCTGGCGATAGTATTCGGCCCGCACACGCAGAAAGCCCGGGTCCTTTTCGGCAGCCGCCAATTGCTCGGGCGTCAGGTCTTGCAGCAGCGCGGCGATGCGCTCGAACTGCTCCGCATCCGTGTAGTAGTGGATGGCCTCCTGCAGGGCATGCGGAGACTGATCGCGACGATACTGCAACTCGGCGGTACGGCCGGCGTCGATCGGATACGCGTCGTAGAAGTACGTCATCGCGCTGAGGTCTTCGGGCGTTGCGTGGCCGCTTGTGAGCAGATGCTTGTAGGCATCGTTCGCAATGTCGTCGCGTTGCAGAAGACGGGCGAGTTGCGCGGCATTGCGCCAGAACAGCACGTCGTCGTCTTTCGCGCCGTGACGCGCGGCGAGCAGCGTGCCGAGCGCACCCTCGTAGTCGCCGTGACGGTACAGCAGGCTCGCCGTGCGCAACGCGTATTGCGCATTGTCCGGATACAACTGGTTCAGTTTGCGGTTGTAGGCGAGCGCTTCGTCGTCATGGCCGGCCCGCTCGGCGAGCAAGCCGATTCGCGAGTCGATTGCTTCGGCCTGCGAATTTCGTTGACGGCTGCTCAGGAAAGTTAGCGCGTCGTCCGGACGGCCGAGACGTTCATAGGCCGCGACCACCGCGTCAATCAGCTTCAGATCGCCGGGCGACGCATTCGATGCCTGGATCAACGCCGCGAGATAGGCATTGTCGTCATTCAGCATCGGCGCGAGGCGCATCACGTTTTTCCAGCCTTCCGGGTCGTGCGTGGCCTGCGCGTAGGCGAGCCACATCTGCAGCGCGAGCGGCGACGCGTGGTTCCATTCGGCGACCTGGGCGAGACGTTTGGTCCAGACCGGCGAGTTCGGATTCTTCTGGACCTGTTCCGTGGCCACCCGCTGCGCGTTCGGCAAATCGCTCGATTCGAGGAACGACTGATACAGAAGGCGGGAGACGTCGTTCGTCGCAACGGCGCCGGGGTTCGAGGCGGCTGCCGGAGTTGAAGCTGCAGGGGCGCTCGACGCAGCGACCGCGCTTGCTGCCGAGGCGGGACTCGAAACTGACGCCGTCACCCGTACCACGTGCGCATCCCCCCAGCCGCGCGTGCCGATCCGCATGGCCATGCGGGGCCCGGCTTGCGGGCCGTCCATGTACGCGTACTGCCCTCGATCCCGGTCGTGCAGCGCGCGTTGCCGGATGAAAGCGACCAGCCGCAACGCGGCGTTGTCATCGGGCTGTGCCTGCGCGTAGCCGGCCAGCGCTTTCGCGTAGCGGTCCACAAGATCCGGACGATGGGCTGCACGCGCCAGATTCAGCAGCACGATAAGCGTCTCGTGATCGTGGGCAAACGCCGCACCGTGCTGATCGGCGGCGGCCAATGCGTCGTTGAGAAGATTGCCGGATTGCAACGCACGAATGCCTTCGATAAAGCAGCGGCGCTGCGCGTCAAACGTCGTCGCGTTCGCCTGCAGGCGGAACCAGCCGTCGGCCGCGCCGCGATAGTCGCCCGCATACATCGCATAGCGCACTACCTCGCGGTTCCAGTGCGCCTGCTGCGCGGGGTCCTGGGCGGCCAGGCGCGCATACAGTTGCATGGCGACCTGTTGCGCATTGACCGAGGCTGCCGCGTCGGCCAGCATTTGCAGGTCGGCATTCGACCAGGACAGTGTCGCCGCATTGGCAAGTTGAATCCGCAAGCGAGCCAGCGCGGCGTCGCGGCCGGGGTCATTGGCGGGCAGCGCGAAGGTTTCGCGAGTATCGACTGTCAGACGCAACAACTGCGCCGCACGACGCATAGCATCGGTGGGAATGGCTTCCATGCGAGCGGCGATACGGCGGGCATCCTCGGTGCGTCCCAGATGGACGTACTGCGTACCGAGTACCGACAGAATATCCGTGTTGTTGGGCTGCACACGCAGCCATGCTTCGAGGTAGGCGATGCTGAGATCGCTAGGTGCGTCCGTCGACGTCATGCGGCTACGCAACCCGCCACGTGGATGCACGAGGTAGAGCGTAATCAGCACGACACCGGCGAGCAGCAAGACCAGCCAGGTGGGCGCGATGCGCGGGCGATTATCGAGCACAGGCGGCCTCGACAGACGTGTAGTTCAGTTTTTCACCGACGCTCGCCGAGGTATCGAAGCGCAGGAAATTGCCGTCGCGGCGCGCGGCGACCGGTTGGTTGTTCACGCTGATCGTGCACGACTGTGCGTTCGCCAGCCTGACGAACGGCTGGTAATGGCCGGCAAACTCGAAACGCATGCCGTTCGGCGTGCGCCTGAAGTTGCGCACAAAACCGTTGGCCTCCGCGATATACGGCGCGCTTGCCGAGCCGCCGATTGCAAAGCGGGCGCTGCCGCCGTCGATATGGATGTAAGTGCCGTCGGGACCAGCCGCGAAGCCCGTCAGGCCCGTTGCCGTATCGAGTGCCGGCGTGGCGGCTTGCGGCCAGTGCAACTCCCGCACTTCGCCGTTGCCGCGCACGATCCAGTCACTCGCATGCGGACCGACCTCTTTCGCTACCGCGAATGAGCGCCAGTCGAGCACCTTGCGGATGTATTCGGTCACATACACCGGCATCACCGGTTGCTTGAGCACCGTCGCAAAGATCTGGTCGAGCGCACGCAATGACGCAACCTTGGTGCCGCTGTACATGTGGTAGTAGATGTCGATCGGCTTGAAACGCAGCGGACGGTCCGTCATCGCGTAGGTTTCGAGCACGCGCGTGAAACCGTAGAAAGGGCCTTGCCAGTCGTTCGTGTAGACGTTCTCGTCCTGGTTCGGCGCGTAGACCTGGTAGGCGCCCGGACCTTTGTCGACGCCGATCGGCGCGATATTGGTCCAGCTGTTCGCCGACTTCGTAATGACGGTATCGCCGCCGTTGAAGTTATAGACGCCTGCTTCGTACACCCTGCGCACAACGAAACCCGGCGGCCGACAATCGCCGGACCATTGCAGCAGCACGGTCCTCTTGCCGATTGGTGCGAGGCGCGTGTTGATGTAGTCGATCGAACCGGTGATCTCGCGATCGATATTGAAGTGGTAACCCGGGATATTCAGCGAGAACGCCGCATCGCCGCCTCCTCGGTCCACTTGTGCGCCGGTCTTGCTGTCGACCTGCTCCCACTGGAACGGATGCGAATACGTGTGCGTGCCGATCTCGACGTTCGGCAGCGCGAACATCTTGCGGGCGATCTCTTCGAGACGCGGCGAGATATCCGGATGCAGCCCCTTCGGACCGACCTCCCCTTCAATGACCGACAACGTCATCGGCACCGGGTAGCGGCTGAAAATCTGCTGATACAGCGCTTCGCCCGAATAATCGGGACCGGGGAACTCGGCACGCGACGCGAAACCGTCGCCATCGACGTGCGACATCAACAGACGGCGGCCATTTTCGGTCGTGACGCTCGGCGACGGCATGTCCTGCAGATGCAGCGCCGCTTTCATGAAAGCGATCGGCTGAATGGCCCAGCGTTCCTGCTCGATGCTGTCGAGCGACGCCACCGTGTATGGACTGAGTGCGTAACCGCCCCACGGCGTCAACGCGACCTGATCGAGAAGCACCCCGTTAGCCGACACACGCAGCAAAGACTGGCTATGCGATCCGACGCGTACGCCTTGCAGATCTCGTGGCTCGGGTTTCGGGCTGATTTCGAAGCCGACCATGGGATCGCTCCTGACCACCGTGACTGGCGCGGCGAACGTGCCGGTCACGGCTTGCAGGTCGAGCGCCGCGCCGCCCGAACCGGCCGCATCAAAGCCGAACTGCCCGAGAAACGCGACGGGAATGTGGTCCGCCATACGAGCGGCGACCCAGCGTTGCCAGACTTGCGGATCGGGTACGGCGCCGCGCTGGATCCACGCGACAACACCGGCGTAGCGATCCGGTGTGATGTCGTCCGGCAAACGCGTCGAGAAATCGGCGTACTGGACGTCGTATCCCATGTAATTGAGCGGCATGGCCAGATCGCGCACACCGGCACTCAGGTCGAGCGGATCCTTGGTATCACGGTCCTGCACGACGAGAATCTTGCGCGGCATCACTTCGATCTTGCCGATACCGACGATATCGCGTGCCCTGCTTGTGACGTAAGGCACTATGCCGGCCGCTACGACCTGCGCCGCCGTCTCGCGGGCGCACTGCCGGTCGCTGCGGGCACAAAACTCCACTGACACCACCGCGACACCGCTTTGCCGCGTGAATGCGCGAGCCGCTGCGACGCGTTCCGCACGCAGCGGTTCCGGGATTTCGACCGGCCGGCCGCTATCGTCGAGGCCGCGGACCAGCGAATCGCCCACCACGGCGTAGAGCGACTCCGCATACGGCAGCGCGATACGCAACACGTCGGCGCCGCCGGCGACGAGGCGCGCCTCCGGATGAACCTCATGGATGCGTCCGGCAGCCGCAATCGCGGCGGGCGTATCGAGCAGGAAACCACGATAACCACGCCGCCACAGCGGATCGATCTGATTGGCGACGAAGGCATCGGCCGATTGAGCAGACTCAGCACCCGTGGTGCGTGCAATCCAGGCGGTGTGACGCAACGGATGAGCGAGCGGATCGAAGCCGGTGGCGGGGTCGATCACGACGGCATCGAATGCTTGCAGTTCGCCAACAGGGGGATTTGCCGCGTAGAAAAAAGCGAGGTTCGGCTGTGTCGACGCAATGCTGGTGGCCACGACGGCAGACTGCTGCGGTGCAACTTCGGCATGCGTCGAAAGCGGAGCCACGCTCGCGGCGCTGAGCGCGATCGAGATAAGGGTGCGTGTGAAAAGCCGCTCGCCTGCCCGGTCAGCAAGCGCGCAAGAATTCCCGCCGGCGCGTGCCCGGGTCCGCTTCTTCATGGCCACAATCTTTCCCCGTTTTGTTCTGAAGGCGAGCGGCGCAATCTCCAGGGTGGAGAAAAAAGTTCCGCTTACCGATTTTCGAGCCGGCGCGATGGCATTATTTACACAACGTAAAGCGACCGTTGTGTGGAACGCGAAACCGACATTTCTCTTTTGCTTGCCTCGTAAGGCGGTGAAAGATAGCACGAAATGTGGCCTCTCAAGGGAACTTAAGGCATTGGCGAAATAGGCTGTGTTAAATATTGAAAAACGCATTTCCTTTAAGTCACGTTGCAAACGATTGCGCGCCTATGCGCAAACGATTTCCGCCCGGTTACCCGCATCTGGCGCCCGTCGGGGTTCTGCAAGGTGTTGGAAAATCGCCAAAAAGTGGAAATGCTGGCTTGCGGCAGGACCGCCGGCATGACGTCTAGCGGACGCGACTGCGACATGTGGTGTTCAATCGGCCCGATTTCCCACCATCGCGGCGCGCATTTCAAGCCAGCCGTCGATTCAGAATAGTAAAATCGTCTGATCAATTAAAGAGAAATGCACAGTCGTGTGTTTTTTCGTTCTGCTTCCGACCGTTCTTAATAGTTCTGACCAAAACACACTGGAGTCAGGTCGAACAAAACGATCTTCGTGCCGTGCCACAACAATGACGAAAACTGACGCGATCATTCGATTTGAAACCGCGCGTCGTAAAAACTTCGCCGGCCCCTAAAGAAATCGCCAGCATTGCCGTTAGCACGGTTGGGCAAACCCGGAGCGATCCGGCGACGCAAAGCTATAGGGACTCCCTTACGGGAGTTCGCCAGTTGCCCGCCTTATCCACGGCGGGCCAATCGACAGCGGTTATCAAAAAACCGTGTCAGGAGGCTAAATGAAGACGGTTCGGGGAACGCGCACGGCGCAGGTTGCCGCTTTGGAATCCGCTCACGGAATCCACCACACAGCTCACACCGGCAAGCTTCTAAAAAAAGCCAGATTGCTGGCATGCATGCTGGCAGTTTGCGCGCATGGCACGGCGTTCGCGGGCAGTGCCGCAGTCGATCTTGTTGTGCCTTCCTACTTCAACGCAACCAGTAGTGTTGCGAACTGGAACGCCCTGGCGACAACGGCTCGCATGGTGCCCACCACCGCCATTCTGAATCCGAACAGCGGCCCGGGCGTCACGGAAGATCCAAACTACGCAGCCGCAGTGGCCAAAGTCCGCGCAGCAGGCGGCAAAGTGTTGGGCTACGTGCACACCTCGTACGGAACGCGCCCACTCTCCGCGGTCGTGACCGATATCAACGCCTACGTGTCGCTCTACAAGATCGACGGATTCTTCATCGACGAGATGACGTCCGACAGCACGATCTCTCATATCCAGTTCTACCAGTCGATCTACAACTACATCAAAGGGCTGAACGCGAGCTACTCGGTAACTGCCAATCCGGGCACCAACATTCCGGAGCTTTATGCGAGTTTGCCGACGGCTGACCAGTTCGTCGTATTTGAAAGCAGTGCGAAGATCTACGCGAGCTACAAACCGATGAGCTGGCAAGCAGGCTATCCGAAGAGCCGCTTTGTTCACATGGTGTATAGCGCGAGCGCTGCGCAGTTGCCGGGGATCATGCAATACGCGACGGCGCACGGTGCGGGCGCGGTGTTCGTCACGTCGCTGGGGGCGTCGAATCCTTACAAGGCGCTGCCGCCGTACTGGAGCGCCGAGACGTCCGACGCAATGGCGCTGCCATAAAATCCGCACACGGTCTCGCGAGCACAGGACCGACGAAAAGATTCGAGAGCGAAACCACCGCGATCGGTTGATGAATACCGCGTCGGCGCGCGCAGCGCCGCCGGAAGTATGACTGCCTTGTCACTGGCGCCGAATGTGCGAGGGCACGGATTCTAGATGCTCCACTACCCCCTCCAAGCCAGGAGACCCGCTTATGAGCTAGCGGTGTGAGCCGCTTTCTTTTGCCTACTTTTCTTTGCGGCCGGCAAAGAAAAGTAGGTGCCTGCCCCGCACAGGGGCGACGCTAATAAACCAATAAGAAACCAAGGAAAGGCCAACGCCGTAGGCACACAGACAAAAAGCGCCGCGCAGGCAAACAGCTCAAGAAAAGCCCAACGCCGTAGGCATACAGACACATGGGGCCCCGCCAACACCCCACCGCAGATTAGAATTTTCCCTCAGCGGCGAAGCCCCTTCCACAGTGTATTGTTCGCGCACAACCCATACTTACACGGTCCCCGGCATGCCCTACCCCCACTTACTCGCTGAACTCGACCTCGGCTTCACCCGCTTGCGCAACCGCGTGGTAATGGGCTCGATGCACACCGGCATGGAAGACCGTTTCTGGAATTACCCGAAACTGGCCGCCTATTTCCGTGAGCGCGCGAAAGGCGGCGTCGGCCTGATCGTCACAGGCGGAATCTCGCCCAACCGGCAAGGCTGGTTGCTGCCCTTCGGCGGCACGCTGAACTCGGTGTTCGATCTGCGTAATCACCGCTTGCTGACCGAGGCCGTGCACGCCGAAGGCGGCAAGATCGCGCTGCAGATCCTGCATGCGGGCCGCTATGGGTACCAGCCGTTCGTCGTGTCGGCGTCAGCGCTCAAATCGCCAATCTCGAAGTTCAAACCGCGCGCGCTCACCGAAGCCGGCATTGCGCGGACCGTGCGCGACTATGCCCGCTGCGCGCGCCTCGCCCAACGCGCCGGTTACGACGGCATCGAGATCATGGGCAGCGAAGGCTATCTGCTCAACCAGTTCCTATGTCCGCGCACGAACCATCGCACCGACCGCTACGGCGGCAGCATCGAAAACCGTATGCGGCTCGCGCGCGAGATTGTCGAACATGTGCGAGCGGCGTGCGGCGAACGCTTTATCGTCGTGTACCGGCTCTCGCTGATCGATCTGGTCGAAGGCGGCAACACCTGGGAAGAAACCGTGCAGGTCGCCCAGGCGCTCGAAGCCGCCGGCGTAACGATGTTCAACACGGGAATCGGCTGGCACGAAGCGCGGGTGCCGACCATCGTGACCTCGGTGCCGCGTGCTGCTTTCGCCGCGCTCAGTGCGCGGCTGAAGGCTGCGGTCAAGGTGCCCGTGATCGTGTCGAACCGCATCAATACGCCCGAGGTCGCTGAAGAACTGCTCGCTCAGGGAGCGGGTGATCTGGTGTCGATGGCGCGGCCGCTCCTCGCCGACCCCGAGTTCGTGCTGAAGACCGCCGAGGGACGCGCGCACGAAATCAACACCTGTATCGCCTGCAATCAGGCTTGCCTCGATCACACGTTCAAGAACCAGCGTGCGAGTTGCCTCGTCAATCCGCGTGCGGGACGCGAGACCGAGCTGGTCTATCGGCCGGTCTCAGGCGCGCAGGCAGCGCGTTCGGTTGCAGTGGTCGGCGCGGGTCCGGCGGGACTTTCCGCGGCGACGGTTGCGGCGTCGCGCGGGCACCGCGTCACGTTATTCGACGCGAGCGCAACGATTGGCGGTCAGTTTAATCTGGCGATGCGCGTGCCGGGTAAGGAAGAGTTCAGCGAAACCATCCGCTATTTTCAGAGCCAGTTGCAGCGGCATCGCGTCGACGTGCGGCTGGATACGCGCGTCGATCCGGCGCTGCTCGCGGCAGGCGGTTTCGACGACGTGATCATCGCCACGGGCATCGTGCCGCGGAGCCCGGCGATTGCCGGCATCGACGGACCTAACGTTTTGTCTTATGTGGACGTCTTGCGCGGTGCGCCGGTGGGACGCCGCGTCGCGGTGATCGGTGCGGGCGGTATCGGCTTCGATGTCAGCGAATTTTTGCTGCATCGTTCCGGCGATCCTCTGCCGATGCCGCGCGAAGCATGGCTCGACGAATGGGGCGTCGATCTCACGGTGCGGGAACGCGGTGGCTTGAAACCGCCGGCGCCAGTGCAGCCGTTCCGCGAGATCTGGTTGCTGCAGCGCAAGGCGGGCAAGCTCGGCATGGGGCTCGGCAAGACCTCAGGCTGGGTGCATCGCGCGACGCTAGCAAGGAACGGGGTGAAGATGCTCGGCGGCGTGTCGTATCTGGAAATCAGCGAACGCGGTTTGAAGATTGCGCGCGAAAGTGTCGAAGAATGGCTCGACGTGGACACGATCATCGTGTGCGCGGGGCAGGAATCGTTGCGCAATCTGGTTCCGGAGACGGCGGCACGAACTGCGGATAGGTCAAACGGCGCGAATGGGGCCGGCAGCGCGAACAGTGTTAAAGGCTCGAATGGTGCGAAAGGTCCGCGCTATCACGTGATCGGTGGCGCAAAGGTCGCGACCGAACTGGATGCGAAACGCGCGATTCGCGAGGGTGCGGAGGTGGCGGCGGCGCTCTGAAGCGGCGGAGCGCCGAGGCGGTCACAGAGATCTGAAGCAGCGGCGAGCGAAAGTAGTCACCACGATCAGAAACAGCGGAACTCAGAAATCAAAAACTGTAGAGCGTGTGACGGACAGCACACAGCAAGCCGCCGCCCTCCTCAGGCGAGGCCCTTCTTCCGGTAATCGAACCAGAACGACAGGCCCACGCTGGCCAGAATCACGATCGTCGCGATCACGGTCGAATGCGTGACCGGCTCGCCGAGCAACAACGCACCGAGCGCCACCGCGACGACCGGGTTCACGTACATGCAGCTGCTGGCGATGATCGGACTCGTATGCCGGATCAGAAAGCCGTACGCGACATAGGCGGTCATCGTCCCGATCAGCATCAGGTAGACGAAGGCCAGCACCGGCAGAAAATGCACCTCCATCATCCGCTCGCCCGTCACCAGGGCGACCATCGTCGACATCGCGCCGCCGAGGCCGATCTGCAGCGAGGTCGACAGGAACAGGTCCGACGGCAGCTTCAGCCGCCCGGCGAGATGCGCGCCGCCGGCCCAGAAAAGCGCACCACACAGGATCGCCAGGCTGCCGCCCGCGGATCCCGGCGCGCTGTCGCCGTGACTCAGGATCGCGATGCCCACCAGCCCGAGACCGACCGCGAACCACTCGCCTCTGCCGATCTTGCGCCCCGCCACCGCCGCGATCACCGTCGCGAACAGCGGCACGGTCGCGACCATCACGGCCGCGGTGCCGGTGCCGACGGTGCGCATGCCGTAGGCCAGCATGCCGCTCGACAAGCCGACCAGCATCGTGCCGACAATACCGGCATTGCGGATTTCAACCGCGCTCGGCCAGACCGGATTGCGGCGCGCCGCGAAGGTGAAGAGACCTATCCCGGCAAACAGATTGCGCAGCCCCGAGAGCAGCAAGGGAGGAAACGAACCGAGCGCGACGTGCACGGCGAGATAGGTCGAGCCCCACACGAGATAGACGACGGCGAGCGCGAGCGCGATCTGTCCATTGCGGGACTGCGGCAAACGGATCGGAAAACCACGCGGGAAACTACGCGAAAAGCGGCTGGGGAGTTGCGGCGACATGCGTTCAACCCACCCATGCCGCTCGAGGTGCTGCGCCCCCGCTGAAAACCCTGTATCGGGATGGCGGACACCGCATCGGCGATGCGGTCTGACGGGCGAGGCTGGCGGACATGTCGGTGGAACGGAAGGACGAAAGATGGCCAATGGGGCCACAACGCCGCGGCGATCGATAGAAATCGATCCGCGGCTGACACGCGCCGAAGGTTCGGCGCGCATCGCATTATGCAGTAAGCACCCACCGCGCAGTCTGAAAGAATCGTAACTTTTTGCGTGTCAGCAACAAAAAAGCCGGGGACGTTTCCCCGGCTTTGGACTCGCCCGTGACACCGGCGCGCAAACTATGCAACCGGCATCATCGGCGACGCTCAGTTGGCCATCGCGCCCGACGCTTCGTGCTTCATGCCCGTCGCGTCGCTACCCTTTTTCATCGTGTCCTTCTTCATCGTGTCCTTTTTCATGCTGTCCTTCGACATGGTGTCTTTGGACATCGAATCCTTCGACATCGTGTCCTTGGACATCGCATCGTTGGACATTGCGCCGCTTGCCTGAGCGAACGCGGCGCCGCCGCTAGTCAGGAGCGCGACGGCCAGTGCTGCGATTGCGAACTTTTTCATGGGATGACTCCGTTTCGTTATGGATGAATCTGAACCGGCTTCCAGGTGGTGCCGGGGTATTTCCGAAGCTTCTGCCGCCCGGGGTCGCGCGTGCGGCCTTGCACGCGCCGACCCGCGCGCGTCAGGAGCCTCCGAACCAGTTGTAGCCCTGGTCGACCCAATAGCCGCCGGGATACGTGTTGGTGACGAACATCTCGACAATGTGTTTCGGGTTCTTGTAGCCGAGCTTGGTCGGCATGCGCAGCTTCATCGGAAAGCCGTATTTCGCAGGCAGACGCTCGCCGTCGTATTCGAAGGTCAGGAGCGTTTGCGGATGCAGTGCGGTCGGCATGTCGATGCTCTCGTAGTAGTCGTCGGCGCATTTGAAGCCGACGTACTTCGCGCTCGTGTCCGCGCCGATGCGCCGCAGAAAATCGGCAAACGGCGTGCCGCCCCAGCGGCCGATCGCGCTCCACCCTTCCACGCAGATATGCCGCGTGATCTGCTCGGCATGCGGCAGCGCGTACAACTCGGGCAAGGTCCAGACACGCTGACCGGTGACGAGGCCGCTGATCTTCAGCTTGTAGTCGGAAGCGTCGACATCGGGGACGTCCTCGATACCGTAGAACGCGTTGAACGGGAATGGCCGCGTGATCTGTGCTTCGGTGTAGGTCGGCGCGAGTTGCTTCGGATCGAACAGGGCGGCTTGCGCGCGGTCGTTCAGGCGCGACACCGCTGTCAGGAATGCGTTGACCGAATCGTTGTCGGTGAGCGAGCAACCGGTCAGCATCGACAGGCCGCCGAGCGTCAGAAGCCGCTTGCCGAACAGGCGTCGCGACGGCATCGCGAGTTCGCGCCGGGCGTCGATCAGGATCGATTCGCGGTCGAGCTTGTTGTCGAGCATAGAGGCGAGCTTTCGATCGGGTTGGGTAGCGGGCTTGGTCATGATTCGATGTCCTTAAGCTTTGCGTCTCGGTGTGTCCATGTGCGCGTGTGGGTGTGCATCGGCGGCTCAGCGTCCGCGCAGCATCGCCAGCAACGAGCGCGGCACGAGCGCCACCATCGCCAGATGCACGACGATGAACGCGGCCATCAGCGACATGGCGCAGAAATGGACGATGCGCGCGTTGTCGTACCCGCCCATCAGCTCGCGCAGCAGCGGAAACTGCACCGATTTCCAGATCGCGAGGCCCGAGAGCACCAGCACGATCAGATCGCAGACGACAAACAGATATGCGAATTTCTGCACCGCGTTGTAGACGCGCAGGTCGGCATGTGAGAGCTTGCCGGTCAGCGCGGCGATGAAGTCGTGCAGCACGGCGCGCGGCGAGACTGGCAGGAACTTGCGCACGAAGCGTCCACTGACCAGGTTCAGCGCGAGATACAGCAGGCCGTTGAAGACCAGTAGCCACATCGCCGCGAAGTGCCATTGCAGCGCGCCGCCGAGCCAGCCGCCGAGCGTGATTGCCGTGGGAAACATAAAACCTTTGAAGATCGGCGACGCGTCATAAATGCGCCAGCCGGACAGCATCATCAGGATGGCCGCGAGTGCGTTGAGCCAATGCGTGACGCGCACCCACACCGGGTGAATCGTGCCGCTCTTCGGCGTGGCGGGCGGAGCCGTTTTGCTGAGAGCATGAGGCGTTGCCATGAGAATCTCCGATGAAATGAGAAGCGCTGCGGGGTCGTCGCGCGATCAGTTGCAGGCGGCCAGTTCGCCCACTTGCAACACGTCGCCGGTCGCCGCGTTTTCGACGAAAGCGACAACCCCGAAGTTGTCAGCCGGCGCGTTGGTATCGGCATCGTCGATGCGGATATCGCGGCGGATTTGCGCGTTTCCGGCAACGAGCGGCACGGGGCCGATCCATTGCCGCACGACGCGTTCGTGATGCAGCGTTGCGCCGCTGTTTTCCCCGGCTCCGACCTGCGAGTTCAACGCGTTCTGGTAGACCGCGACATAGGCATTCAGTTGGCCCGTTGTGTCCGCCGCCTTGCTGGTGAATTGCGCGTCGACATTGAAGGCGCCCTTCGCCTGGGGTTTCAGTTCGAGCGCCACGTTCGCCTGCGCCGGTTCGGCGACGACCTTGCCGATACGGCTCTGGAAACTGTCGCGTTGCGACCAGCTGCGCAGTTCGCGGCCGGACACGAAGATCTCGGGCGTGTAGATGGTGTGGCCGCCGGCGAGGTCGGCAAGGGTTTGCTGACGTTCGGTAAAACGATGCTGTGAAAAACGGTCGGTCCAGCCGAGGCTGTTCCAGTAATCCACGTGCAGAGCCAATGGCACGATGCTTTGCGTTGCGCCGCTGTTTTTCCACTGGCTCAGCCAGTTGTCGGCTGGCGGGCAGCTGCTGCAGCCTTCGCTGCTGTAGAGCTCCACCAGCGCTACGCGGTGGGATGGGCTGTGCGACGCGCATACAGCACCGGCCGCGGCCGCGAGGCCGCTGGCTGAGAGGGTTGTCAGCGCTACGGCTAGCGCGATGGCGCGGGTGACATGCCGGTTAGTCCGGCGGGTTCGTGCGGTTTGCATGACGTGCTCCATCAGGATCTGCACGTTTGTCGAACCACGAGACCGGTTATGACAGCCTGTTCTGATTTTTATTTTGGTTTGGGTGGTTCGCCGGCGGTCGCGACCGTTCCATGATGTTGATGCCCGCCGCGAGGCGCCTGCGGGAGAACTGCCCGCCGGCGTCCCGCGGACCGTACCTCAATCGTAGCTAACGACAACGATCACCTGGGTCTCCTGCGCGGCATTCTTCGACGCTAGCGACAACACACCGCCATCGCGGCCAACCCGATAGCGCCCGTCACTGGCGGCACGAAACACATGGCCACTGCCATCGACAAAACGCTCGGCCAACGCATCACGCGCCTTCGCGCCGTTGATCACCTGAAGCGCGACATTGGCACCCGCGACCACACCCGGCTCAGTACTGAAGGTCAGCGTGACCGCCGAACCCGCCGCAGCGAGCCGCCCGCCGGCAGCATTGACTCGTGCTCCGGCCTGAGCAGGAGCCGGGGCCGCCGACACCTCCAACTGTGGCGCCACGATCATGCCCGTGAAAGTGATCGTTCCACCGCCCGCGGCCATCGCCGGCATCGGCGCCGCAACCAGCGCTGCCATCGCCGCTACCGCGCTGAGCACCCCAAACCGCCCGATTCCCGTTTTCATCAGCCCGTCTCCTTAAGCCGTCTCACACCGCACCGCGCTATTGACGCGCCGCCCACCGCTGGTCGCTCGACCAGGCAACGCCCCCCTACAGGCGAATTAACGGCAGCGCCGCGTCTGCCTTGAACGTCCCCTGTGCGATCCAGGCTCGCCGCACCGCGTATGCAAGACCTCTCCCGGTAGCGATTAAAGAGACGCCCCGGCCGTGCTAACATTCACCTTTCGATTGCGTCGATTAAGCTTTCTTTCCGGCGCTCATCCCAACACTTTTCCCTAACTGCCGGCTACCCCGATGCGCTTTCCGTTCTCCCGTGCCCTCACCCGCTTGCGCCCCCGCCGCGCAACCGGTTGCGCGCGCGCGGACATCGCGACGCCTCACGCCAGCCAGCCGTCCCGAACGCTCCCGCTTCTCGCCGCCCGGCGCCCGATCTAACGCAGGTCCCCTCCATCGCCGGGGCCGCGTCGTCGGGCTCCGGGCCGATCTCATCCGCACGCAGTCCCCTTACATGCAGATCGAAATGGAGAACCCGCCATGAAAAAGACGAAACCCTGTTACCTCACCGAGCTCGACGTCGCTCGTCTTGAAAAGCACGCGGCCGCGCCCGGCGCCGACGCCAAATTGCAAGACATGCTCGACGGCGTCCTCGAACGCGCCGTGATCGTCGAATCGCGCGACATCCCCGCGAACATTGTTACGATGAATTCGCAAGCCACGCTGGTCGACGAAACCAGCGGCGAGCCGATGACCTGGACGGTTGTCTATCCGCCCAACGCGGACTTCGCACAAGGCCGCCTGAATGTGTTTTCGCCACTCGGTCTTGCGCTGCTCGGCGCCAAGCGCGGCGAACGCATCCGCTTCACACCGCCGAGCGGCACGGAGAAAGTCCTGAAGCTCGAAAAGATCCTGTTTCAGCCCGAAGCCGCCGACGATTTCACGCTGTAAGCAAAACACCTTCGCGACGCAGAACTGCTGCGCCGCATTCCCCGGCAGCCCTATCACAATAAGAATAGTGCGCGGCTGACCGGCGTTATCTCCGAGATCTGACTTTTTCAAGACGGGTTGCCAAGCACCGCCCGGGCGGTGTATTGTGTGCGCTGCTAACGCGGGGGTCCTGCGTCGCACGGAGGTAGGAGGTCCGTGCTGCGTGGGTGAGAAATACCCTTTGAACCTGATCTGGATAATGCCAGCGCAGGGAAGCGTACGGATTTCGCACCTGGTCTACCGTTTCATCTCTCGCGAATCCGACAACTTCCGTCTCGTCTCCTGCTTAGCCGCCCCACATTGCTATGCGACACAGGAGATATGCATGAACGCCAATCCGAAGTTCCTTTCCGCCGACGCCCACGTCGATGCCGCCGCTGTCGCGCCGCTGCCGAATTCCCGCAAGGTCTACGTGACTGGCTCGCGCCCCGATATTCGCGTGCCGATGCGCGAAGTTTCCCAGGCCGATACGCCGGATAGCTTTGGCGGCGAGAAGAATCCGCCGGTCTTCATCTACGATACGTCGGGCCCCTACTCCGATCCGGAAGCCAAAATCGACATCCGCGCAGGTCTACCCGCGCTGCGTCAAGCCTGGATCGAAGAGCGCGGCGACACCGAAGCGCTGACCGGTCTGTCGAGCGACTTCAGCCGCGAACGCGCCGCCGATACCGCGACCGCCGAACTGCGCTTCCAGGGCCTGCACCGCACGCCGCGCCGCGCCGTCGCCGGCAAGAACGTCTCGCAAATGCACTACGCGCGTCAAGGCATCATCACGCCGGAAATGGAATACATCGCGATTCGCGAGAACCAGCAACGCGCCGCGTACCTGGAAAGCCTGAAGACGAGTGGTCCGAACGGCGAAAAACTCGCCGCGATGATGGGCCGCCAGCATCCGGGCCAGGCGTTCGGCGCGAGCGCATTCGGTCCCGACGGCCTGAAGGAAATCACCGCGGAATTCGTGCGCGAAGAAGTCGCCCGCGGCCGCGCGATCATCCCGAACAACATCAACCACCCGGAAAGCGAGCCGATGATCATCGGCCGTAACTTCCTCGTGAAGGTGAATGCGAACATCGGCAATTCGGCGGTGACCTCGTCGATCGGCGAAGAAGTCGACAAGATGACGTGGGCGATCCGCTGGGGCGGCGACACGGTGATGGATCTGTCCACCGGCAAGCACATTCACGAAACGCGTGAGTGGATCATCCGCAACAGCCCGGTGCCGATCGGCACGGTGCCGATCTATCAGGCGCTCGAAAAGGTCAACGGCAAGGCCGAGGATCTGACGTGGGAAATCTTCCGTGACACGCTGATCGAACAGGCCGAGCAAGGTGTCGACTACTTCACGATCCACGCGGGCGTGCGTCTGCAATACGTGCCGCTGACGGCCAAGCGCATGACGGGTATCGTCTCGCGCGGCGGCTCGATCATGGCGAAGTGGTGCCTGGCTCACCACAAGGAAAGCTTCCTGTACGAGCATTTCGAAGACATCTGCGAAATCATGAAGGCGTATGACGTGGCCTTCTCGCTTGGCGACGGCCTGCGTCCCGGCTCGATCTACGACGCCAACGACGAAGCGCAACTGGGCGAACTGAAGACGCTCGGCGAGCTCACGCAAATCGCGTGGAAGCATGACGTGCAAACCATGATCGAAGGCCCGGGCCACGTGCCGATGCAGTTGATCAAGGAAAACATGGACCTGCAACTGGAATGGTGTGATGAAGCACCGTTCTACACGCTGGGACCGTTGACCACCGATATCGCGCCGGGCTACGACCACATCACGTCGGGCATTGGCGCGGCGATGATCGGCTGGTTCGGCACGGCGATGCTCTGTTACGTCACGCCGAAGGAACACTTGGGCTTGCCGAACAAGGACGACGTCAAGACCGGCATCATCACGTACAAGCTCGCCGCGCACGCCGCCGATCTGGCGAAGGGCCATCCGGGCGCGCAGGTGCGTGACAATGCGCTGTCGAAGGCGCGTTTCGAATTCCGTTGGGAAGACCAGTTCAATCTCGGTCTCGACCCGGACAAGGCACGCGAATTCCACGACGAAACGCTGCCGAAGGATTCGGCCAAGGTTGCGCACTTCTGTTCGATGTGCGGCCCGCACTTCTGCTCGATGAAGATCACGCAAGATGTGCGCGAATTCGCCGCGCAACAAGGCCTCTCCGACGACGACGCGCTGAAGAAGGGTATGGAGGTGAAGTCGATCGAGTTCATGAAGAAGGGCGCTGAGATTTATCAGCGGCAGTAAGGTAAGGATCGCGGGCGCACAGGTATGCGCCCGCCATTCGAACGTCTGCGTTACTGCATTGCAGCACCGAAGCCCGCCACTGGCGGGCTTTTGCGTTTCTGCGCGGACGGACACGCCGCATGCTGACCGAAGGGGAACACACGACTAAGCCAACCGGCGCCATGCCGGTTGCTTCGAAAAATGCTTTGCAATGACGTGAAATAAGCCGTTACGGTTTTGCAATCCTGCCGGTGCGACGGGGGCGTAAGCTGAAGCCATAACGCCCCGGATCGCGGCGTCCGTTTCAAACAGGAGCGCGTCATGAAGTCCCGCATCATCAACACGGTTAGCATGATCAGCCAGCGACTGCCGCGCCGCTTCCCACGCAGTTCACAAACGGGGCTTGCGCTCGCCGGCGCGGTCTGCATGCTGACGTTGTCGGGCTGCTATTACCCCTACGGTTACTACCCGGGCGGCTACTATCCGTATTACGCCACGGTCCCCGCAGGCGCTACGCAACAGGACATGCAGGTCGGGCCGCCCGATCCACAGGCGGCACAGCTGACACAGCAGCAATCGTCAGCGCAGCGGGCCCAGAACGCCCAGCAGAACCCGCTGCCCGCTTATACGGTTGCAGCCGCGCCGCCCCCGCCCGTCTACGTTGCGCCCGCCTATCCTGCCTACTATCCGCCGTACCCCGCTTATCCAGCCTACTATGGCTACCCCGGCTGGTACGGGCCATCGGTCTCGATCGGTTTCGGCTTCGGCGGCTATTGTTGTGGCGGCCGCGGCGGCTATTGGGGTGGCCACGGTGGCTATTGGGGGGGTGGCCACGGTCACTGGCACTGAATCTCGCCGCCGAATCTCGCTGATCTGCTTTGACCGTCCCGTGCCCGCAGCGACCTGAGCACTGGACGGACCCAGGCCGCACTACGTGCGCACCCCCGTGTTGCCCGAAAATCGGCATGCCACCCGGCACTCGCGATGTCACGCCGAACCGGCCCCACGCGCATCATGCCGCGACGATCCCGGCACGCAAAACGCGGCGTCTCCTTCTCTCCATCGCCCGTACTTTCCCTTCTTGACGCGCCACGCCCGGGCTCTATGCTTCGGAAAGCCACACGCAGTACTTGTTTAAATAAGCGACCCGGCGCGTCCTGCACGCCCCGCCTGCGCCCATCCGTCCTGCCAGAACGACGCGCCCCGCAGTGCGTAGTCCCGCGTCGATTTCGAACAACAACGAAGGAAACGTGATGTTTCACCAACTACTCACTCCAGTCGGCAATTCGCTATCGCTGTCGTTCCTCGTCGCCGCCTTGCCGATCATTGTCGTGTTGCTATTGCTTGGCTGGGCGCGCCGGCCAGCCTGGCAGGCCTCGCTCGCGGGCCTGATCGTCGGGCTAATCGTGGCGATCTTCATCTGGCAGTTCCCGGTTGGACTCGCGGCTGCTTCCCTGGCCAATGGTGCGGTGTTCGCCTGCTGGCCGGTGATGTGGATCGTGTTCACAGCGATCCTGCTCTACAACATCTCGCAGCGCTCGGGTCGCTTCGCGGCCTTCCGCATGTGGATGATCGATAACCTGCCGAACGACCGCCGCGTCGTGCTGGTCGTGATCGGTTTTTCTTTCGGCGCGCTGCTCGAAGGGATTTCCGGCTTCGGCACGCCGGTCGCGATCACCAGTTCGTTACTGATCCTGCTCGGTTTTCCCACCCTCGAAGCGCTCACCTTCACGCTGATCTTCAACACCGCGCCGGTTGCCTTCGGCGCCCTCGGCGTGCCGATCACGGTGCTCGGTGCGGTCACGCATCTGCCGGCCGATTCGCTCGCCAAGATGGTCGGCCGCCAGTTGCCGTTCTTCGCCTTCCTGCTGCCGTTCTATGTGATCGGTGTCTATGCGGGTTTTCGTAACATGCTGCGCGTGTGGCCGGTGCTGCTGGTGTCAGGTGCGAGCTTCGCGCTGACACAGTTCGTCGCGTCGAACTACGTGAACTACAGCCTGACCGACGTGTTGTCATCGTTGGTGTCGCTGATCCTCACCATCGCGTTCCTGCGCGTATGGAGGCCCGCCGCCGATCCGAAGTTCGCGATCAACATCGATCGTGTGGGCGAAGTGCGCGGCAAGATCAGTGGCGGCCAGGGGTGGTATCCGTGGATCATTGTCTCGGCGGTGGTGATTGTCTGGACCATCGCCAAAATCTTCCTGATCGGCGACGTCAAGGTGCCGTGGCCGGGCCTCGACAAGGCCGTGTTCATCACCCTGTACAACACGCCGTACGGCGCGGTGTGGGACTTCCAGCCGCTCGCCACCGGCACGGCGATTCTGGTGGCCGCCATCATCACGTCGTTCGTGACGGGTCTCGGGGTGAGCGAATTTGGCAAGGCCATTGTCGACACCTGGGTGCAGACGCGCATCGCCATTCTGACGGTGGCGACCATCGTCGCGCTCGCCTATCTGATGAACTACTCGGGGCTCACCTACACGCTCGGGCTCGGCGTTGCGTCGGTCGGACCGTTCTTTCCGCTGGTGTCGGCGTTCCTCGGCTGGGTCGCGGTGTTCCTGTCCGGCAGCGACACCTCGGGCAACGCGCTGTTCGGCAACCTGCAAGTGGTGGCGGCGCATCAACTGAACCTGAACCCGATCCTGATGGCAGCGACTAATTCGTCGGGTGGTGTGATGGGCAAGATGATCTCGCCGCAAAACATCTCGACCGGCGTGGCGACGACCGAACTCAAAGGCAAGGAAGGCGTGGTGTTCGCCAAGACCTTCAAACATTCGATTCTGTTGACGGTGATCCTCGGCGTGTTGGTCTGGCTGCAGCAGAACTTCCTGCAGGGGATGATTCCGCACTGAGGTGCGCCTCGCCCTTCGACGTCATTGCACGCGCTTGCCCATTCCTTGAAGCGGCAGCTTGCGCGGTGGGTCCGATCAGCGAGTTGACATCTGCATGGGTAGATCGGCGGGCGTGCTCTTTCGGGCACGCCCGCTTTCTTGGGCGGCATGCATTCGACCCGCCCGAGGCAGCGTGAGCGGCCGGTTCTGATGGTGCTGACGGTGCTGCTGTTCAAGTCGGCGCGGCTGGTGCACTACCGCAATATAATTCACGCTCGACAAGCGCTCACCGCGCCGGGCCTCACTTCACCTCTCCATCAAGCCAATCTCATCGCAATTTTTCTCACATCAGCGTGAGAAATGCTCGCTTTGCCGTCAGCTCGACTGCGCTTACGATGAAGACGATCAGACGCCCGTCATCCCCCGACTCTTGCTGTTTCATTCCAACGTGAAACGTTTCGCGCGATCGCGCTGTTACGATGCGCGTGTGTCTCGACTCAACCGCGCGCGGCGCCACGACAATGAATCCCAAAAGCCTGTTGCAATTGCTGATCCTGGCCGCCCTATGGGGTGCCTCGTTTCTGTTTATCCGCGTCGGCGTGGCCGACTTCGGCGTCGCGCCGCTGATGGCGTTGCGCGTCGGCATCGGCGCGATCTTCCTCGCAGTTGTGCTAGTCGCGCGGCGGCCGCTGCGCCAGTCCGCGACGATCCTGCGCACGCGCGCCTTTCCGCTGCTGGTGGTCGGCATCCTGAATTCAGCGGCACCGTTCTGCCTGTTCGCGTATGCCGAGCTGACGCTGTCGGCGGGCGTGACCTCCGTGATCAATGCGTCCACGCCGCTGTGGGGCGCACTCGTCGCGTTTCTATGGCTGCGCGACCGCCTGAGCGCGCTGCGCACGGTCGGTCTTGTGATCGGCTTTTTCGGCGTCCTGATGCTGGTGTGGGATCAGATCGCCACACCGAACGGTTCGGCCGCCACGCCGTTGAGCACGGCGCTCGCGGCCGCCGCCGCGCTCGGCGCCACGCTGCTTTACGGCATCGCCGCCAATTACACGAAGCGCCACCTGACCGGCGTCGACGCCCTGACCGTCGCAACTGGAACGATGACCGGCGCCACCATCGTGCTGCTGCCGCTCGCCGCCATCTACTGGCCGGCCGCGCCAATCTCGCTGCACGCGTGGGGCGCGGTCATCGCGCTGGGCGTCGCGTGTACCGGCGTTGCGTACATGCTGTTCTTCCATCTGATCGCGGTGGTCGGGCCGGCACGCGCGATTACGGTGACCTTCGTGATCCCGATCTTCGGCATTCTGTGGGGCGCATTGTTTCTCGGCGAAAGCGTGTCGCCGGGCATGCTGGAAGGCTGTGGCGTGATTCTCGTCGGCACCGCGCTTGCCACGGGCGTGATCAAACGCCTGCCTTGGGTAGGGCCGCGTCGCGCCGATACCTGAAATTGCTTCGCGCGACGCTTCCTTTAGCGTCGCCGCTTTCCCGTCCTGCACCACTTGCCGCGTCCGCGGCTTGGCCACGCATTCCGAGCACCCAAAAAAATAGCCCGCACTCCGTTGGAGTGCGGGCGAAACCGTCGCCCTACGAGGATAGGCGACGGGGCCACCGAGGCCGCGCGCCACGCGCGCAGGCCGTCATCGGGCTGAGCACCGGTTCATTCGCCGGTGCTGAAATGGTCTGGGAACCGTCGATTGGAAACTCGCCGCGAACTCATGTCGGATGTTACGAATCCGGCCCCATGAGTCTTTAAAAGCAGCTTGCGTGCCAGTTATGCAAATTCATGAAAATTTTTTGCAAGCCATTGATTGTTATTGTGATTTTTTGCGACGAAAGGGTATTGACAGGATCGGCAGAAGGGGGTTTGCGAGTTACGTCACCGGGGTAACGTCACGTTACATGCAGCCGCACAGTGGCGGCCGCGCAGTCCTGCTTCAACCGTTTGAAGCGACACGACCATCAGGGCACCGGCCATTTCGTGCGTTGCGAAGCCGTATGCCTGACCCGCAGCCCCGTTGGCCGGCGCGTCTCGCGCGGCGCCAAAGCTGCGCCGCACACCAGCGCCAGGACGAGCAAGCTCGTCGCCCACATCCAGTAAGGAATCACGTCAAACATAGCCATCTCCCCGTTGAGCTCCGGTTCGTACCGGTGTTTCAGACGGAAAGCAAAACACGTGCGCGCCAAAACGGTGGTCTAACGGCTTACGGCGCGAGGAAGGAAAAGTGGGCATAAAAAAAACCCGCCCGGCTGCATGCCGGGCGGGTTTTCTAACAGCGTTCGCTGGTTGCTACGCCTTTGTTCAGTGCAACTGGTCGACCATCAGACTCATGATCTGCTTGGCCTGCGGGCTCTGATCGATAGCGCCCTTGTCGTCGACCACGGCCACACGGGTCTGGTCAGGCGTGACCGCGCGCACGTTCACGAGATACTGCTTGGCGATCTTTTCCTTCTTGCCGTGGAACACCTGGCTCCAGAAGCCCTGCTCCGCCGACGTCATGTCCTTCGGATCGACGTAGCGCACGAAGTACAAACCGCGGCTCGCGTCGCGATCGTCAACCGTGAAGTTGCTGCGGTCGAGCGCGAGGCCCACGCGCAGCCACGCACGGTCATACGGCTCGCCGAGGGTCAGCTCGGTGGACGAGAACTGTGCCGCCGTGCTGTTCGCCGAGTCGTCCGGCATGGGCGGTTGCGCCGACAGTGCCACGTTTTGCGCCGCCGCAGCCGCAGCCGCCGACTTCGCACCTGCCGTAGCCGCGTTCGGTGCTGTTTGCGCACCCGCCGGCGAAAGCTCGGCGCTTTGCGTGTTGCCCGGATTCGTACGCGAATCGGCCAGCGCCAGCGCTGCCATCAACCGCTTCAGGTATTCCTGTTCGAGGCCCGGATCGTTCGGCTTGGCTTGCCACGTGGTCGAATCGTTATTCGTACCGGTGATCGCCTCGCGCATACCCTTCTGGCTGATGAACACATAGGTGCCGCCATTCGGCGCCGCTTCGAGACGCGTGCGGTACTTGTTGCGTTCCGAGCTCACGTAGCTGTTGCCCATGGCCTTGGACAACGTGTCGCGGATCAGGCCTTCGTTGATCTGCGCGTGCGTTTCGTTCCAGTCCGTTTCCATCACACCCTTGTCGCGCTGGTCGACCACCAGCAGGAAACCCTGTTCCTGCCAGAAGCGGCGGATCTGCGCCCATGCCTGATCGGGCGCCTTATTGTCGATCACCAGCCAGCTTTCCGTACCGTCGCGCTGGATATGCATGCCGTTGACCGGCGGTACCACCGTCAGGGTGTTGGTGGCCGGGGCTTGCGCCTGGACCTGCTTGAGCGTGGACAGCGAGGTTTCGCCGCCTTGCGGGGGCAGTGAACGCTGATCGGACGTCTCATCGATCATGTTCGGCGGTACAGCAAGTGACACTTGCTTCGATTTCGAGTCGCTTTTGTAGTCGATTTTGGTCGGCGACGAGGTGCCGCAGCCGGCGACCAGACCGCCTGCCATCAGCATTACTGCAAACCGCTTGGTAAGACGAAGATCAGTCATGTTCGGGGAATCCTTCCGCTACGCCACGGCAAGTTTCCGTGGATCAACCCAACATTTTACCGATCCCGGGGAGACATGTGCAAAAACTGGGGTTTGCCCGTGAATTGAGCAGCGCGCGGCCGGCAAAAACGCGGGTTGCGTCGACCCATGCGGGGGCCCCCGGATCGCCCAGTTTCAGCGAGCTTTCCGTTGTCGAGGAGAGCCCGCTCGCGGTGGCGCCGCTCTCCCCTAGCAGCAAATTTAACAATTCACAACATTTCCGAATCAGCCGTCAGGCATGACCTACCTCATTGTCAGATCATTGTTTTAAAAGACACTTTCCAGCCGCGTCGCATGCCATTTTCGAGATTACATGAAGCGCCGTGCGCCGCTCCTGATAACGATAAGGAAACCTGAGTGTTATCTTGAATTTGACATCTCAATAAAACCTGAGCGTTCCGGGTTTTGCCGGGTTTTCCCGGTTTTTCCAATCGCGAGACCGATTGCCATGCCAAATCCTTGTTTTTCCCCGGCCCTCGCCATCCCCGCAATGATGGCTGCCCTGCTGTGTATCAGCACCGGCGCGCGTGCCGAATTGGGCGGAACGATGTCCAGCGAGGCGAATTCGATCGCCGCCGCGCCGCAAACGCTGCTGAACGGCGCCTTACGCCTGCGCACGGTGACCGATGCGGGCAACACGACCATCAACGAGTACGCGACGAATACCGGCCAGATCATCGCTTACACGTGGCAGGGCCCGACCATGCCGGATCTGCGCGCGCTGTTGGGACGGTACGCCGGCTCCTACTTGACGGGTGCCGCCGCGTTAGCGCCGGACGGCAATCTGCACGCCTCGCGGGTGGCCCGCCCGGACGTGATTGTGGAATCCGGCGGTCCGATGCGCGGCTACGCAGGGCGCGCCTGGCTGCCCGCGGCCTTGCCGCCGGGCGTCACGGCCAGCGATTTCCACTGAATTTCCACTGACGTCGCGCGCACGCTATCAAGAAAACGCCTCGACGATCGATTGCCGACAACACCATGACACTCTCTTCTCATCTCCGTGCCCTGCTGCTCGTCTGCGCGGCGCTCGCCGGTTGCGGCGGGGGGCGGGGCGGGCCCCCCCCCCCCCCGTCCCCCCCCCCCCCCCCCGCCCCGGCCCCCGTGCCGGGCCCGGCCCCCACGCGCGACGGAACGCACCACCGCCACACCTTGCGAGGCTGCGTCGGCCAATGCCTGTTGCATGGTCGCGTGGATCGAGCCATTGCCCGTGCCCGCCACCACAATGCCGCGCACGCCCGCTGCCACCACGGCATCCA
>NZ_WOEY01000031.1 GCF_013177695.1 Paraburkholderia solitsugae | reverse complement strand
CCCCCCACGCCCCCCCCCCCCAGCCCCGCCCCCAGCCCCCCCGCCGCACCCCCGCCGGGCGCCAGCGCGCCGTCCGGGGGGGCCGCGTCCAACGTGGCCACCTCCGTGCCACAGTCGACCACGCCGAATGTTCAGCCGATCGCCGTCACCGCCGCACCGGGTCTAACGCGCAACATGCTGACGACGAGTGTCACCGTCTGCCAGCCCGGCACCAGCAACTGCGCGACGATCGACAATATTCAGGTCGACACCGGCTCGCACGGCTTACGGATTCTCGCGTCCGCGCTGCCGGCCGGCTTCACGCTGGCGGCGTGGGTTCGGGCAGCGGCGTCACCGGCGAATGCGCGGTATTCGGCGGCGGCTATGCGTGGGGCGCGGTGCGCAGCGCGGATGTGCGCATGGCAGGTCAGTTGGCCGCGGCCATTCCGATCCAGTTGATCTCCGACCCCGCCCTGCCCACCGTGCCCACCGACTGCGCGGGTTCGGGCCCGGCGATGCTGACCGTCTCGAGCCTGCGCGCCAACGGCATTCTTGGCGTCGGCCTGTTCGCGGCCGACTGCGGCAGCGGCTGCGTCAATGCCGCGCTGCCGCGCTGGTATTACAGTTGCGACGCCAGCGGCAACTGCCTCGCGAGCACACAAGCGCTCGCGCAGCAGGTGACCAATCCGGTCAGCAGCTTCGCGCTCGACAACAATGGCGTGGTCATCGACCTGCCGGCGATCGCCAATGGGGGCGCGGCCAACGTGTCAGGCTCGCTGATCTTCGGCATCGGCACCCAGGCGAACAACACGCTGGGCGGCGCAAGCGTGGTCAGGGCGAATTCGCAGACGGGGTATGTGGTCACCAGCAGCGCCAGCCAGACTTATTCGACGAGCTACGTGGACAGTGGCTCCAACGCGCTCTTCTTCAGTAATAGTCAGTTGCCACAATGCGGTTACTGGTACTGCCCCAGTTCGACGCAATCAGCGAGCGCCTCGATCGTGGGTACCGATGGCGCGTCGAACACGGTGTCGTTTTCGATCGGTAATTCGACCGCGCTGTTCGCGTCGTCGAATAATGCCTTCGACAACCTGGCCGGCATTGCCAGCAACAGCTTCGGCTGGGGCCTGCCGTTCTTTTTCGGACGGCGGGTCTACACCGCGATCACGTCGCGCACAACGTCGGCCGGGCCGGGTCCGTATTACGCATTCTGAGTGCTCACTGTCGGGGATCCGCCTTGGCGCAAGACAGCGGTGTCAGGCGGGTTCGCTTGAGTGCCCGAGCAGACTTCCTTATCAAGGTCAAATTCCGACGCTGAAACAGAGTAAATCCTACGGACCATTCAGATTCTCCGACGCGGAAAATTCCCAAATTCCCATCCAGGGCTAATTTGATACGCCCTGACTGCAATAATCGTCGTTTCCGGCTAGCGTCATCTCGATATCGTTAGTCCTGCATATCTAACAAAAGTCAAACGATGGAAGCCACCTTTTCGCTCGACCATTTCGAGCAACTCGTCTACACGCAGCAGCATACTCAAGCCTCGCTTCAGCTTATTGCTGCACTCGCGCTTCTTCAGCAAACGCGCGGCGAATTGAACGCGGCCTTCAAAGCCTCGGGCATGACCGACCTGTCTCCCGATGAGCAACGTCAGCGTTTCTGCACGCGTCTCACAAGCGCAGCGTCCACGTTGTTCGCCGACCCGAATTTCCGCCCGCCCACCGAGTACTTCAGATTGTTTCTCACGCTGCACGAATGGATCGGCGTGCTGTTCTCGGCCACCGCATCAGGCAATGCGGACCACGTCACCCGTTACCTGAATCCCCGCGGCCCGGAGGATGCACAGTTCCTGCCAGGGGACAGCTTCATCGAGAAGCTATGTGTGCTCTATTCGACCGAGTCCGAACTGGAACTCGACTTCGCCGCGCTTTGGGCGTACGACAAAACCATCGCCGCCTGTCTCGCCCTGGCATTGCTGGCGCCGGTGTTCAAAGGCTCGCCAAACGCGCATCTCAAGCGTGAGGCGCTCCTTGAGTGGCTGCCCGGCAAGCTGCAGCAAATCGACGACCTGGACGACCTGCCCTCGGCCGTGCTGCACAATGCCTATATGTTCTGCAGCTATGCCGACACACCGCGGCGGCATGCGATCAAGCAGGACATCAATGTGCTGGTACGGCGCAAGCTCGCGCAACTCGGCCTTATCGACCTGTCCGCGCCGACGCGCACGCGTGCCAAAGGCAAAGGGCGAAGTGGCAAGAAGCCCTTGATGGTGGTGGTGCTGGAATGGTTCAGCGGCGCCCATTCGATCTACCGCACGCATTCGCGCACACTTGAGGCCGCGCGCGAACATTTCGAGGTGGTGGGTTTCGGCTTCGGTTACGCGCTCGACGAAGTCGGGCGGAACGTCTTCGACCGCTTCATCGAACTGGAGCAGCCGGACTATATCGGCGAGTGCCTGAAAACGATTCGCGACTTCGCCGAGGCCGAGCAGCCGGATGTGTTGTACATGCCGAGCGTCGGCATGTTCGTGTTGACGGTGTTCATGTCCAATCTGCGCATCGCGCCGTTGCAAATCGCGGCGCTCGGCCATCCCGCCACTACGCATTCAGACAAGATCGACTACATCAGCGTCGAGGAGGATTATGTCGGCGACCCGGCCTGCTTCAGCGAACGCCTGATGAAGCTGCCGAAAGACGGCCAACCGTACCGCCCGTCCGTCGCGCTGCCTGACATCGTCGCGCAGATTCCGCCGCCGCGCGAGACGCTGCAGATCGTCATCACGGCCAGTGCGATGAAGCTCAATCCTGGTTTTCTCGATGCTTGCCGCGCTATCGGCGAGCGTGCCGCGACACCCATTGAGTTTCACTTCATGACCGGTGTGCCGTCGGGTCTGCCGTTCGACCGTCTGCGCGACGTCGTTACGCGTGCGTTACCGGGCGCCGTCGTGCACGACTTCCACGACTACGCCGCGTATCTGGCGCGCGTCAACCAGTCCGACCTGTTCCTCAGCCCTTTCCCGTTCGGCAATACCAACGGTATCGTCGATGCGTTAACGCTTGGCTTACCTGGCGTCTGCAAACGCGGACCGGAGGTATTCGAGCAGATCGACGGTGCGCTGTTCGAGCGCGTGGGCATGCCGTCGTGGATCACCACGGACAGCGTCGAGGCTTATATCGCCGCAGCCGTGCGCATGATCGACCAGCACGACGAGCGCACCGCGCTGCGGCAGCGACTGATTGATACGCAAGCCGTGCAGCGCTGCTTCGAAGGGCGGCCGCAGGCGTTCGGCGAACGCGTGCTGGAACTGATGCACGAAAACAAAAGCCGCCACGCGAACGGAACGGCTTGAGATTCGTCTTGCGCTAACCGGATCATGCTGTGTTCGTTGAGTACAGCATGAAGTAATTGGGGGGCGTTAGCCCGCGACAACAGGCGCAACAGAAATGGCTACTCGGTCGCTGCGCCGGCTTCATCGGCCGGTTTGATGAGCTTTGCCGGTGCCAACCAGCTAAATACGCTCAGCGCCGAGCCGTGGAACGTGCACTCGGCGGCAGCCGCCGTGCTGGTCTTCTTCGGCTTGGCCGATCTGAGCGTGGTTGCGTCGGCCCCCGACGCAGCAAGGCTCGCCGAAGCGGCCGTAGCACCTGAAGCCATGCCAGCCGTCACGCCGGAGGCAGCCGCAGCGTCCGAAGCTGAGGAAGCCACGGACACCGTGGACGCCACGCGCACGTCCGAAGCCGGGTGCGACGCATTGGCCAGTTTCGCGGCGGAAGCTGCCGTGGATGCCGCCGAGGCGGCCGCAACCTCCGACGCCGTCACCACATGCTCGATCGATCCTTCAACGACCACCCGCGAACCGTCGATACCGGCGCCCGTATGAGCGATCTTCAACGTATCCGGCGACGTTTCTGCCAGCTTGCTTCGCATCAACTGCTCGCATGCGTCCGAGTTCTTGTAGACGGCCGTGCAGGCCGCCAGCAGCGTGGCGGCGGTCGTGACGCAGGCGATAGAGAGAATCCGAATCTTCATTGATGTTCCGTTTTTCAAGCCGTCGGCAATTGTAGCTTACGGGCTGAGGGATCGGCACTGGGACGGCCACGTGGGCGGCGCAGGCAAAAGACGGCGCAGCGCCGCACGTGGACATTCTGAACCGCAGGGCGCGCGCATTGTGCAAGGCAAAGAAACGCACTGACCGCGACGCCTTGCATCGGCATCGTGTTGACCGGCCGCCATATCTCCGGCACGCTGCGGCCTCTTCAGCTGGACCCGCTTCCTGGGTACAGATCCGTTTTCCCACTTTGCATTGACCGGCTTTCCCGCATGTTCAGCCTTGCCCTGCTCGCCATCGCGGCTTACGCCGCCACCAATATCGACAACCTTTTCGTGCTGCTCGCCTTCCTTGCGGAAACGGGCGGCCACCGGCGTCGCGTGATCGCCGGGCAGTTTGCCGGTTCGCTGATCTTGATCGTGGGATCGATTCTGCTCGCCGCGTTGTTGACGCAACTCCCTACCGGCTATGTCGGTCTGCTCGGTATCTTGCCGATCGGCGTGGGTCTGAGTAAGGCGTGGACACGCTTTCGACCTGGCAACGCGGATCAGGAGAAAGAGACGCAGGCCACCGCGCGCACGCTTGCACCGGCCACGCCGGCTACGGCCGGCGCAGGCTCCTCATGGTGGACAGTCGCGTGCGTGGCGGTCGCCAACGGCTCGGACAATCTCGCTGTCTACGTCCCCTTGTACGCGAGTCATTCGCACAGCGAGGGCACGTTCATCTCTCTGGTGTTCGTCGTGATGATCGGGCTATGGTGCGCGGGCGCGGTGTGGCTGGTGGAGCATCCGTTGCTGGGCGCGCCGATCCGGCGCTGCGGTACGGCGCTGCTGCCGCTGATCCTGCTGGTCATTGGCGTCTCGGTGATCGTGCAGAACGATACGTTGCGGATCGTGTGCGGCATGTGAGCCAGACATGGAGCCGGCGGATCCGCTCGCCGGGTAATGGGGGACGTGTGGGTGGTCGCGCCGGAGCCTGAAAGCCTGAACTAAAACCCAATACGAAAACGAAAACGCTGCGGTCCGTGCCGGGATGCGCTGCTGCCAGCGCGCGATGCAGCACGACCGACTGTCGCCCGCGCAAACGCTCAGTTCGACGGCATTTGCGGCTGCACGTAGGTGCGCACGCCGGCGAGCGGCGAACCGTAACCACCCGCCTGGGTATTGTTCGGCAACCCATTGACCAGTTGCGCGCGCGGATCGGCCGGATTCAGATTCAACTCGCCCGCCTGCTGGTTACCGTGCGTCGGATATTCGCTGCCGCGCGCCGCGTTCGGCATCAAACGCGTACTGTTTTGCGGCGCGTTGATGTCGTCCTGCACGCTCAGGCCCTGTGCACCAGCCTGCGCGACAACACCGCAAGCGGCCGCGCACAGCAAGACTCCCACTACCCTCGACGTCCTCGAAGTTCGTTTCATACCTGCCTCCGGCAAAGTGAAATGAAAGGCGATCAGGTCCGCGGTTCCAGTACAAGCGCGTGAGCGCGCGCGGCAGACGCTGATCACATCATTTATACGCGCTACCTCGTCTTTCGGATTCGGCAAAATCTGCCCGCTCACCGCAAAAGGGCCGAACCGGCGCGCACCGTGCGCTGACCGAAGCCGCGGGGACGCAGCAAATGCCACAAGCGCATATCGTTATGCCGATTGGCGATTTCTTTCCAGGCAGATCGCGCCCGATAATGGGTGCCATGAACACCCACCCCACTCCCCAAGCCCGCGCGCTGCGTGCCACGCTCGCGGTACTGAGCGCGGCGCTGCTGCTAGCCGCCTGCGCTATGCCGACGGCGTCGACCTTCTCCGCGGCTGATTCTGCCTCGCTCGATGCCGCGATTTCCGGACCGCTGCGCAGCGACAAGGCCCGCGCACGCGACGTCTACCGCCATCCGAAGGAAACGCTGCAGTTCTTCGGCGTGACGCCGTCGCAAACCGTGCTGGAGATCGCGCCCGGTGGTGGCTGGTACACGGAAATACTCGCGCCCTATCTGCACGACCACGGCACGCTGTACGAGGCGCAATACGACAGCCCGGAGGCTGCGTCGGCGGCAGAGGAGCAGGCTGGCCGGGCGTCTTTCGCGCGCAAGCTGGCGGCCACGCCAGCGGTCTACGGCAATGTGATGGTCGGCACGCTGCGAGCGGGCCAGTTCAGCGGCTTTCCGGCCAATGGCAGCGTCGACCAGGTGCTGACCTTCCGCAATATCCACAACTGGATCAAGGACGGCCAGATCGACGCGAACCTGCACGCCTTCTACGCGGCACTTAAGCCGGGCGGCATCCTCGGTGTCGAGGAACATCGCGCGGCGCCGGGCACCTCCCTGCAACAGACCATCGACTCCGGCTATGTGACCGAAGCCTATGTCATCGAACACGCGCGCGCGGCAGGGTTCGAATTGGCGGGCCAAAGCGAGGTGAACAGCAACCCCCGCGACACGAAAAATTATCCGCATGGCGTGTGGTCGCTGCCGCCCACGTATGAAGGCCACGATGTCGATCGGGCGAAATACGCGGCGATCGGCGAATCGGATCGCATGACGTTGCGATTCGTGAAACCCAGGTGACGGGCATGACCAGCTCGGGTTTCAGCGCGCCCATGCCGGGATAAGCCCCCCAGCCGGCGCGCCCTTTGCCGCACCACGCTTGACGCTGCTCAAATAATATGTTCCTATGGCGCACTATGTACCGCGCCCAGACCATCCTATCGCTACTACTAGCCCGCTCTACCGGGCTAGGTCTGCTGCTGCGCGCTTCCATCTGATACACCCGAAGCACCGCTCAATTCCCCAGTAACTGACCCAGCCCCGGTTTTCGACCGGCGGCCATGCTTTGTCTTTTCGTCGTCCGGTCCACAGCCCAGCTTGTCGAACCTTAAGGATGATGAAAATGTTGAAGAACCCTGCGACCAAGTACAGCTCGTTCAAGCCCATCAATTTGACGGACCGCCAGTGGCCATCGCGCGTCATCACGCGCGCGCCGATCTGGATGAGCACCGACCTGCGCGACGGCAATCAGGCGCTGTTCGAGCCGATGAACGCGCAACGCAAGATGCGCATGTTCAAGACGCTGGTGCAGATCGGCTTCAAGGAAATCGAAGTCGCATTTCCGTCTGCCTCGCAGACCGACTTCAATTTCGTGCGTGAGCTGATCGAAGGCGGCCATATCCCCGACGACGTCACCATCGAAGTGTTGACGCAAGCGCGCGACGACCTGATCGAGCGCACCTTCGAATCCTTGCGTGGCGTGCCGCGCGCCATCGTCCATCTGTACAACGCCACGGCACCGGAATTCCGCCGCATCGTATTCGGCCTCGAAAAGAGCGGCGTCAAAGAACTCGCGCAAAACGCCGCACGTACGATGAAGCGTCTCGCCGACGCCGCGCCGGAAACGCACTTCACGTTGCAATACAGCCCGGAAGTGTTCAGCGGCACCGAACTCGAATTCGCCAAGGAAGTATGCGACGCCGTGTTCGACATCTGGCAACCGACGCCCGAGCACAAAGCGATCGTCAACCTGCCCGCTACCGTCGAAATGGCTACGCCGAACGTCTACGCGGACCAGATCGAATGGATGCACCGCAATCTCGCACGTCGCGATTCGTTGATCGTTTCGGTACATCCGCATAACGATCGGGGCACTGCCGTAGCGGCTGCGGAGCTGGCGGTGATGGCAGGAGCGGATCGCGTCGAAGGGTGTTTGTTCGGCAATGGCGAACGCACCGGCAATGTCGATCTCGTGACGCTTGCGTTGAATCTGTACACGCAGGGTGTCGATCCTGAACTCGACTTTTCGAATATCAATGAAGTCGCGCGCACCGCTGAGGAATGCACGCAGTTGCCGGTGCATCCTCGTCATCCGTATGTCGGCGATCTGGTCTTCACCGCTTTCTCCGGCTCGCATCAGGATGCGATCAAGAAGGGCTTTGCCGTGCAGAAACCGGATGCGCGCTGGGAAGTGCCTTATATGCCGATCGATCCGAGCGATCTCGGGCGCACTTATGATTCGGTGATTCGGGTGAATAGCCAGTCAGGCAAAGGCGGGATTGCTTATTTGCTCGAGCAAAGTTATGGCGTGGTGTTGCCGCGGCGTTTGCAGGTCGATTTTAGCTCTGCTGTGCAGCGTCATACCGATGATAGCGGGCAGGAAGTTACGCCTTCGCAGATCTGGGAATTGTTCCAGCAGGAGTATGTGCACAGTGCTGAACCCATTCACTATGTTGGACATAGTCTGTCCGAGAGCGAGGGTCGCGAGCATATCAAGCTGACCGTTGATATCAAGGGTTCGCGGCGCGTGCTGAGCGGTGAAGGTAATGGGCCGCTTGATGCGTTGATGCACGCGATCGGTGTGCCGGTGCGCATTCAGCACTATGAAGAGCGGGCTTTGGCTCAGGGCGCCGATGCGCGCGCTGTGGCCGTGGCTGAGATGGCTGGCGCTGATGTGACTGGGAGCGCGTTTGGGGTGGGTATCGATGCGAATCTGGTGACGGCTTCTATTCGGGCTGTTATTAGTGGGGTGAATCGGGCTTATGCTCGGGCTAGTGGTGATGCGCAGGCGCGGTTTTTTGAGGTTGCGATGAGTGATGACGCGGAGCGTGTGGAGGTTTGAGGTGTTTGGCCTTTCCTTGCTTTGTTAGTGGTCCATTAGCGTTGCCCCTGTGCGGGGCGGCACCTACTTTTCTTTGCATGCCGCAAAGAAAAGTAGGCAAAAGAAAGCGGCTCACACCGCCAGCTTATAAGCGGGGCCCTCGCACAGTCACGGTAGTGGTGCATCTGGAATCTGTGTTCTCGCACATTCCGCCTGAGTGACAAGGCAGTCATACTTCCGGCGGCGCGGCGCGCGCCGTCGCGGTTTTAATGTTCGCCTTCTCGGATGTTCGCGTTTACCTAAGCTCTACAAATCATCACGTGCTGACATCCGCCGCTGACGCGGCTGGCCGATTAGGGGCACCACTTGTTCGCCCCCTTGGGCACATCAATTGCTGGATATCGCTCGCCGGCAAAAAAACCGTCAAAGCACGCAGTGCCCACAACGAGCCGCCGTTTTGAACTTCAATCCAGCAATCCATCGGTGGGAGGTCCCATGCTTCGATACGCCGCAATCTTCTTCATCATCGCGATCATCGCCGCGGTATTCGGCTTCGGCGGTATCGCCGCAGGCGCAGCGGAAATCGCCAAGGTCCTGTTCTTCATCTTCGTGGTGATCTTCCTCGTCACCTTGTTGATGGGCGTCATTCGACGCTGACCACCACATCAACCCGGTAAGCGAGGGAACACCCGCACCGGCGCGGGGACCAGCGGCTCGTTGCAATACTTGCCATACAGTATTGCAAGAGTTGCTGCCCGCACCGGGGGTTTACTGCTAGCCCGCCCCTTTCACGCGGCGCGCGCAATCCTTGTCGGCACAGTCAACCTATGCGACCAGTTAGCAAGCGTGCGCGTCGCCACCGGCGGCTTGCTCAAAATCGCGCTGTCGTAATGCTTGCCGTCGAAGCGTACGAAATCGACAATGCGAAACCCCTGCCCTCTGTAAAACGTAATCAGGTGCGCAGCCGGTTGCGGCGTGTCGAGCGCGAGCTCCGCGTACCCGCGCGTCGCGGCCCAATGGTCGGCGAAAGCGATCAACAAGGTTCCGATGCCCCGCGCCTGCCACACGGGCTCCACGCCGAACTGGCGCAAGCTGGCAATATCGTCGCACCGGTACAGCTCGCAAGGCGACTCATGATCCGGTGCATACAGCGTCATCGTGCCGACAATGCGCCCCTCGCAAACCGCCACGTAGCAATCGCCGCGCGTCGCGCGTGAACGTGTCGTCTCCACCGTTTGATCCACACAGGTGCAATTCAGCCCCATCGCACCGAGTCGTGTGAATCCCCGATGCAGCAGCGCGGTCAACGCAACGTACGAATCGCGCGTCGGATCGAAGCGGCGCAGTTCGATACGGCCCACGCCGTGACACACATAGTCGATACGGACGGATTGTTGCGTCGTTGCACGTCGCTTCACGTTGAACACCTCGCGCTTTCTGGATGCACGAAGTGTAGATTTCGCGACTAAGCGTCTCAAGAAAAAATGTCGTAAAAACTCACAGGGGACATCGCGCCCGCGTGCGGTCATTTGCGTGCTGACATGCATGCCGGGTAGTGGGTCGGCATGCTATCCGCGCACTAGCTCGCCGGTACCACAAGCGGCTCGCATTCCCGCAAACCAAGATGCAATTCCTCGCAGAGGAACGTCTGCAATGTCTGCACGGCGGCCGCCTGCGCGCCTGAAACCGGGCGCATGAAGAGCCCGAAATCGGCAGTGGGCGCATCGGGCAATCCATCGGCCTGGCCGAGCACGCGCATCGACTCCGAACGGATATTGCCGTCGAGCAGGACCGATACACCGAGCCCCGCTTCCACCGCCGACTGCACCGCCGGCAAACTCGTGCTGGTGCACACAATGCGCCACGCAATCCCCGCGCGCCGCAGCGCCGTCAACACCTGCTGCTGCCACAGACACGCGCCGCCGAACGCAACCACCGGCAACGCCACGTCACCGTCGCGGCTAAATCCGCGCGCGCCGACCCAGAAGAGCGGCTGCGTCCAGGTCAGCAACGGCACCGAGTCGACCAAAGCGGGGTCCGCGACGACCACGTCGAGGCCGCCATCCGCAAGCCGGCTCGACAACGCCGGACTGGTATCGACGACGATCTCCAGCGCCACCTGCGGATAAGCAATCGAAAAGCGCCGCAGCGCGCGCGGCAGCCGACCGACCGCGATGTCTTCCAGCATGCCGAGCCGCACGGTGCCGGACACCTGCCCCGCACTCAACGCCCGTCGTGCATCGGCCCCCGCGCCAAGGATCGTATGCGCGAACGGCAGCAGCCGATGCCCCGCTTCGGTGAGTTGCACGCCGCGCGGCGAGCGGTCGAGCAAACGCTGTCCCAGTTCTTCTTCGAGCCGGCGCAATTGCATGCTCACCGCCGCCTGGGTGCGCGCGAGGCGCGCCGCCGCCACACCCACGGCGCCGGCCTCCGCAACGGTAACGAACGCGCGCAGGAGACTGCTGTCGATATCCCGGGTCATCACGTTTCCTGAAGTGGCCATAAGAAATATCAACTTATCTTAATACCGCGTGCACCGATAAGATAGCGTCCAACGAATCCGCAGAGCGACAACGAGGCCACAATGCAGGACACCACCATCAAGCCGGCACTGAATTCCGCGCCAACGCCAGTGAAACCCGCCAGCGCAGCGGCCGGCGCGGCGCTCCTGTGCGTGCTGTCGATGTCAAGCGTGCAGTTCGGCGCCGCGCTCTCCGCGCCGACGATGGCAACGTATGGCTCGCTCAGCACCACCTGGTTGCGTCTCTGCTGGGCGGCCGTGGTGCTTGCATTGGTGGTGCGCCCGCGCCTTTTCACCTACTCGCGCTCGCATTGGCTTGCTGCAGGGGCCCTGGGGGCGGCGATGGCCGGCATGACGCTGTGCTTTTTCGCGGCACTTCAGCGGATTCCATTGGGGCTCGCCGTCGCGATCGATTTTCTTGGACCACTCGCCGTCGCGACCTTCGCGGTACGCCGCGCGCGGGCACTACTGTGGCCGGCGTTGGCGATTGCCGGCGTGCTGCTGCTCTCGCGCGATCGCGCGGGCTGGGTCGGCGAACCGTTGGGCGTGCTGCTCGCATTAGGGGCCGCGCTCGGCTGGGGCAGCTACATCGTGCTGATGAAAAAAATCGGCAGCGTGTTCGCTGGACTCGAAGGATTGTCGGTGTCGCTGATCGCGGCGGCGCTGGTCGCCACACCATTCGGCTTTGCGCAAAGCGGCATACACATCGCCATGGGCCAGATCGCCGCAACCGCGGGCCTCGCCTTGCTGGTTCCGTTGTTACCCTACGCGCTGGAAATGGTGGCATTGCGGCATATGCCCGCTGCATCATTCGGCATCCTGATGAGTGTCGAACCCGCGATCGGCGCGTTGGCTGGCTTTGTGGTACTGCATCAACCGATGGGCATCTTGCAGATCGCAGGCATGCTGCTGGTGGTCGCAGCAAGTGTGGGCGCCGTGGTGGCGACGCGCTGAACGGTGCTGAACCGCTGCGTGTGCGGCGCTCAGGCGATATTTTCCGCTTCGTAAAGACGCCGTCCCGCTGCGTCCTTCGCGCCGAGGATCGGCTCGATGTCGATCGGCCACTCGATACCGATATCAGGATCGCACCACAGGATGCAGCGCTCGAGTTCGGGAAACCAGTATTCGGTGGTCTTCCACAGGCACTCGGCAATGTCGGACAGCACCACGAAACCGTGCGCGAAGCCCGGCGGCACCCACACCTGCCGATAATTGTCCGCGCTCAGATGAGCGCCGCTCCACTTGCCGAAGTTCGGCGAATTGAGCCGCACGTCGACGACGACGTCGAACACTTCCCCCACCACCACGCGCACGAGCCGGCCTTGCGGACGCTGAACCTGGTAGTGCAGCCCGCGCAACACACCACGCACGGCCCGCAAATGACGGTCTTGCACGAAATTGAAGCCGTGCGAAACGTCGTCGGTAAACTCATCCGCGCTGAAGCTCTCGAAGCAGAATCCGAATTCGTCGCAAAACACCTCGGGCTCGATGAGTTTCACCTCCGGCAATGCCGTCGCCATTACCTTGTTGCCCATCACCACTGTGCTCGTAAGAACCATGCCAGGAGAAAACACGACCGCCGATGCACGCCGCTAAGCACGTACCCGCAATGCGGTGCGCCGGCTGCACGGCGGCGGCCCAAGCTTTACGCCTCGGTCGCCACCCGGCTGCGCGCGCGATATTCGGTGGGCGACAGCGACATGCGCTTGCGGAATATCTTCGCGAGACGATCGCCGTTGCCGGTGCCGCTGCGGCGCGCGATCTTGTCGACCGGCAATTCGGTTTCGGTCAGGAAGTTGCAGGCAATGCGCAGCCGCACCTGCAGCAGATAGTCGGAAGGCGTGACCTGCATTTCGTGCTTGAAGCGCCGCAGAAAATTTCGCTCGCTCATCGCCGCAACCTGGGCGGCGTCGGCAACCGACACCGGGCGATCGCAATTCGCCTCCATCCAGCGCGCGGCAGCACGGATTTTCTCGGCGACGCTGAGTGTGCCGCCTTCAGCCGGCAGCGGTACCCAGGTCGCGGCCATGCCCGGCATCACCCGCTCGGCGACACTGCGCGCGAGCTCCGCGCCGAGATCGCGCTTGATGAACATCAGCGCGCTGCGCGCACAGTCGTTACGATCGTTGGTGGCGCTGCGCGCGGCATCGGTCGTGGCGCTGCCCAGATAGCGGTTCACCTGCAGGTCGTCATGCTCCGCGGGACCTGCTGCTTCCAGCACGAGCCGGCCCTCGCCGATCGTCTCGATCGCACGGGTGCGCGTTTGCACCGATCTCAGCCAACCCAGCAGCCGTTCGTCGAGCGCGGCTTCATGTGCGCCGTAGCCACCCGCAATGAACAACACGTCGAAACCGCTGCCATAGCGTGTGTCGATACGGTCCGTCCAGATCCGCGCCGACGAAGAACTCGCCACACTGCCGCCGTCCATCGACAGAAACTGAACTTCATAAGGCGGCTCTTCACCGGCCCGCGAGCCCGAGAGTTCGTTGGCGGTCTGGAACATCTCGACCACCGTGCCAGGCCCGAGCAGCCAGAAGCCGTCGAACAGCAACACGCCGATTCGCCGCGCTGCGCTACGCACGTTGAGCGTCGGCGTATGTAACCACGTAATCCTCGCAGTATCCAGATGCATGTGCGGCATGATCTTTCCTCAAACTGTCGTACGTTGTGGACCCCGCTGCCCCGTCGGCTGGCCGATATGGTCGAATTGAATTACGGCGGATGAAAACCGCCGACAACGCCTCTTAACGGATTATGCGTGATGTTAGCGGAATGCCTCGCTATAGTAAATTTGAAAACAAATCGGTATCGAGAAATTCAATGTATGAAGAAAACCATTATTGTGTGTTCCATATGACAGACTGCATATGAACCGGCATAGCGGCGCACCATACCGGACCGCAGGCTGGCCGAAAGCCGACAAACCTTATACAGACAAGCTTCCAGATCTATCAATTCGGTGCATGAACGGCTCGTGGATCACCGGATTCGCGGCAGCCATTCTCCGCGATAACATCAGAAAGTGTTTCAAACATGAACTCGAAACCTCGCAAATAATGAACATTCAATCAGGCTTTTATTCGCAAATCGGGAATTTATCGACAGTATCAATGTGGCGAACCGCACATTTACCGAAACATTCCCGATTAAGCATTTCGGCACGGAATCCTCAATCGACTAAAAATGTTTCTATACTGAAACATCAGCCCTCTTTTACATATGATTAAATATTCCTTTCATTTATCTTTCTCATCGAAAACATCAGACGATTGGACGCTGCCCTGGGAACCGTGCCAGGCGGTTTCCTTAAACAAAGTTTCATGCCTGGATCGTGCTCTTTAAGACTTGGTTAAGAGAGGCCGCGCCATAATTTGCGTACCGTAAGCGCTGGAAGGAGCAGAAACATGTCGCGTCCCATGAGCATCGAGAGAGTCAACGAGTACGGAGAGAACGCGGTTCGCATCGCCATCGAGGACCGTGCGGTCCTGCTGGAAGCGGCCGATCTGGATGCCGTGATCGAACACCTCAGCGCCCTGCGCGCCACGATGCGTCCGGAAGTACCTAAGGAGCCGCTGCGCACGCATCAGTATGTGATTGAAATCGATCCATGCTGGCACACTGAAAAGCATCCGCTGCATGACGGTGCGGTCCTGTTCCTGCGGCATTCCGGCTTGGGCTGGGCAGGCTTCGCGCTCCCCACCGAGAGCCTCGCCAGGCTGCATCACGCGTTGACACAGCAACTGGAAGCATCGCTCGAAGTGCACGGCATGCTCAACTGAATCAACTGAACCGCGAGCGCACGCGGCTTGTTGCGTGCTTGTTGCATTTTGCGCAGCACTGCGTTTCAGAGTGCGCATGCACCTCGCGGCGCTCTACACCTATACTTCCCCCGCCGCGTCATAGCGGTTACTTTCATTCAGGTCTCTTTCCGAAGCGCGGCTCTGTCCGCGCTCTTTTTTTGCCCATCGCTTAGGCATGCATAGGGTTATCGATCGGATCGGCATTCAGGGTCGACCACGTAGTTCATGAACATTGCACAAAGTTAAAAAATACTTAATCCGCCTAGCAGTGTCGTTTTATCTGCGATCGCCGATGATGCACTCATCGTCCTTCTCTACTGTTCCAACATGAACCAGCTACAAGCGATGCGTGTCTTCACACGGGTGGTCGATCTCGCCAGCTTCAATCTTGCGGCGAGACAGTTAGGTATGTCGGCGGCAGCGGTCACGCGCAGCGTCGGCACACTGGAAGCGCATCTGAACATGCGCTTGCTGAACCGCACCACGCGCAGTCTTTCGCTAACCGATGTGGGCCGCGAGTATCTCGACGGCTGCCGCACGATCATCGAGAAGCTCGACGAGATGGAGTCGAATCTGCTTGAGACCACGCGCGATCCACAGGGCACGCTGCGCATCGCCACGCCGATGACGTTCGCGACCGCCGGGTTGGGCGCATTGCTGGCCGCGTATCGCACGCTGCATCCACGTGTGGACTTCGACGTGACGACGTTCGACACACATATCGACCTGGTGGAAGGCGGTTTCGACGTGTGTTTCTCCGACGACCGGCGGCTTGCCAACTCCTCGCTGGTCAGCCGCATGCTGACCAGCGTCGATGAAATGACAGTCGCCTCCCCTGCCTATCTGGCACGTCACGGCACCCCTCGCGATCCGGCGGCATTGAACCGCCACGGCTTGCTGACGGTCTCCGACGGTTCGTCGCGCGCCTGGGAGTTCGCGGACGCCGACGGCATCTACCGCGTCAACACCGGCAGCGCGCTCACCGCAACGAGCAGCGCGATGGTGCGCGTGGCCGCGCTTAATCATATGGGTATCGCCTTGCTGCCGATGCCGATCATTGCCGACGATCTCGTGCAAGGCTCGCTCGTGCCCGTGCTCGAACAGTTCGAAATCAACGGCGGCCCGCGCCAGGTGTCGATTCTCTACTCCGGCCGCAATTACCTCTCGATGCGCGTGCGCAGTTTCATCGACTTCGCGGTCAGCCAGTATCGCGCGCCGGACCGCCCGGTTGCACTGCGCGCTGTAGCCTGATCCGGGCTCGCGCACTATGCCCAAAATACTGACGATCGAAGATGACGAGCTGATCGCCCACGATATCGCGCGCACACTCAGTGCGAGCGGTTTCTCCGTCGACGTGGCGCGCACCGGCCGCGAAGGCATGGCGAAAGTGATGGCGGGTGACTACGACGTCGTCACACTCGACCGCATGCTGCCCGACCTCGACGGCCTCACCATCGTGGCCACCATGCGTGGCGTCGGCATGGAAACGCCGGTGCTCGTCATGAGCGCGATGTCCGATGTCGATCAGCGCATTCAAGGCCTGCGCGCCGGCGGCGACGACTATCTGACCAAGCCGTTCTCGCCCGAGGAAATGTTCGCGCGCGTCGAGGTGCTGTTGCGCCGGCGCCCACGTCACGCCAAAGCTGAAACGCTGCTGCGCAGCGGTGCGTTGGAGCTCGATCTGGTTCGCCGAAAGGTCACCCACCGGCAGCGCCAGCTCGATCTGCAACCCACCGAATTCCGCGTGCTCGAATTCATGATGCGTCACACCGGCCAGGTGCTCACGCGCACGATGATTTTCGAAGCCGTGTGGGGCTGCCGCTTCGATCCCGGCACCAACCTGATCGACGTACACGTAGGCCGTTTGCGCAAAAAAGTGGAGACACCCGGCGAGCGCCCGCTGATCCGCACCATTCGAGGCTCTGGCTATCTGTTCGGCTGACGCCGCCCTACTCGCAGGTTTTCTGACGGAGCATTAGCGCTGCATGCAGCGCTAAAGCCGTTGCAACACGACTATCGACGCGATCGTGCACATCGTCCCGGCTTCCTAAAACTAGTTTCATTTGTTTAGTCCACGACTGTTAGGACCCGCTCTCCAGAATGCCGTTACCGGGCCTCGCCATTGGTGCAAGCCCTAACCGCCACACGCCCGCGCAGATTCAAACGCGCCTCTGAACGGAGCAGCCTTCGATGTTAAAAATAGTCCGGTTGGCTTTGACCCGGCCCTACACGTTCATCGTGCTTGCGATGCTGATCCTGTTGATCGGCCCGCTTGCCGCGTTGCGCACGCCGACGGATATCTTTCCCGACATCCGCATTCCCGTGATCAGCGTGGTCTGGAACTACGCCGGCTTGCAACCGGACGACATGTCCGGCCGCATCGTCACTTACTACGAGCGCACGCTCGGCACCACCGTCAACGACGTCGCGCATATCGAGTCGCAATCGTTTCGCGGCTACGGCATCGTCAAGATCTTCTTTCAGCCGACGGTGGATATCCGCACCGCCACCGCCCAGGTGACCTCTGTTTCGCAGACGGTGCTCAAGCAGATGCCACCCGGCACTACGCCGCCGCAAATTCTCAACTACAACGCGTCCACCGTGCCAGTGCTGCAACTTGCGCTGACCAGCAATACACTCGACGAACAGAAACTCGCTGACTACGCGACCAACTTCATTCGTCCGCAATTGCTGAGCGTGCCCGGCGTGGCGATTCCGACGCCGTACGGCGGCAAGACCCGCGAAGTGCAGATCGACCTCGATCCGCAAGCCCTGCAGGCGAAAAAGCTGTCGGCCAACGATGTCGCCACCGCACTCGCCCAGCAGAATCAGATCATTCCGGCGGGCACCGAAAAGATCGGCCGCTTCGAATACAACATCAAGCTGAACAACAGCCCGCGCGCGCTCGACGAATTGAACGCGCTGCCGATCAAGACGGTGGACGGCGCAACGATCTACATCCGCGATGTGGCTCACGTGCGCGACGGCTATCCGCCGCAAGGCAACGTCGTGCGTGTGGATGGTCATCGCGCGGTGCTAATGAGCATTCTGAAGAACGGCTCCGCCTCGACGCTCGACATCATCTCCGGCGTCAAGGCGCAGTTGCCGCGTATCGAAGCGACGCTGCCACCCGGACTCAAGCTCGTTACGATGGGCGATCAATCGACCTTCGTGAAAGGCGCCGTCAGCGGCGTGGCGCGTGAAGGCGTGATCGCCGCCGCGCTCACTTCGCTGATGATTCTGCTGTTCCTCGGCAGCTGGCGCTCGACACTGATTATCGCGGCGTCGATTCCGCTTGCCGTGCTGGCAGCCATTGCAGGTCTGGCCGCCATGGGCGAAACGCTCAACGTGATGACGCTCGGCGGTCTCGCGCTTGCGGTCGGGATTCTGGTTGACGATGCCACCGTCACGATCGAAAACATCAACTGGCACCTCGAACAGGGCAAGGACGTCCGCAGCGCGATCATGGACGGCGCCGCGCAGATCGTCGCGCCGGCCTTTGTATCGCTGCTGTGCATCTGCATCGTATTTGTGCCGATGCTGCTGCTCGACGGCATTGCGCGCTTCCTGTTCGTACCGATGGCCGAAGCGGTGATCTTTGCGATGGTCGCTTCGTTCATTCTGTCGCGCACCTTCGTGCCAATGATGGCGCAATACCTGTTGCGCCCGCATGCATCGGGCGGTCACGCCTCGGGCGAACTGGCCGCAGTGATGGATCCGCATGGCGGCCACGCGCATGCGGCACCGTCGCGCAATCCGCTGGTGCGCTTTCAGCGCGGCTTCGAGCATCGCTTCGAGCGCGTGCGCAGCGTGTACCGAATCGTGCTCGGCCTTGCGCTCACGCATCGCAAGCGCTTCGTGGCGTGTTTCCTGATCGTGGTCGGCGCGTCTTTCCTGCTCGCGCCGTGGCTCGGCCGCAATTTCTTCCCGGATATCGACTCCGGGGCAATCTCGATTCACGTGCGCGCCCCGATCGGCACGCGGGTCGAAGATACCGCCGCGGAGTTCGACCTGATCGAGAACGCGGTGCGCCGCGCGATTCCGCCGGACCAGTTGCGCAGTATCGTCGACAACATCGGCCTGCCCAATAGCGGTATCAACCTGACCTATAACAACAGCGGCACAACCGGACCGCAGGACGGCGACATCCTGATCTCGCTGAACGAAAACCACCAACCGACTGCACACTTCGTGCACGAGCTCCGCGAAACGCTGCCGCGCCAGTTTCCGGGGACGACGTTCGCGTTCCTGCCGGCTGATATCGTCAGTCAGATTCTGAATTTCGGTGCCCCCGCGCCAATCGATCTGCAGGTGGCGGGGCCGAACCAGGCGGCCAATCATCGCTACGCCAACGAAGTCATGCGGCGCATGCGTTTGATTCCCGGCATTGCCGATACGCGCATCCAGCAGGCCGCGACGTATCCGCAATTTACCGTGTCAGTGGACCGCACGCGCGCCGATCAACTCGGCATCACCGAACAGGACGTGACCAACTCCGTAGTGGCGAGCCTCTCGGGCACGAGCCAGGTATCGCCGACGTTCTGGCTGAATCCGAAGAACGGCGTGTCGTATCCCATCGTCGCGCAGACGCCGCAATACGACATGACGTCCCTGTCGAATCTAAACAACCTGCCGGTAACCAGCAAGAGCGGCCAGGCGCAGATTCTCGGCGGCATCGCGACCATTACGCGCGGCGTCGGCGATGCGGTGATTTCGCACTACAACATCGAGCCGCTCTACGACGTGTTCGCGACCACCCAAGGTCAGGATCTCGGCGCCGTCGCGGCGAAGATTCAGAACATCATCCATGCGACCGCGAAAGATGTGCCAAAGGGCTCGATCGTCACACTGCGCGGCCAGGTGCAGACGATGAATAGCGCGTTCCTCGGTTTGTCGCTCGGTCTGGTCGGCGCGATCCTGCTGATCTACCTGCTGATCGTCGTGAACTTCCATTCGTGGAGCGATGCGTTCGTGATCGTTACTGCGTTGCCCGCGGCGTTGGCCGGCATTGTGTGGATGCTGTTCACCACCCATACACCACTCTCGGTGCCCGCACTGACCGGCGCGATTCTCTGCATGGGCGTCGCGACCGCCAACAGCATTCTGGTGGTGAGCTTCGCCCGCGAGCGGCTGGCGGTGACCGGCAATGCGCTCGTCGCGGCGATGGAAGCCGGCTTCACGCGCTTTCGCCCGGTGTTGATGACGGCGCTCGCGATGATCATCGGCATGGCGCCCATGGCGCTCGGCCTCGGTGACGGCGGCGAACAGAACGCCCCGCTCGGCCGCGCCGTCATCGGCGGGCTGATTTGCGCGACTTTCGCCACGCTGCTGTTCGTGCCGGTCGTGTTCAGCCTTGTGCATCGCCGCGATGCGGCGGCTCATGACGCACCACACGGCCCCTCACTTGGTCTATCGCACAGCTCATCAAACGACACCTCGCACGATCACTCATCATCCGAACCCGGAGTCCATCATGTCCACTGAGATCGAGATCAATTCGCCGAAGCGGCTGCGTCATCTGAAGCTGATCGGTATCGTCGCGCTGCTGGCGGCCGCGGGAATCGTGACTAGCGGCATTGCCAGCCGCGTGCATGCGAAGCAGGAACTCACCACCTGGTCGGCCCAGCAAGCCGTGCCGACGGTGGTGGCGTATACCCCCAAACACGACCTCGACGCGCAAGCGCTGGTGTTGCCCGGGCGGCTGTCCGCCTTCGTCAACGCACCGATCTACGCGCGCGTGTCGGGCTACCTGCATGCGTGGTACGCCGATATCGGCACCCACGTCAAAGCCGGCCAGTTGCTCGGGGTGATCGACACGCCCGACCTCGATCAGCAATTGCAGCAGGCCCGCGCCGATTTGCAGAACTCGGTGGCTAATGAAAAACTCGCCGCCTCCACAGCAACCCGCTGGACGAAGATGCTGCAGCAGGACTCGGTCTCGCAGCAGGATGCCGATGAAAAGACCAGCGATCTCGTCGCCAAGCAGGCAACGGTAGCGGCAGCCGAAGCCAACGTGCGGCGTCTCGAAGCGCTCGAATCGTTCAAGCGCATCACCGCGCCGTTCGACGGCATCGTCACCGCACGCACCACCGATATCGGCGCGCTCATCAATGCGGGCGGCGGCAACGGGCCTGAACTGTTCTCGGTCTCCGACGCGCGTCAATTGCGCGTCTACGTGAGCGTGCCGCAGGACGAGGCGGCCGCCATCAAACCCGGCATGACCGCTACGCTCACCGTGCCCGAACGCCCCGGCGTGAAGTTCAACGCCAAACTCGTCGACACCGACGATGCGATCACGCCCTCCTCGGGTACGCTGCTGGTGCAACTCGCGGTCGACAATCAGGATGGCTTGCTGATCCCCGGCGAATACACCGAGGTGCATTTCGCGATGCCGACTAACTCGCATGCCTTGTCGATCCCGGCCAGCTCGCTCATCTTCCGGCAGCAAGGTTTGCAAGTCGCCGTCGTCGGCAACGACAACCGCGCGGTGCTCAAACCGGTTTCGATCGCCACCGATCTCGGCACCCACGTCGAAATCGCGTCAGGCCTGAACCCAACCGACCGTGTGATCGACAACCCGCCCGACTCGCTCGCTTCGGGCGATGAAGTAAGGCTCGAGGGCAATCCGGCCGGTACGACGGACACGTCGCTAGCCGAACGCCGGCCGGCGGAGAGTACTCATGGATAAACGCCGCATCTGCATCGTGCTGGCGGCCGCGGCGCTAGTAAGCGGCTGCTCCTTCGCGCCGACCTACCAGGCGCCGGCCACCAGCATCCCCACGACCTTCAAGGAAGGCGGCGCGTGGCAGCTCGCGCGGCCCGCCGACCGCGTGCCGCGCGACGCGTGGTGGAGCGTGTATCGCGATCCCGTACTCGACCACCTAGAAGTTCAGGTGGCTGCTGCCAATCCGGACGTGGCCGCAGCAATGGCGCGCCACGACGAAGCCACCGCCTATCTGTCGCAAGCCCGCTCGGGATTGTTTCCGACCATCGGCGCGGAAGCGTCGGTCGAACGCCAGAGGCAGTCGGATAATCGCCCGCTACGTGGCGCTGGTCAGCCTGCGGTGTACGGCGCGAATACCGTTGACGTCGGCATCGGCTACGACCTCGACCTATGGGGCAAGATCCGCAACGAGGTGTCAGCGGGCCGCTCAGCGATGCAGGCGAGCGAGGCCGATCTCCAGTCAGTGCGTTTGAGTTTGCAGGCCAATCTGGCGAGTGCATATTTCAATCTGCGCGGACTCGACGAACAGCAGCAATTGCTCAACGACACGATCGACACCTACCAGCACGCGCTCAAGCTCACGCTAAGCCGCCACGCGGGCGGCATTGCCTCGGACCTCGACGTGTCGCGCGCGCAGACCCAACTCGACACCGCGCGCGCTTCCGCCGATGACATCGCAGCACGCCGCGCGCTGTACGAGCACGCGATCGCCAGCCTGACCGGCACGCCCGCGTCGACCTTCACACTCGCACCGGAGATCAAAACGGCCTACCTGCCGTCAATTCCTACGGGTGTGCCCGCCGCGCTGCTGCAACGGCGCCCCGACATCGCGGCAGCCGAGCGGCGCGTCGCCGAGGCTAATGCAAAAATCGGCGTGGCCAAGGCAGCATTCTTCCCGGACATTTCGCTTGGCCTCGATGGCGGCTATCAAAGCGACACACTTTCGCCCTGGCTGATGGCGCCGAACGAGATCTGGTCGGTCGGGCCGAATCTGTTGTTCACCCTGTTCGATGGCGGCCGCCGTGAAGCGATCACGCAACAGGCGCGCGCCAAGCTCGCCGAGAACGGCGCGAAGTACAAGGCTACCGTTCTGCTCGCCTTCCAGCAGGTTGAAGACAACCTTGCGCAATTACATCATCTCGGCGACGAGGCCACGCAGCAAAACGAGGCGCTTGTCGCGGCACAACGCACGTTGCAGCTTTCGATGTCGCGTTATCGGGACGGCGTGGTCAGCTATCTGGACGTGGTGACCGCCCAGACCACCGAACTCACCACGCAGATCGACGCATTGAACCTCCAGACGCGGCGCCTGCTGGCCTCCGTGGGCTTGATCGAGGCGTTGGGAGGGGGTTGGTCGCCGGACGGCGCTACGGGCTCGCCTGCCGTTCAGGCGGTAAGCGCGCAAACGGCGCATCCGGAGGCGCTCTCGTCCGCTGATTGAACGTACAAGTCGAGTCTGCCAGTTGAGTGTGCCAACTGAACCCGCAGGTCGAATCTGCCAGCTGAGTCTGCCAACTGAACTCGCAGGTCGAATCTGCCAGTCACATCCACCAATACTGCAAATAAAAAACGTCGCCGGTCCATCACCGGCGACGTTTGTGTTTCAGGCGCGCTTACCGCGCCTTGCGGTGCGCTCGCGGCGCTCAGAACCGATGCCGCATCCCCAAGGCGACAACCGCCTGCCGGTCGCTCGACGAAGCCGCCAGCGAATAGATCGACGCGTTGCCGAGCACCGCGATGCCGTCCGCACCCGACACGCGTTGATATACCCCTTCCAGATACACATCGGTGCGGCGTGACAATGCGTAGTCCGCCTGCAGCATGAACTGATTCCACTTCGGCGCGACGCTCTTGCCGGCGTCGCTGAAATGTCCGTCGGTGTACGTGTACGAGCCGCCCAGCAAGAAGGCCGGGGTAATCGCGTAGCGCGCGTTCAGTTCATAGTTGTTGAACGTCAGCATATCGCCGTTGAGCGTGGAATACGCACCGCCTTGCGTGATCTGGTGCGGATCGTCGAGCATCGTCCGTGTGAAGACTAGACCGACGGTCGCTGCGCCGAACGTGTAGCGTCCCGCGGCGCCGAGGATACGTTGGCGCGCGCCGGTGAAGGTCGCATCGCCGTCACTGCTGCTGACCGCGCCGCCGGTATTGTTGGGTTGATTGACGCCGCCCGGCTGGTTCACCTGCAAATAAGCCACCGCCAGATTGAATGGGCCGCCCGCCCATTGCGCGCCGAGGCTATAGGCGTTGTTGTTGCTGAAACCACCCGCCGCATTGCTGAAGGCGTAGGCGCCGCCGACCGTGAAGCCGTCATAGGTCGCGCTGCGGAATTTCAGCGCGTTGTTCATGCGCAGATCGTTGTTGAGATTGTCGTTATCGAACGGATGATCGGCAATATTGCCACCGAAGCCCGAACCGGTTGCCGAAAGCGGCGCGACGAAATCGACCAGGAAGTCGTACTGCCGGCCCATCGTCACCGTGCCCCACTGTTTGCTCGCGATACCAACCCATGCCTGCCGGCCGAACTCGTCGCCGCCGTTGGAGAGCTTGCCGCTGTCGATATTAAAACCGTTCTCCAGATCGAAGACCGCACTCAGCCCGCCGCCCAGGTCCTCGTTACCGCGCAGGCCCCAGCGGTCGGTACTGACATTGCCGCTTTCCATCATCCAGTTGCTTTTCCCGCCTGAAGCCGTTTTCTGATTGCTGATGTAGTCGATGCCGGTATCGAGCGTGCCGTAGAGCGTGACGCTGCTTTGTGCGTGCGCCGCCGCGCTGAAGGTACCTGCCAGCGCGACGAGTGTGGTTGCCAATGCTTTATTCATGTTTGATTCCGGGTAAGAGAAGGCGCCGATCCGCGCATTGACGGACCGATCCCGCACACGGTGCGGGTAGCCGCAATGTAGATTTGCGCGGTGACATACCCGTGATCAAAACCGGCCGATTCATGAAAGGTTTTTTATGTTCATGACATGTCGCCGAAGCGTCCATGAAACATGGGCGCAGGAAAACTTAAACGGATAAATATCTTTTCATGCGCACACCACCGATCCGCTAAAGCCAGGTGACTATCCTTCTCATCAACCGATCCACGAATGCACTGCGGTTCGCGCATCGGTCCCATCCAATTTGATTTGTGAGGATTACGAATATGAAATCTCTGACGCTCGCCATCGCTTTCATCGGTGCAACCGCAACGGCTTCCGCTTTCGCTCAATCGACCCCGGCGCCGACGCAAGAAACCGCCACGCCGGCGATGCAAGTAGCGGCGAACGGCACCTCCACGGGCAGCGTCGCTGGATCTTGGGTGGCGCCTTACGGCCAGGCGACCGCTGGGAAGACGCGTGCGCAGGTCTATCAGGAACTGGTGCATGCGGAGAAGGACGGCCAGCTTGCCTATCTGAACTCGACCCTCTACGCACACTGAGATCCGCGTGAAGAAAGACCACCGGGTGCGCGCCGCATCGGCGCCGCTTCCCGCCTCCGGCCTTGCGGCTGCGCGGCCACGTCGGCCGTCGCCGCGTGGCCGGTGTGCGGGACGCTGAGCCGGCTCTATCGTTAAACGCAACACGCTGCCTTTCTCGCCCTGACATCAATGACTCTTCGCACCGCGATCAAACGAACTGCCTCGTTTGCCGTTGCCGCTGTTGCAGCCGGACTGCTGCTATCCGGCTGCGCGACAACGTCGACACCCACCAGCGCCGACAACTGTGTCGGCCCACCCAGTTACTGCAATATCTATTTTGGTTCATGAACAAAAATGAGCGCGCTCCCCTTTCGGGCAGCGCGCTCATTTACTTGCTGCTGATGTTTTAGAACGAGTGTCGAATACCCACGCGGCCGACCACCTGCTTACCGTCCGACGACGGATCGAAACCGGCGATCTGCGCGACGGCGCCGCCACTGGCCTTCTGTAGCGCCGCGAGCGCGTAGATTGCGGTACGCTTCGACAATTCGTATTCAGCGCTCAGGTTGAGCTGCTGATACTTCGGCTCCTGATTGGTCGCGTGATTGCGGCCATCCGTGTAGGTGTAGCCTGCTGCCAGATTCAGCTGACTGGTTGCCGCGAAGGTGCCGGCAATTTCATAGTTCTGGAATTTGACGTCTTGTCCTGCATCGCTCTGCTGGAAATTGACGTTGGTGAAGTTACCCATCACCTTGAACTGGCCGATCTGATACGACGCACCGGCGGCAAAGATGCCTTGACTGCGGGCATTGGCCAGATAGTTGCCGTACACCGCATTGGTGTAGCCCGGGCCGTTCTGATAGCTCTGGACCGACTGTTCCGGATCGTTGACGCGCAGATAGCCCGCGCCCATGGAGAACGGTCCGTTCGTGTACGACGCTGCCGCGCTGTAGGCGGAGTTATTCGAGAACTGGCCGGCCTGCCCGCCGAACGAATAGAGGGCTTCGCCGGTGAAGCCACCGATGGTGGGACTCGTGTACTTCACCGAATTGCTGATGGCGAAGCCGTTGTCGAGGTTGTCCATGTCATTGGGGTGGGAGAAATACCAACCGCCGTAGCTATCGTTGAGCGAGTATGGCTCGATGAGATCGACGACTGGATCCCACTGCCGCCCGAGCGTGACGGTACCGACCGTCTGGCTTGCGAGTCCGACGTAGGCGTTACGGGAGAAGGCCAGGCCGCTACCGAGGCTGCCGTTGGTCGAATTGAAGCCGCTTTCCAGGTCGAACACAGCAGAGAGACCGGCGCCGAGATCTTCCTTGCCACGGAGACCCCAGCGGCTACCTGCGCTGACGCCGCTGGCCATTTGATAGAGATGGTTACCGTTGACGTTGCTGGCGAAGTCGATCCCCGTATCGAGCAGTCCGTAGAGTGTGACGCTGCTTTGCGCGTGCGCGGAGGAAACGACGCCGACACACAGGAGTGCCCCGACCAAGTGTGTCAACTTCATCTTATGATTCATGAATCACCTTTCATTTAATTAAGGATACCTGATAGCGGTGGAGATCTTGCGATACTGTGTTATCACGTGGCGAATATATCTAGGCCAGAAAGCGGTGCATCTGCAAGACAGACTTTCAGTTTTTTCGTTGGGTTTTCATGGATGGGTCATTGACCCATGGCGCATGAGGGTGGGCTTGTTCGTCTGCATGCCTGCGGCGTTGGGGTTTGCTTGGGTTGGTTGCCTGCGCGGCGCTTGTTCGTCTGTATGCCTGCGGCGTTGGCCTTTCCTTGATCTGTATGCCTTCGCGGCGCTTTGTCTGTGTGCCTGCGGCGTTGGCCTTTCCTTGAATTGATATTGGATTATTAGCGTCGCCCCTGTGCGGGGCGGCACTTACTTTCTTTGCCTGCCGCAAAGAAAAGTAGGGGCAAAAGAAAGCGGCTCAAACCGCTAACTCTTAAGCGGGTCCCCCGCACAGTTGCGGTAGTGGTGCATCTGGAATCCGTGCCCTCGCACATTCAACGTGAGTGACAAAGCGCTCATCAGCTCCCACTCCGCACTGCGTGCGTCGCGGACGGGTCCGCATGGGAAACCGTGGGGCTTCGATTACGCACGGTGGGCGCCGTCGGCTTCACCTCGGCGAGAACGGGGCTGCATGGTGGTACACCAAGGGCTTCGGGTGCGCGTGGTGGAGCCCATCGATTTCGCCTCGGCGTGGACGAGTCTGCATGGGAGACCAGCCGCTACGTTTGAAGCGAAGGGGGTGCATCGGCGAGGTGCAGCGTTCGATTACTCGCCGTGAGATGCACAGATGCGTGGCAATACGAGCTTGGGTTTCAAACCAAGCGTCGTGCGCATTCGCGGCGGGACGGTGACCTACTGTGCCGAGTAGTTGAAGTCGGGCGCGAAAACGAGCGAATGGTTTGATGAAATGCGCGTCGGCGCGCGCAGCGCCGCCGGAAGTATGACTGCCTTGTCACCAGGGCGGAATGTGCGAGAACACGGATTCCAGATGCACCACTGCCCCCTCCGAGCCAGGGGACCCGCTTATGAGCTAGCGGTGTGAGCCGCTTTCTTTTGCCTACTTTTCTTTGCGGCAGGCAAAGAAAAGTAGGTGCCTGCCCCGCACAGGGGCGACGCTAATAATCCAATATCAATTCAAGGAAAGGCCAACGCCGTAGGCACACAGAAACAAAGCGCCGCGCAGGCAAAAAAGATCAAAATGATCAAGAAGAAGAAACAGAAACCTGATACCCAAACCGACTAACAGTCTCAATCCTCACTTCAGGCACATCATCGGAAAGCTTGCGCCGCAACCTCGACACTACAAGATTGACACTAGAAGGATCAACATCCTCCTTCTCAGGCCAGGCATACCGGATCAGCTGATCCCTCGCCACCGGCGCATTAACCTGCCTCAGCAGGCATTCAAGCAAAAGAAACTCCCGCCGTGTAACGGCAACCCGCCGAGCACCACAAACGAGTTCCCGAGTAGCAGCATCCAATGCAGGCCCACCCATCGCGGGCAAAAGCGAAGCAGAGACAGAAGCGGAAGCAGACCCGCCCAAAGCCCCCCGGGCACCACCAACCCC
>NZ_WOEY01000030.1 GCF_013177695.1 Paraburkholderia solitsugae | reverse complement strand
GTCGTCTGCGAGATCGATGTTCAGGGCGCCTTCCTTGGTGATGATCAGCTTGAGGAAGTCGAGCAGGTTGCGCGCGTAGAGGGACGACGCGTCGGCGGGCACCATCGAGGCCAGGTTCGTATAGCCGACGATCTGCACGCCGTTATCCGTCACAACGACCTCGTCCGGTTCGGTGAGCGGACAGTTGCCGCCACGGTGCCCGTCAATGACGGGGCCGCGCCCCGCAGCGAGGTCGACAATCACTGAGCCGGCCTTCATCGCCTGCACCGTATCCACGGAAATCAGCGTCGGCGCGGGACGGCCCGGAATAAGCGCCGTCGAGATTAAGATGTCCGCCTGTTTGGCCCGTTCATGCACGAGCGCCGACTGGCGCGCCAGCCACGAAGGCGGCATCGGCCGCGCATAGCCGCCTACACCCTGCGCCGCTTCGCGCTCCTCATCGGTCTCATAGGGCACGTCGATAAACGTCGCGCCGAGCGATTCGATCTGCTCTTTCACGGCGGGGCGCACGTCGGATGCCTCAACCACCGCGCCGAGGCGCTTGGCGGTCGCAATCGCCTGCAAGCCCGCGACACCTACGCCAAGAACCAGCACCCGCGCCGCCTTCACGGTGCCGGCTGCCGTCATCAGCATCGGCATGAAGCGCGGATAATAGTGCGCGGCAATCAGCACGGCCTTATAACCAGCGATGTTCGCCTGCGACGAAAGGACGTCGAGACTCTGCGCGCGGGTGGTGCGCGGAGCGGCTTCCAGCGCGAACGCAGTCACCCCTGCTGCTGCGAGCCGCTCGGCGTTTTCTGTGTTGAACGGATCGAGCATGCCCGCCAACACTGCACCGGGTTTCATCAGTGGCAATTCATCGGCTGTCGGTGAGGCGACCTTCAGTACGATCTGTGCGCCATAAGCCGCGGCCGCATCGCCAATCTGTGCACCCGCACTCCGGTACGCATCGTCCGTGTAATGTGCGCACTCGCCGGCACCGGCCTCAACAGTCACGCCGTGCCCCTGGGCGACGAGCTTTTTGACAGTCTCTGGCGTTGCCGCAACCAGCGCTTTGCGGCCTCTCGACTCAGCGGGAATTCCAATCTGCATGTCCAACCTCACATTGCGCCTGTCTGCGCGACCCTGTTTTCACTCTTACTATCCACACCACCGGCCCGCAGTCGCGGGCGCGGACGGCGGCGCCGCGCACAACATCTGCCAAACCAACGCCCGCCGCATTGCGGTCTCGCCTTCCGTCAGAAAAGATGTCGAATGCCGAGCTCCACGCCGAGTTGATTCGACCCGGGATGCGGAGCCGCAGGGACGGCACTTGAGGCCGACACCGAATAGATGCCCTCTTTGCCGCTGTTCTTCATGTAGGCGAATACGCCGTAAAGCGAGGTCCGCTTGCTGAGGTTGTAGTTGGCCCGCAGGGTGCCCATCGTGCCGTCGGCGTCGTAGGCGCTGTCACCGACATGCGAGACCTGCGCATCGAAGACCCACGCACCGTAGGGCACCGATGCACCGAGATATTCGATATCGGTTTTGGCCGACCGTGCGTCACCCTCGACCAGCCGGTGCAGCCATCCCGCGCCCACCCGCACCGAGCTGATATCCAGGTGCGCAGCCAGTTGGTAGCGACGGTCGGTATCGCTGGACTTCGTGAATGCGATACCTGCCGCACCCGGCACGACGGTAATGGGCGTCGCGCCTGCACCGCCGCGCTGCTCGTCGTAGGTCACAGCCGCGCCCCATGCGTTGCCGTCGTACTTGAGCATTGCCGAGATCGCGCGACAGGCAAGGAAGTCATTGCCCGTCTGACCCGGGCAATTTCCCACCGTACTCGAATCACGCCCGGTCGAATAGCTCGCGCCGACAGTGACCCCGGAAAATGTGCCCATGTAAACCACGTCGTTATCGAAACGCGCGGCAAGCAGATAAGAATCGAGCGATGCGAGGCCACCGAATCCACCTGAGCCGATAATGTTCGACTCCGTCATGCCCCAGTTCGTCATGCTGTACTGCCGGCCAAACGTGAGTTGTCCCCAGGGGCCAGTCAAGCCGACATAAGACTGCCGGCCGAATAACCGGCCGCCCTGTTGAAGCGCACCGTTCGAATCTGAAAAACCGCTTTCGAGCGTGAAGACCGCTTTCAACCCGCCACCAAGATCCTCCGCCCCTCGCAATCCCCACCGCGACGGTACGTCTCCCCCGCCGATCACGGGCATTCGCGCAACGGAACCACCCTTGGGCGTAGCGTGCGTGAAAAACTCGACGCCCGTATCGACGATCCCATACAGCGTTACAGAGCTTTGCGCAAACGCAGGCACCGATGCGATGGCCGCCGCCATTGCCGCCACTGCCGTTGCAACAGTTGTCTTTTTCATCTGATCTCCTCTTTTTCGCAGTCTTTTTTATTCGCCTATCCATTCGGATACCGAATCAATAAAAATTCGATCCATCCTGTCATTCGGCTCAACCGGTCGCCTGCCAATACGCGATCCGACGAAGCGTTAGACCGGCACCTCTCCCTCCAGCGTGATGCGGTTCAACACGCGTTCAGCTTCGCCATAGTCGTGCACGGCATAGTGCATCGTGCATCGGTTGTCCCACATCACGACATCTCCCACCTGCCACATATGACGGTAAATGTTGTCGGGCGTCGTGGAGTGTCCGTACAGGAAATCGAGCAACGGCCGGCTCTCGGCAACCGTCATTCCCTCGATCTGCTGCGCGGTATCGGGATGGCCGACGTAAAGTGCCTTGCGGTGGGTCTCCGGATGGGTGCGAACGATCGGATGCACAGCCGACGGAATCGTGTCGATACCTCTCATCCGGGCGAGCCGCAATCCTGTGAATCGTGCGCGCAAGCCCTCGAGCACGCGCTGCATGGTCGGTGACAGGCGCTCGTAAGAGACGTACTGATTGCACCACATCGTATCGCCGCCATGCGGCACGACGACGGCCGAAAGGATCGAGATCTTCGGCGGAACGGGTGTATAGATCGAGTCGGAATGCCACGCTTCAGTCGATGCGGTCTCCTTGGGAATTTTCGTGACCTGGATCAGACCGGGGAAGCCTGGCACCGACGGGTCCAACGGATTGTTTTGCGCAGGGTTGCCCCAGAGCCTGGCGAACTCGACGTGCGCCCCAGGTTGCAGGAACTGGCCGCGGTAGACAAGCACGCCATGCTCGAGAAAAGCGCGATGCAGCACGTCGAACGTATCGTGATTAATGGGCTCGTTCAGGTTGACGCCTTCGACCAGTCCCCCGACCGAACCGGTCAACGGCGTAATTTGGATGCTCATCAAAGTCTCCTGTTAATCGATATCGTTGATCTGGGCGAACTCATGCGACCGTCAGCACGATCTTCCCGACATGCTGATCGAGTTGCATGTACGCGTGTGCTTCTGCAATCTCGTCGATCGAAAAGGTACGATCGATCGGCAGACGGATACGGCCCGCCTCGAGAAACGGCAGCATGTCGCGCGCGCACGCCTGGATACATTCGAGCCGTTCCTGCTCCGTACGCGTGCGGAACGTCACGCCGATCAGCTTCAGGCGCTTGAGCCATAGCTTTGTCAGGTCGATCTGGGCCGTCGCCGAGCCAAGACGCGCGATATTGACGAGCCGCCCCTTGACCGCGAGGCTGTCCATGTTCGCCTCGAATACCGGGCCGCCAACGGTGTCGATAATCACGTCGACACCGCGCTTGTCGGTTGCGGCCATCACAACCTCGAGCTGCGAGTCGCGCGACGAGTCGATGCCGACATCGACGCCAAACTGACTGAGCTTGTCTAGCTTCGCCGCTGAGCGGGATGTCGCGATCACGGGCTTCGCGCCCAGCAATGAGGCAATCTGGATCGCCGCCATCGCCACGCCGCCCGACGCGCCATTGACCAAGATCGACTCGCCCTTGCGAAGCTCACCGTTCGTCACAACCGCATCGTGCGCGGTGATAAAAACATTCGGGAAAGCGGCCGCGTCGACCCATGAGAGGTTTTCCGGTACCGGCATCAGTGCAAGCGGGTCCATGACGACGTATTCCGCCTGACAACCCTTGCCGTGGCCCATCACGCGGTCACCTTCGCGCCATCCTGTGACCCCCTCGCCAACCTGAGCCACCTCGCCGGCCAGCTCGACGCCGGCGGTAATCGTGTTACCCGAACGGAGTTCGCGCGCCTGGTTGATCTCGCCGCGATTCAGCCCCGCGGCACGAACCCTGACGAGCACCTGTCCAGCCCCGACCTGCGGCACGGGGATGTCCTGCACCTCGACTTTGCCGCCTTGCGGCGTCGGCACTACTCGCACTGCTTTCACTGTTGTCTCCTCCTTTGAATACGGGCTGTCTCTCGTGCTAATCAGCCGCCTGCCGTCGCCTTGATGCGAATCACCGATAGCAACCCACGCGCACGGTCCGCGGCGGCCTCGGCACCCGGCATATTGCCGCGCACGAATGCTGGGCGCAGATCCTCGATTTCGGACAGCGCGCGAACCATCTCCTCGTTTGCTACGCATAGCTTCCGATACGCGTTGACCGTGAGAAGATAGGTGTGAAAGACGTCACTGGCCGGCTCCGTTGCGCCCATGCGGTGCAACGCGGCATTCAGCCAATGTGTGCCGGCCAGCATTGCCGCTTCGATCTGCATCTCGACGTCTTCCGCGCTGCATTTGCACAGCGAGTTCTCGATGCGCCCGGCGGCGGCGATGTGTTGTTCAATGTTCATGCAACGCTCCTTCCATCCGCTCATTCAACAGACGAAAACACACCCGCAAGGCCTTGTCGCACTCCTCCACGATCGCGGCCGTCGGTGCGACACCCTCGCGTACACATGGATCGCGATACTGCTCCACGACTTCCATCAGATGCATCATCGACGCGATGTCTTCGGGCACGGGCGCCTCGACGACAGGCCGCCCCACATGCAGCACATCCCCTAAAGGACGAAAGGCAGCTTGCAACGTGCCATCCGGCTGAGGAACGAGGTAAACCCCTGGCTGCGCCGCGTAGACGTCGTCGGCAGCGGTGATCCCCGCATGGTGCAGTGCTGCATTGACGGCATGGGTGCCGCCCGTCATACCGGTCCAGAACCACAACTCGAAATCGTCCAGCGGATCGAAGCGCGCACGCAGCGCTTCCAGTCTGGCGATCTTCTCCAGATGCGACTTCACGTTCATCGGAAACCTCCTTGTCCGTACGTCCACCGCGTTGCATTGCGTGCTTCGAAAGATAGACGGCGGCCACTCACAAGTCAACAACTTCTATATAGGAGTAGCTAGAAACACCTATATAGGACATTCGGCCCACACTCTATTCTGTAGCTCATGGATTAAGGAATATTCGACTTGACTAACCATGTACCTGATCCTAAATTTAGATCAACACCTATACAGGAGTTAGACAATGCCTCGTGCGATCGTACTCAACCCGTCAGACAATGTCGCCACACTGCTCGATCCTGGAAGAGTCGGCGACTCCTGCGTTCTTCAGGGCGAACGCTCGGGCGAGGTCACGCTGCGGCAGGACGTGCCATTCGGGCACAAGGTCTGCATTGCGCAGACCCCGGCTGGCACGGAGATCCTCAAATATGGCCAGGTCATCGGCACCGCGCGCACGTCGCTGACGATCGGCGAACACGCGCATGTACACAACATCGACTCGACCCGCGGACGCGGCGATCTGAATACGAGGTAAGCAGATGAAAACATTTCTCGGTTATCGCCGCGCGAATGGCGCCGTCGGCGTGCGCAACTGGGTGGCCATCATTTCCGTCATGGACAATTGCAACCCGGTGACCCGGACGATTGCCAGCGCGGTCGACGGTACGATTCCCGTCACTACACTGTTCGTGCGGGGTCAATACGGTCCGGATCTCGACTTCGCGTACGAGTCGCTCGCCGGTCTCGGACGTAATCCCAACATCGCGGCCGTCCTCGTTGTCGGGCTCGAGGAATCGTCGACAGAGGACGTCGCTTCGCGCATACGCGATACCGGCAAGCCCGTCGACACCGTACACCTCCAACCGCACGGCACCATTCAATGTATTGCCGAAGGCACACGCAAGGCATTGCGGCTCTCGATCGCCGCCTCGAACCTGCGGCGCGAGCCATGCCCGATGTCGGAGCTAATCGTGGGCGTCGAGTGCGGCGGCTCCGATACGACGTCCGGCCTCAGTTGCAATCCGACCATTGGACGAATGGCGGACCGTTTGATTGCGGAGGGCGGCACCGTCATCATTTCCGAAACGTCGGAATTCATCGGCGCGGAACATCTGTTCGCCGCGCGGGCAGCAGATGAAACCGTCAGAGCGGCGTTCGTTGACGCGGTCCAGAAGATGGAGCACGCCGCGATTGTGCGCGGAGTGGACATGCGCGAGTCCCAACCGTCGCCGGATAACAAGCGCGGTGGGCTGACCACCGTCGAGGAAAAAGCGCTTGGCGCAATGGCCAAGGCCGGTTCGACCCCACTTGTCGGCGTGCTTCGATACGGCGAGGCGCCCCGCCGCAAGGGACTTCATTTCATGGACGCGCCTGCCGCGGCTGTCGAAAACCTGACCGCGCTCGCCGCCGGCGGATGCCAGCTCACGTTTTTCGGCACGGGTGTCGGGAACCCCATCGGCAACATGGTCGCGCCCACCGTCAAGGTGTGTGGCAACATCCATACTCTGCAGACGATGGCGGACAACATCGATTTCGACGCCAGTGGCATTCTCGAACAGGGAATGAAAATTTCGGATCTAGGTGACCGGCTGTATGACTATGCAACGGACGTGGCATCGGGCACGCGTCTCGCCAGCGAAGTGCTCGATGTACGTGAAACTGCCGTCAGCCGGTTTGAACGCAGTCTCTAAGAGAACATGACAAAACTATCCATGGTGTCGGAAGCCATCATCCGGCACATCGAATCCGGGTCATTGCGCGAAGGTGACCGCCTGCCCTCCGAGGGCGACCTCGCGGCGAGCCATGGCGTGAGCGTCGGGACGGTCCAGAAGGCGCTCGTCCAGCTCGTGCACTCCGGGCTCATCACCCGCGAGCAGGGGCGGGGCACGTTCGTGTCGGGCTCGCGCGTCGCGCCCGCCGACGTGCGCTATCTGCGCTTTCGCGATGCGGAGGGCAACGACCTTACCTCCTATGTTCATGCACGCTCGGTGAAGCGGCTGAAACGCAAGGGGCCATGGTCCGAGTTCCTGGGAGGCGACGGCTTCGTGCGCATCGAGCGTGTCATCAGCGTGGGTGGCCGGTTCGATCTCTATAGCGAGTTCTGGCTGCGCGAGGAGGATTTCGCCGAGCTTGGCGGTGTGGACCGGGCCGCGCTGGAAAAGAATCTGCGCGAACTCGTCGCCCAACGGCTCTCACTGCCAACGCTTCGGGTAGACCAATGGATCCAGTTCGGCAAGCTGCCAGCCGCGGCGGCGAACGAACTGAACATCGACCCGAACGAGCCTGGGTTCATTATGGAATTGCGCGGCTACACGCTGCGCAACCGGCCGCTCTACTACCAGTCGATCTATTCCGGGCCGTTTTCCGAACGGCTCGTCATCACGCGAGAGAATGCGCAATGAGTGCTCGCCTGCTTCCCGATGCCCTCGAAAGCTGGACGTCCAGGGTTTTCGAAACGTGTAATGTGCCACCCGCACAGGCCGCCGAAGCCGCATCGGTGCTGGTTCGCAGCGAACTGCGCGGCTACGGGACGCACGGCATGACACGCCTCGCTTCCTACGTCGAGCGGCTTCAGTCAGATGCGTTCAACCCGCGGCCCACTATCACGCACAAGGCTTTCCCCGGTGGCATCGTGGTCGACGCGGACGGCGCGATGGGCCAGCTGGCGGGTCCGTACGCGGTTCGGCTCGGGCTCGACGCGCTAAAGACGAGCGCCTCCGTACTGATCGTCATAGAGGCGTGCGGTCATCTAGGTGCGCTGGGCATCCACACGCTGCTCGCCGCAGAGGGCGGCGCCTTCAGCATGATGGGCCAGCACACACCGCCCGCGCTCGCGATGGAGGGATTCCGCGGGGCGGCCATCGGACACAACCCGATCGCATTCGGCTGCCCGCGGCCTGGGCACGCACCGATTGTTTTTGACGTAGCCTGCAGCGTCGCCGCGCGTGGACACATCCTCCTTGCCGCGCGCGACGGCGAGCCGATTCCTGAGGGCTGGGCGCTCGATGCCGAAGGCCAGCCGACGACCGACGCGAAGCGCGCACTCGGCGGCTCTCTGCTCCCCATGGGCGGGCACAAGGGTATCGGCATCGCGATGATGGTCGAATGCCTGGCGGGTGCGTTGACGGCGGCAGCCCCTCCACTCGCCCCGCAGCGCCGCGCTGCGATGCAAGGTGCGTTTCTATGGCTCGTGCGGCCTGAACAATACGCTGAGCAGCCTGCGTTTGGCGATTACATGAACGACTGGACTCAGACATACCGGGCAGCAGGCGGCGACGGCGCACGGCTGCCGGGCGAACGCGGCGACGCGCTGGAGCGGCAGGCACGCGAGGAAGGCGTGGCATTGCCCGCGTCCATCGCGGAGGAACTGCGTGCCCTCGGCGACCGCTTACGCGTGAGCTTTCCCGGGTAGGGACCACACGCTCCGGCATTGCGGCGATCCAGCCAAACCATTTAGCCATCCTCATTACAAATACCGACGAGACACTTTCATATGAATGCCCCTCTTACAGCAGCGACCCGTAAGGCCATGGAAGTCGTCACGCTCGACGACAAGTACACGCTGGAAACGGGGCGTGCCTTCATGAACGGCACGCATGCGCTCGTGCGCCTGCCGCTCATGCAACGCCGGCGCGATGAGCAGGCCGGACACAAGACCGCGGCGTTCATCTCGGGCTACCGCGGCTCACCCCTCGGCGGCTACGACCAGGCGCTCTGGCAGGCGAAAAAACTTCTGGCAGAGCAGCATGTCGTATTCAAGCCTGGCGTCAACGAAGAACTCGGTGTCACGGCGGTGTGGGGCTCTCAGCAACTGGAGTTCGACGCTCCCAGCAAGAAGTACGACGGGGTGTTCGGCATCTGGTATGGCAAAGGCCCGGGCGTCGACCGGAGTGCCGACGCGCTCAAGCATGCGAACCTTTCGGGCACCGCGCCGCTTGGCGGTGTGATCGCGCTGGCGGGCGACGATCACGTGTCGAAAAGCAGCACGCTCGCGCATCAGAGCGACCACACTTTCATCGCCTGCGGCCTGCCGGTGTTCTTCCCCGCCAACGTGCAGGACATTCTGGACCTCGGCGTGCACGCGTTCGCGATGAGCCGCTACAGTAGCCTGTGGGTCGGCATGAAGACAGTGCAGGAAGTCGTCGAAGCAGCGTCTTCTGTGCTCACGGATGCCCACCGCATTCAGACAGTGATTCCGAACGACTTCGTGATCCCGCAAGGAGGCATGCATATTCGCTGGCCGGACGATCCGCTCGTGCAGGAAGCGCGCATGATGGAGTACAAGTGGCCTGCCGCGCTCGCGTACATCCGCGCGAACCGCCTGAACCACAACGTCATCGAAGGGCCCAATGACCGTTTCGGGATCGTCGCGAGCGGCAAGGCGTATAGCGATACGCGCCAGGCACTGCTCGACCTCGGTCTCGACGACGCGCAATGCCGCGCACTCGGCATCCGGTTGCACAAGATCAGCGTCGTGTGGCCGCTCGAACCCACGAGTGCTCGGGAATTCGCGCGCGGTCTGCGCGAAATCCTCGTGGTCGAAGAGAAGCGCCCGCTCGTGGAACAGCAGTTGAAGGACGAGCTCTACCATTACCCCGCCGACTCACGTCCGGTCATTGTCGGCAAATACCATGAAGCCGGCGCGGAACATCCCGGCGGCGAATGGAGCCACCGCGCGCCGGGCGAGGACTGGCTGTTACGCGCGAAGGCGGATCTTTCTCCCGCGCAGATCGCGAAGGCGATCGCGGCCCGCTTGAAGCGGCTCGGCGTGCCTGCGGACGTCGCAGCGCGCATGGATCGCCGCCTCGCGGAAATCGAGGCCAGAGAGTGCGCAGTCAGTCTGGTCACAGGCGATTCCGAACGGAAACCCTGGTTCTGCCCGGGTTGCCCGCACAACACGAGCACCCGCGTGCCTGAGGGTTCGCAAGCCACAGCGGGTATTGGATGCCACGGCATGGTCACCTGGATGGACCGCTCAACCACTTCGTGGTCCCAGATGGGCGGCGAAGGCGTTGCATGGATGGGGCAGGCACCGTTCAGCCGCCGCAACCACATGTTCGCGAACATCGGCGACGGCACGTACAACCATTCTGGCCTGCTTGCCATCCGCCAATCGATCCATGCAGGCGTGAACATCACGTACAAGGTTCTGTTTAACAGCGCCGTTGCGATGACTGGCGGCCAGCCCGTCGACGGCCAGCTCGACGTGCCTGCCATGACCTGCGAGTTGGCGGCCGAGGGCGCCAAACGCATCGTCGTGGTGACGGACGATCCTGACAAATATGCTGCGGCGACCGGCCTGGCAACGGGTGTGACGGTACGCCATCGCGACGAACTCGACGCTGTCCAGCGCGAACTTCGGGACGTGCAAGGCGCCACGGTCATCATTTATGACCAGATGTGCGCCACGAAAAAGCGCCGGGAGCGCAAGCGCGGCACGATGCCCGAACCCGACAAGCATGTGGTGATCAACGAACTAGTGTGCGAAGGGTGTGGCGATTGCGGCGTGGAGAGCAACTGTGTTGCGGTCCAGCCGCTCGAAACCGAGCTTGGGCGCAAGCGACAGATCAATCAGAACACCTGCAACAAAGACTTTTCGTGCGTGAAGGGCTTCTGTCCGAGCTTCGTCACCGTCGAAGGCGGACGGCTCCGAAAGCCTGAAGCCGCGCGCAAGGTGACGCTCTCCGACATGCTGCCACTACCGGAACCGCAACTGCCCGATGCCGCTATCGCGCGCCGTATCGTGGTGGCAGGCGTGGGTGGCACCGGGATTGTCACGATCGGCCAGGTGCTTGGCATGGCCGCGCATCTCGAAGGCAAGAGCGTGATCACGCAAGACGCGACCGGCATGGCTCAGATGGGTGGCGCGACCTGGAGCCACATCCAGATTGCGGATCAGGACGACGCCCTGCATGCTGCGCGGGTCGATGTGGCGATGGCGGACCTGGTGCTTGCCTGCGATATGGTCGTCGGTTCGCAAAAGTCCACACTCTCAATGATGCAGCCCGGTCGGACCTTCGTTGTGCTCAACAGCCACGTCACGTCGACAGCCGCGTTCGTCCGCAATCCTGACTGGAAAGCGCCCGGCGACGATGCAATGGCGGCGATCGCCCGTGGCGCCGCGCCCGGCCAGATGGGTGTTTTCGATGCCGAACTGACCGCGACGCAATTGCTCGGGCAGTCGATCTACTCCAATCTGATGCTGCTCGGGTATGCGTGGCAGAAAGGTCGCGTGCCGCTGACGCGGGAATCGCTGATGCGCGCAATCGAGCTGAACGGTGTGCAGGTCGAAAACAACAAAGCGGCCTTTGAATGGGGAAGACACTGCGCACATGACCTCGCGAGCGTGCCAGTGCGCGATGCCAATGCGCAGGTGATCCAGATCACGAAAAAGCCGTCGCTCGACCAACTCATCAGCAAGCGTGCCGCATTTCTCACGCAATACCAGAACCCGTCATACGCCGCTCGCTATGAAGCGTTCGTTGATCAGGTGCGCACCGCGGAATCGCGGTTCGGCAGCCACCGCCTGGCCGAAACAGTAGCGCGCTACCTGTTCAAGCTGATGGCGTACAAGGACGAGTATGAAGTTGCGCGCCTGCACACCGACGCTGCGTTCACTGCAAGCGTAGGATCGATGTTCGAGGGCGACGTCCGCCTCGTCCATCACCTGGCACCGCCGCTCTTCGCGAAGCGCAACGCGAACGGTGAACCCGTCAAGCGTCCGTTCGGGTCCTGGATTCGCCCGGCCTTCCGTGGACTTGCTGCATTGAAAGTGCTGCGCGGCACCCCGTTCGACCCGTTCGGCCGTACCGAGGAACGCCGTACGGAACGTCGACTCATCAACGAGTACCGCGCGTGCATCGAGGAAGTTCTGAAGGGGCTTTCTAAGGACAATCTTACTGTTGCGCTCGAAATTGCCGGCGTCCCGGAAGGAATTCGAGGATACGGTCATGTCAAGGCGCGTCATCTCGTGGCGGCGCGCGTACGTTGGGAGCAACTCATGCAGCGATGGCGCGATCCGGCTTCGCAGTCTCAAAACCAGGAGCATGATGTCTTCAATCGGATGACCCGGTAACACAGCAACGTGCCCCGGTCGGGAAAAACCGCTTCGCAGACTCGACCGGCCCGGCACGACGAAGGAAACGAGCGGTCTCGCACCACAACACGAGCCGCACACCCGGTACCGCATTACCGTTCCAATCCGCCAAAGAGCGGGCAAACACTTGCGCCGCCAGACAATTCAGGAGACATCGATGTCCAACCAACGCAGCGCCTCTCATGCGCCAGCACGCCCAGGCGCTTCGAGCAGATCCGTATCCCGGCCACTCTCCAAACCGGGGACTATCGCCGCGATCACAATCGGCAGCGGTCTGGAACTGTACGACTCCGTTGTGTACAACTTTTTCGCCACGCTTATCGGCCCGATGTATTTCCCTGTCAGCGACCGGTACGGCCAGCTATTGCTATCGTTCGCCGCATTCGGCCTCGGTTACGTGATGCGGCCTATCGGTGGACTGGTGATCGGCGCTTACGCGGACCGGGTTGGACGCAAGCCCGCAGTGATACTCACGCTGTGGCTAATGGCCATCAGCGCAGCGCTTCTCGTATTGACGCCGACATACGCGCAGATCGGCCTATTCGCGCCCATCCTGATGACGGCTGCCCGCCTCCTTCAGGGCTTTGCGATCGGCGGCGAAATGGGGCCTGCGAGCGCCATGCTGCTTGAGTACGCAGATGAGAAGTCGCGCGGCTTCTATACGAGCTGGCAACCATTCAGCCAGGGGCTCGCGGCGGTCTTTGCCGCACTTGTTGCGCTGTCGTTGACCAACGTTCTCACGCCATCCGCGCTAGGCTCCTGGGGCTGGCGGATGGCGTTCGTGATCGGTGCTCTCGTGATCCCCGTCAGCGTGATGATTCGCAGCCGCCTCGACGAAACGCTCGTGCCGAAGAAGTGGGGAGAGAGTGATGCCGACACCCATCGTCAGCTGGTAAAAGAGCATTGGCGCGAGTTACTGGCAAGCGTGCTTCTGATGATTGGTCTCGCGTCCGCCGTGCACGTTGTCGTGTTCTATCTTCCCAATTACGCCGCGATCCAACTGCACATTCCACTGTCGCAGTCGATCTGGGCCGGTTTCGTCGGCTCGCTCGTGCTCATGATTCTCTCCCCCCTATCGGGTTGGCTCAGCGATCGCCGCGGCCGGCGCACTGTCGTCTGGTGGTCACGTGTGGCACTACTGGTCATGATCTATCCGGCTTTCGCCTTCCTGAATAACCATCCTTCATTGCCCTGGCTGCTGGCAGTGGCTACCTGTCTAGCCGTGCCCATGGCAATGACCTCGCCGTCAACCCTCGTGCTGGTGAGCGAAGTGCTGCCTCAGCGGCTCCGCGCCACGGGCCTGTCCTTCAGCTATTACGCGGCGGTCGTGGTGTTCGGCAGTTTTTCCCAGTTTTCTTCGACGCTGCTGATTCATTTGACCCACGACGCCAATGCACCCGCGTATTACATCATCGGATGCGGCCTGTTGTCGCTGGTCGGTCTGGCGATGGTGCGAGAGACGTTGGGACGCCGACTGAAATAGCCTGCTTCATCGCAGGCGTTGGAGATTGAGTGGCGAATTGACTGACGGTTGCGCCCTAGCCGCGCAGTCTACTTCCCGCGGAAAACGACGAAAGGCGTCGCCCGCGATTTGGAAGCTCCGCCCGAGTTTCTCCTCGACACCTTGATGCGCACTCCCAGTGCGAGCAGCGTGCAGTCAATCGCTTGCCTCGACGAGATCAAAGGGACGCGCGCGATGCCGCTGCAGGCCTGAGTGCGTGTCGATGTCGGATGCGCACTCAGGCGGCCAGCACCACTGGGAGTGGACAAAAACTGGGGGAGCACGACACTTTGCACTAAGCTGCCTTTGACACCCGTGAACCGAGGTGACAAATGGATATGCATTGGACGATTTACCTGCAGCGGGACGGTACCGATGAGAAAGTGCCGTTAGCTATGTTTCAGCGCTCGCTTGAAGGAGCCACCGTAGCCCGGCTTCCGCTCAAGTTCCTCATGCAGGATTGTGCGCGCCATCGCTCGGAATCCGTGGCCGATAATTTCGGTACGGGTGCCGTAGCCGAGTCGCCGCAGCGCGGCATTGATCGCGGCGTCACTCATGAGGCGGCGCCGATCTCGCGCGCCTGGGAACACGTATGGGTGGTTGCCGGTTAGAGCTTGCAACTCTCGCAGGCTTGCTACTGCCTGCGTCGCAAGCGGCACAAGGTGCTCTGTCTTTGTCTTGGTGACGAGATAGCGCCATTCCCGTTTGAAAACCCGCGAAGCCTTGCTGCATCAAGGGTTTAAGGAATTTCCAGGAATCGGTTGGAATACAACTTGGTGCCGGGGACCGGACTCGAACCGGCAAGCCGTGAAGCGGCGGATTTTAAGTCCGCTATGTTTACCAATTTCATCACCCCGGCAGGGGTCAGAACCACGCGTGGACGCGAATTCTACCATTGCCCGGCGAGCGCACCAAACCGGCGCAATCCAGCCGCCGCCCACCCCCACCCTCGCCCCACAACGACAAAAAATTGGAGTCATCCGCAAGTCACAAACGTTCCCGATAATCCGCTCACGAAAACGTTTACATCACGAGCGGAAACCATGATCCCAACGATCAAAGATGTCGCCGCCCACGCGGGCTTTTCCATCGCCACGGTCTCGCGCGCGATCAACGCGCCGCACACCGTGAACCCGGTCACGCTCGACAAAGTGCGCCAATCCATCGACGCCCTTAACTTCCGCCCCAGCCCGCTAGGCCGGCAGCTGCGCGGCGAGCGCACGCGCCTCATCGGCGTGATCCTGCCGACAATCGCCAACCCCGTGTTCGCCGAATGCCTGCAAGGTATCGACGAGCTCGCCGCGGCGCAAGGCTACCGGCTCATGCTGATGACCACCCAGTACGATGCCGACCGCGAACGCCACGCCATTGAAACGCTGCGTGAACATCGCGTGGAAGGCCTGATCCTGACCGTCGCCGATGCCGACACGCATCCGCTGCTCGACGAGCTCGACCGCGCCGGCCTGCTCTATGTGCTGATGCATAACGACACCGTGCGGCGTCCGTCGGTCTCGGTCGACAACCGCCTCGCTGCGTTCGATGGCGTACGCACGCTGATCGCGCACGGCCACCGCCGCATCCTGATGCTCGCGGGCACGCTGGCCGCCTCGGACCGCGCCCGTCAGCGGCATCTCGGCTACGCGCAGGCGATGCAACAGGCCGGCCTCACCCCCGCGCCCGCGCTCGAGGTCGATTTCAACGCCGACGAACTGGCGCCGTCCGTGCTCGCTCATCTGACCAGCGGCCCGAACCGCCCAACCGCCCTCTTCTGCAGCAACGATCTGCTCGCCATGGTCGTGATGCGCGGCCTGCGTCGAGCGGGTCTGCAGATTCCGCGCGACATGTCGATTCTCGGCTTCGACGGACTCGCGATGGGCGAGTTGCTGTCGCCGCCGCTGGCAAGCGTCTGCGCGCCGAATCGCGAGATCGGCTGCGCCGCCTGGGAGCGTTTGCTGGCCCGCGTAACCGGTACCTACGACACATCGGGTGAAACGTCGCGCACGCTGACGCTGCCGCACAGCGTGCGCGAAGGCGCCACCATCGCAGCTATTCCGAACCGCACCGACAATCGGTCGGCACATGCTTCGACATCGGCCGAAGAGCCGTTCGCATAAACCGTTACCACTTCGAACCCCGAACCACCCGCTCTCTTCCTCTCCAGGAGACCCGCAGTGATCCGCTCGTCAACACGCTTTGCCTCGTCAATCAAGCCGCTCTGGCGCCGCCTCGCCCGCACCACGGCCACCGCGCTGTCGGCCGGCATGATCGTCACCGCCGCGCTCGCCTCCCTCGCCCCGCAAGCGGCCCATGCCGACGAAACCGCGATCTGCTACAACTGCCCGCCCGAATGGGCCGACTGGGCGAGCCAGATCAAGGCGATCCAGCAAAAGACCGGCATCCGCGTACCGTTCGACAACAAGAACTCCGGCCAGTCGATTGCGCAACTGATGGCCGAGCAGAAGAGCCCGGTCGCGGACGTGGTGTATCTCGGCGTGTCCTCGGCATTCCAGGCGAAAGACAAAGGTGTGATCCAGCCGTACAAGCCCGCGCACTGGGACGACATTCCGGCGAACATGAAGGACCCGCAAGGCTACTGGTTCTCGATCCACTCCGGCACGCTGGGCTTTTTCGTCAACAAGGACGCGCTCGAAGGCAAGCCAGTCCCGCGTTCGTGGGCCGACCTGCTGAAGCCTGAGTACAAAGGCATGATCGGCTACCTCGATCCGTCAAGCGCGTTTGTCGGCTATGCGGGCGCGGTCGCGGTGAATCAGGCGCTCGGCGGCACGCTCGACAACTTCGAACCGGGCCTCGACTGGTTCCGCAAGCTGAAGGCCAACGCGCCGATCGTGCCGAAGCAGACCGCCTATGCGCGCGTGATGTCCGGCGAAATCCCGATTCTGCTCGACTACGACTTCGATGCCTACCGCGCGAAGTACAAGGATCACGCCAACGTCGAATTCGTGATTCCGAAGGAAGGCACGATTTCGGTGCCGTACGTGATGAGTCTCGTGAAGGGCGCGCCGCATGAAGCGAACGGCAAAAAGGTGCTCGATTTCGTGCTGTCGGACGAAGGCCAGAAGCTGTGGGCCGAAGCCTATCTGCGTCCCGTGCGCGCGAATGCAATGACCCCGGAGATCGCCGCCAAATTCCTGCCCGCGAGCGACTATGCGCGCGCCAAGCCGGTCGACTTCGGCAAGATGGCCGAGAAGCAGTCGAGCTTCGGCGAGCGTTATCTACAGGTGATGCATTGAACGACGTCACGTTCCCGCTGCGCTGGCGCATCGCCTTGATCGCGCCGGCGCTGGCGGTTTTCATCGCGTTCTGGCTGCTGCCGATGGGCGCGCTCGCGCAAATCAGCGGCAACGGCCACGCGTTCGCGACCTATCGCGCGATGCTGACGAATCCGCGCTACATGTCCAGCCTCGGCGCGACCGTCGTGTTGTCCGCGGCGGTCACAGCGGCGACGCTGGTGCTCTCTGTGATTGCCGGGTTGCTGCTGGCGCGCCGTGAGTTTCCGCTCAAGCGCACGCTGGTCGCACTGCTGACGTTTCCGTTGGCATTCCCAGGCGTCGTGGTCGGCTTCATGGTGATCATGCTGGCAGGACGTCAGGGTTTGATCGGCGCGTTATCGCTGAAACTCACCGGCGACCGCTGGGTGTTCGCTTACTCGATGAGCGGCCTCTTTCTCGGCTACCTGTACTTCTCGATTCCCCGCGTGATCGTCACGGTAATGGCCTCGGCAACCAAGCTCGATGCCTCGCTCGAAGAAGCCGCGCGTTCGCTCGGCGCATCGCCGTGGCGCATTACGCGCGACATCGTGTTGCCCGCGTTGTCGCCGGGTCTGATCGCGGCGGGCGCCGTCTGTTTCGCAACCGCGATGGGCGCCTTCGGCACCGCCTTCACCCTGGCCACCGACATCGACGTATTGCCGATGACCATCTACACCGAGTTCACGCTGAACGCGAACATGGTGACGGCCGCTGGCCTGTCCATCGTGCTCGGTATCGTTACCTGGGCCGTATTGGCGTTCGCTCGCAGCGTGAGCGGCTCGGCTGTCGCGGCAAGCGCATGAGCGGCGTTCCTAAACCCGATGACAAGACCTCGATGAATTCCGTCACTGCCCCCATCCAGCCGGCCGCAAAACTGCGCGCGCGGCGGTTCAGGCTACCCACGTCACGCACGTGGCTGGCAGCCGGCCAGTGGTTCGTTACGCTACTCCTGTGTGCATTTCTGATCGTGCCGGTCGTGATGTCGATCATGGCCGGGCTCACGGTCAACTACTTCAAGGGCGTATCGAGTGGACTCACGCTGCGCTGGCTCAGCGAAGTGTGGACGCAATATCACGACTCGGTGTTTCTCTCACTCGAAGTGGCCGCAGCAACCGTGCTCATCACGCTGCTGACCGGCGTGCCCGCCGGCTACGTGCTGGCGCGCAGCAAGACGCGGCTCTCGCGCATTATCGAAGAATTTCTTGTGCTGCCGATCGCCCTGCCCGGCCTCGCTTCCGCGCTCGCGCTGCTGGTGGTCTACGGCGGCTTCACGATGTTTCGCATGAGCGTCGCGTTTATCGTCGTCGGGCATGTGGTGTTCACCCTGCCGTTCATGGTGCGCGCGGTCGCTGCTGTGTGTGCGAGTAGCGATCTGCGCACGCTCGAAGAAGGCGCGGCGAGCCTCGGCGCGAGCTTCTTTCAGCGCTTCATAACAATCGTGCTGCCGAATGCGCGGCCGGGGATCGTCGCCGGAGCGCTGGCGGTGCTCACGCTCTCGATCGGCGAATTCAACCTGACTTGGATGCTGCATACGCCCGACACCAAGACGCTGCCGGTCGGTCTCGCCGACACCTATGCGTCGTTACGCATCGAGATCGGCAGCGCCTACACGATTCTGTTTTTCATCATGACGATGCCGCTGCTCGTCGCGATGCAATGGCTCGGCGTCGATGCAACCGGCCAGCGCAGTGCGGGGAAAAAACGCGTTGCTGCCTCCCGTTCAAAGCCTACACCGACGTCCACACCATGAAACTCGACTCTGTTCCCATCACGCTCACGCAATGTGCGAAAACGTTTCGCGGCACGCGCGTGCTCGAACCGCTCGACTTACACATCGGCGCCGGTGAGACACTCGTGCTGCTGGGCCCGTCCGGTTGCGGCAAGACCACCACACTGCGCATGATCGCGGGCCTCGAGACACCCGACGCCGGCGGCCGCATTGCGTTCGGTGATGAAGACGTCACCGCACTGCCGATCGAAAAGCGCCAGGTCGGGATGGTCTTCCAAAGCTACGCGCTGTTTCCGAACCTGACCGTGCGCGGCAACATCGGCTACGGACTGAAGATCAAACGGATACTGGCTGAAACCGCACGACAACGCGTCGATGAACTGCTTGCGATGATGCGTCTCACCGCGCACGCGGACAAACCCATCGATCAGTTGTCCGGCGGACAGCGTCAGCGTGTTGCCTTGGCCCGCGCGCTCGCCGTGCAACCCCGTGTGCTACTGCTCGACGAACCGCTGACCGCCCTCGATGCACGTTTGCGCGACACCCTGCGCAGCGAGATGAATACGCTGCTGCGCGAACTGGGCATCACAACCGTCTATGTGACGCACGATCAGGCCGAAGCGATGGAACTCGGCGACCGCATCGTCGTGATGAGCGCGGGGTGCATCGAACAGATCGGGTCGCCGCGCGACATCTACTATCGTCCGGCGAATCGCACGGTCGCGCAGTTCGTCGGCACGATCAACCGGCTGGCGGGCGAGCGGCGCGATGGTTTGCTGACGACGACCGGCGGCGTTGTCCCCCTGCCTCCAGGCGCCGCGCAGGCAAGCGCGGCACACGAAATTTTCTTCCGCCCCGAAGACGCGACCCTCGCCGATCCGGCCAGCGCCCAATTGCGCGGCAACATCGAAAGCACGGCGTTTCTCGGCGAGCGCACCCGGCTCACGATCGGTGGCGCCGCACCCGACGCTTTGCTGATCGACGTCGCGGGCCGGGTAGAACTCGCACGCGGCACGCCGGTCGGGATTTCGATCGCGCAGGACGCGCTGATTGCGCTATCGTAATGAAGCTGCACTGTACTTTTAGCGCGCCATAGAAAGGAATTCCCCATGCTGCTGGCTCAAATTAGCGACCTGCATATCAAACGGCCCGGCGGGCTCGCTTACCGCCGCGTCGATACCGGCGCCTATCTCGCGCGCACTGTTGCCGCGCTCAATGCGCTGGACCCGCGTCCCGACGCCGTGATCATGACCGGCGACCTCGTCGATCAGGGCGATCCGGCACAGTACGAACACCTCAAGACCCTGCTCGCGCCGCTCGAGATCCCCTACTTCCTGATGGTGGGCAATCACGACGAACGCGCTGCGTTGCGCGCGGCGTTTCCCGATCGTGCCGAATTGCACAGTGGTGGCGAGTTCGTGCACTACGCGGTCGATGTCGGACCGCTGCGCTTAATCGCGCTCGATTCGCTGGTGCCGGGCGAAAGCGCCGGCAATCTGTGCGACTCACGGCTCGCGTGGCTCGAGACGCAACTCGAAGCGGCACAAGGCAGGCCGACGGTGGTCGCGTTGCATCATCCGCCGTTCGTCTGCGGCATCGGGCACATGGATGAATTGCGGCTCGATCCCGCTGCCGCCGACAAGCTCGCCGCGTTGATCGCGCGTTATCCGAATGTCGAACGGGTGATCTGCGGCCATGTGCATCGACCGATGTTCGTGCGTTTTGGCGGCACGATTGCGTCGGCAGTGCCCGCGCCCGCGCATCAGGTCGGGCTCGATCTGCGCGAGGATGCGCCCTCCGCCTTCGTCATGGAGCCGCCCGCTTACGCGCTCCATCGCTACGATCCGGCGACGGGCATCGTCACGCATCATGCGTATGTTGATAAGGCTGACGGCCCGTATCCGTTTTACGAACCTGAAGGCGACTTGATCGATTGAGGGTGTCGCCTCGCGGGGTCAGGCGGCGACGAAAGTTTGCTGTACGCGCCGGGACAGCCTGAAGTACGGTATCCCGAGCGCGGCGGCGAAGGCGGCCTGAATGAACCCTTCGAATGGAATGGCGATGGCAATGCCAATAGCGTGGGTCATGTGGTCGCCGAGCAGGTAGGCAATGGTCCGCATGACGACGATAGCCAGCAGCCACGCCTGCACCTGCACCGGAAAGCGCGCCGATCTGCGCCGCACGAGCAGCGCCAGCCAGCCTGTGCCGGCAACGATGAACGCCCCGATGATCACGTCGCAGCCGACCATTGCGATCACGGTGCGATACCAGCCATGCGTTTCAGGGCGGATGAATACCGCCAGCAGCTCCCATTCGAGCATCAGCTTTAGCGGATCGCGCAACGCGACCGCGGTTGAAAGCGCCCATGCGGCAAGGCAGATCAAGGCCAGCAGCAGCCAGCCGCCAATTCGCCGCCGTTCGGGTTTGGAGAGTGTGTTCATGAATTCGGTCACATGATGGATCTGATTGCGCGTGCCGATTCTACGAACGAAAACCGAACGACCATCTCATTTTGTCTGCGAGGCGTTCGGGGGCCGTTACGCCACGCTCCAGGACGACGGCACCTGGGATAAGTTTCAGAAAGGGTGGCTTAAGTAGACGCTAGCGCACAGACGGCAAAATTCGTTCGGTCCATGATGATCAAAACAACAGGAGGCCGCCATGGTCATCCAACTCTCCCCCGAGGCCGTCCAGGTTCTCAAATCGCTTGATCGAATTCCAGATTCCCTGGCAGAGATGCCGCGCTCGATAGCGGAAGAACTATTGAGCTTCGGGCTTGCATACGAATCGCGTGCGTGTGGTGTCATCAACATGACGGCCGCGGGCCGGGTGTGGTTGAACCAGCGCGCGGCGTAGCTCGCATTTTCTGGCTGAGCCAATCGCTCACTGTCTGCGCGTCCGACGCCAGACATGCGAGTGTGTGGTGTGACAGGACCATCTGTGCGACTACGATGAAAAAGTTCATTTTCAGCACGTTGACCGTGCTAACGTCACTAGGCATCGGGTTCGCTCCAGTCCTGTGCCATGCCCATGCGCTCGATCCACAACTCGACTGCAAATCGAGCGCGCACGGGTTCATCGCCCCACTTCTGGACGGCCAGTCTATCGATCCAAAGCCAATGCGCGTTGAAGCGAACTCAGTCAACGCATTTCGACCAACGCACGGCAGCAATCTGACGGCATTCGGCTTTCACGTCTATGCCGTCTTCGGGTATGAGCAGGGCGATCCGATGTTCAAACAGGGCGGCGGCCAGCCGATGACGGCCTCAGCGTACGGAGTGGTAGTAACCGGCCCTGCGGAGTCAGTTGAGGCGCGCGCACGCGAGGCGGGTAGTGACGCGGTCATTCGGGAAGTGGTTCCCCTTCTTCTCACCGCCGTTTTCTGCAACGGGCATTGAGACGAGTCCTCACCTGTGCTTCGCGTGCAGTATTTTCCTGTATGCGTCCTGGTGACAGCGATGCCGAACTGCCATGGCGAAAGGCTGAAAAAGGTTTATCTCGAAACTTCGTTATGAGCCACTCGCAGCCGGCGCCGGAACCTATTTGTGCAAGTCATCCAATGAGGAATTCCTATCAAGGCTGTGTGCACGGCCATCCGTCGCACCCATCATCCATCGTCGACTGAATTCCTGGTCGGCTGACTCAGACCAACGCTATTGGACCAAGGTCCAATTGTTTGATCGGAACGCAACTACCACTATTCATGTGAGTCTCGCTGTCGCAGCACATACGCGCTCAATGCCGTGACTACGATATGTTTAATGGAGCCTGCATCATGATCAAATCCCTTCGGTTTGTCCTCGCGATTCCCGTCTTTCTGTTTGTCGTGGCCTGCTCGACGAACCCGACCGTTGCTAATGGCGGAGACCCCGAGTTAGTCGACAAAGGGCAAGCGGCACTTCAACAACTTTTTGCTAGCACGCCAAAGGCGAAGGAACTCCAATACCAGGCGAAGGCCGTCGTCGTGTTTCCCGACATTGTCAAGGCCGGGCTTATCGTCGGTGCGCAAGGCGGGAAAGGGGTGATGTTTGGTCCAGACGGGAAAGTCCTTGGGTACTACAGAGCACGCGCAGTCTCGTATGGCCTGCAGGCTGGCGCCCAATCGTTCTCTGAGGCCTTGTTTCTTATGACCGACTCGGCTATGACTACGCTCACCAGCGGCGCCGGATTATCGGTTGGTATGGGGCCGAGTGTCGTAGTAGTGGATGCAGGGATGGCTAAGTCTATGACCACTACCACGTTGAAATCCGATGTCTACTCGTTCATTTTTGGCCAAGCGGGCCTGATGGCCGGTCTTGGCATGCAAGGCCAGAGGATTGTTAAGTTTGATGAAAATGATAAGTGAAGTGCGAAATATGCCCCCGGCGCGTTTTGCTGGCCTACAGCGGGCTGGGGGCGGTCCGGCAACCGTGCCGCCAATGCGGCCGCCGGCCGGCGCGGCGTCAGCCTACGCGGGATTCGGGGCGATTTCAGGGCCGGCAGAGCGATGCAGTGTAATGCGCGCGGCCGGTATTTTTTTCGCGTTGAAGGTGGCCGTCCGGGAAGGGTCGAACCCGGCCAGCCGTTTAATGGGAGCGCATAAACAAAAACAGGCGGTGACACCAAGCAGGTCCTGCTGCCAAGGGTGCACACCCGGTTGCCTGTCCGGTTAGTTGTAGCGACTGACCGCTAAATCGTCGGCGGTAATCGCCGGCGTAGTGCCCGACATCAAATCCGCCAGCAGTTGCCCCGAACCGCAGGACATGGTCCAGCCCAGCGTGCCGTGGCCGGTATTAAGCCACAGGCCCTTGATCGCGGTCGGGCCGATAATCGGCGTGCCGTCTGGAGTCATAGGCCGCAGGCCAGTCCAGAAGCTGGCTTGCGCCACGTCGCCAGCATGCGGGAACAGGTCGGTGACAACATATTCCAGCGTCTCGCGCCGGGTGCCGTGCAGTTCCTTGTCGAAGCCCACCAGATTGGCCATGCCGCCCACGCGAATTCGATCCTCAAAGCGGGTGACCGCAACTTTGTAGGTTTCATCGAGGATGGTCGAGACGGGTGCCTGCGCCGCGTCGGTAATCGGCACAGTGATTGAATAACCCTTGACGGGATAGACCGGAATGCTAACCAGGCCGCGCAGCAGCGCGGTGGAATAGCTGCCCAGTGCTACGACACACGCGTCCGCAGTCAACGTTTCGCCGTCGGAATGGACCCCCTTTAGCGTATCGCCTTCTACGACCAGGCCATCGATGCTGCGCTTGAACAGGAACTGCACGTGCCGTGCTTGCGCCATCTCGGCCAGTTTGGTGGTGAACACATGGCAGTCACCGGTTTCATCGCCTGGCAAACGCAAGCCACCGACCAGTTTATCCTTTGAGCCTTCAAGCGCCGGTTCGGCGCGAGCCAGTTCGTCGCGCGACAGCAACTCATAAGGCACGCCCATTTCCTTCAGAACGTCAATGTCCTTGGCGGAACCGTCCATCTGCTTTTGCGTGCGAAAGACTTGCAGCGTGCCCTGCTGGCGACCTTCATAGGTGATATGGGTCTCGCTGCGCAGCGCCATGAAGCAGTCGCGGCTATATTCCGCAAGCCGCACCATGCGCGCCTTGTTGACGGCATAGCGCCGTTTAGTACAGTTAGCCAGCATCTGTGTGAGCCATTGCACCTGAAACAAGGTGCCGTCCGGTTGGAGTGACAGTGGCGGATGCTTCTGCAGTAGCCATTTGACGGCCTTGGCGGGTACGCCCGGCCCGGCCCACGGCGACGCGTAGCCCGGTGAAATCTGGCCGGCGTTGCCGAAGCTGGTTTCGAGCGCCGCAGCGGGCTGGCGATCAAGCACCACCACCTCATGGCCGGCGCGCGCCAGATACCAGGCGCTCGTCACACCGACCACGCCTGCTCCAAGAATCAAAATTCGCATCAAAGTCTCCTGAAAAAACCTGTTCATTTCTGGTTCTGATGCAAATGCAAAGTATGAACGATGCAGCGTTGTTGCGTAGATCGGCCTCCCCTTGTTTTGCGGCCACTGAGTGACGGGAGGAGATCGGGCAGCGGCGTGGGACTCAGAGCGTAATCGGTTGAATGGTATGCGATTACTGTGGCAGGTGTCCGGCCAGCCATGGCAGCGGGTCGGCTCGAATGGCCAGCGAACTGCGGTGACGGGCGTCGCCATTCACCGGCACACTTTTCCGTGCCAGAAAACAACCGACCGCATCTAACCAGGTCCGCTGGCTCAGGTATGCTGAGCGCTTTTGGGTAGCTTCCGCTCAAGGGGAGAACATGCGGCGCGTCGTATTCAATCAGAAAGGTGGTGTAGGCAAATCGACCATTGTTTGTAACCTGGCGGCAATCAGCGCCAGCGAAGGTCTCCGCACACTGGTCATCGACCTGGATGCTCAGGCGAATTCAAGCCAATACCTGCTCGGCTCGCAGGCCGGCGAGGCCAGCCCCACCGTCGCCGGCTTCTTTGAAACCGCGCTAACGTTCAGCTTCAGGCCTGTAGAAGTCACGTCGTTCATTCATCCGACGCCATTTGAGAACCTCGATGTCATGCCCGCTCATCCTGATCTGGACACGTTGCATGGCAAGCTGGAATCCCGTTACAAGATCTACAAGTTGCGTGACGCCCTGAACGAGCTCGACATGTATGACGCGATTTATATCGACACGCCGCCTGCGTTGAACTTCTACACACGCTCCGCGCTGATCGCGGCCGAGCGTTGCCTGATTCCGTTCGACTGTGATGACTTTTCCCGTCGCGCGCTTTACACGTTGCTGGAAAACGTGAAGGAGATCCAGCAGGATCACAATGTCGCGCTGGAAGTGGAAGGCATTGTCATCAACCAGTTTCAGCCTCGCGCGAGCCTGCCCCAAAAGCTGGTCGATGAGCTTGTCAGTGAGGGCTTGCCGGTGCTGGCTTCAAAGTTGTCTTCGTCCGTGAGGATCCGCGAATCGCATCAGCAGGCAACCCCCCTCATTCATCTCGATCCGGGACACAAGCTTTCGCAAGAATATCGGGCCTTGCATCGTGAATTGGCCGAATAAGGGGAGACCAGCGGACGGTTTCGTTCGTCGTGGCGTGCAATAAGGCTATTGTCCCAGCGAGAACGAACCGAAGCGGCAAATGGCAACGCCTACGCCAATCGCAGATCCCACAACACATCAAGTACGTGTTGCGTGGAACGCTCAACGTACCCCGCACGATGTGCAATGCCGAGCCGACGCCACAACGCCGGGCGCAGCGGACGCATGACAATGCGCCTGTCGGGTAATGGCGTAGTGGCCTCATGGGGCAACAGCGCTGCGCCGTAACCTGCCGCTACCAGACTCTTGATCGCGTCGTTGTAGTTGAGCTGAATGCGCGGCGCAGGATGGTGCCCCCCGGTCGCGAACCACTCCGCAGTCAGACGCGAGAGACGCGTGGTCGCGTCATTGAGAATGAGAGGTTGGGCGGCGAGCCATTCAGGCGTGACGCGGGCCGGACACCGCCAATGCGCCGGCACAAAGGCCATCACGGGGTCGCGGCGCCAAGGCTTTATCACGAGTCCAGCCACCGGGGGCTGAGGCAGTGCGACCAGCCCAACATCCAGCGTTCCGTCCGCCAGTCGGGACAGCGTTTCATGCGAAGTGAGTACCGCAATCTGAATGTCGATAGCGGGATGGTGCTGGCGCAGCACCTCAAGCGCTTGCGGCAACAGGTGCGCGATCACGCCAGTCGACGCACCGAGCCGCGCGCGCCCTTCGAGCCCCTGCACCTGGCGTTGAATATCGTCTAACGCCTGCTCCGCATCGGCCAGCAGTCGACGCGCGCGCTCCACCAGCACCTCTCCTATCGCCGACGGCCTGACATGTCCGCGCTTGCGTGACAGGAGTGGAGCCCCGATACGCTCTTCGAGTTCCGCGATGTGGAGGCTGACCGTTGGCGGCGCCAGGTGCAATGCACGCGCTGCATCGGCAAATGAGCCACGGTCGGCAATGGCGACCAGGGTGCGCAAGCGATCCAGGCTGATCTCTCGCATGTCGGCGTCCAGATTCAGAAAAACTGAATGTTCACGTTATGAAATTCAACTTTCTCTATTCTAGTCGTCCATGGAACATAGGGGCTCGCTCTACTTATTACAACCTAGTCACCGGAGTATTCCACGTATGAGCTCTCCCGTTGTTTTCATCGACGGCGACCAAGGCACCACCGGGTTGCAAATCCACGAACGGCTGCGCAACCGGACCGACCTTAGACTGCTCACGCTTGCCGCTGCGGAACGCAAAGATCCGCGGCGTCGCGCAGAAGCCATCAACGCCTGCGACATCGCCATTCTCTGTTTGCCTGATGCCGCCGCGCGCGAGGCAGTGGACGCCATTGTTAATCCTGCCGTCAGAGTAATCGACGCAAGTTCCGCCCACCGCACACAGCCGGACTGGACATACGGCTTTGCGGAAATGACGCTGGGACAGGCTGAGCGCATTGCGAACGCACGTCGGGTCACGAATCCCGGCTGCTATCCGACCGGTGCAGTTGGCTTGCTGCGTCCCCTGTTGCAGGCTGGGCTCATACCAGGCAACTACCCTATCAGCATTCATGCGGTGTCCGGCTACTCCGGACGCGGGCGTGCCGGCGTGGAGGAACATGAGGGGCCGGGTGCCGTCAACGCGCCTTCATACCAGGTATATGGTCTGGAACTCGCGCACAAGCACACCCCGGAGATCCAGCAGCACGCCGGGCTTGCGCAGCGTCCCATCTTCGTCCCTGCGTATGGTGCGTTCCGCCAGGGCATCGTGCTGACGGTGCCCCTGGCGTTGCGGCTGCTGGCACCCGACGTGGATGGCGCCACGTTACACGCGTGCCTCGCACGCCACTATGCCGAGGCGGCCCACGTACGTGTCTTGCCGCTGCACGAATCGTGCGTCTTGAAGCACCTGGATCCGCAAGTGCTGAACGGTACGAACGACATGCATTTAAGCGTATTTCCTAACATGGAACACGGGCACGTCCTGCTGTCCGCGGTTTTCGATAATCTTGGCAAAGGCGCATCCGGCGCTGCGGTTCAGAACCTGAACCTGATGCTCACGCAGCAATAGTGGCCGATGGCTTGAGCTAACGTTCGGCTGCACCCATATGCCAACGATTGTTGCCAATCTGGTCGTGGCCGTCACTCATGCGCACGGCGCCAGGTTTTAGACCGGCATAGAGCCGCTGCGCGTGCTGAGAACCCCGTCCCGGCGCGCCGAAACAGACCCGGGTACATCGCGCCACAAGTCTCGTGAAGCAATGGAGGATGGTGCGGGAAAGAGCCCGCGCATCGACAGCCATGCCACGTGAACTCAGCGCAGGCTTCTAACCTGGCTCGGCGTGACATCTCCGGCAAATCGATTGCCGAAATGGGTTCTCGTGTAGTTGACGACAGCAGCGATCTGATCGTCATTCATCGCGTCGCCAAAGGATGGCATCGCCTTTCGGCCGTGCAGCACGTTGACGATGACGTAGGGTGCTGCTTCGACTGCCGGGTTGTCAGCGAGCGCCGGGTAGTGACCCGCGCCCTGTGCGCCTTTTCCATCTGGCATATGGCATCCCGCGCAGGTAGCGTTGTAAAGCGCTTCGCCGCTTTCTTCGGTGAAGCGGTAGTCCGGCGAAATCGTGAAGGTGCGTGGTGCGTCCTGTGCCACGGCCTGAGCCGACACCGTCGCGGGTCCCGACAGCCAGGCCATCAGCATCACGCTGAGCATCAGCGGCGGCCTATCCATTGACTATTCTCCGATGCAATCGGGTGATCGCGTCCAGTGACGACAGCACGGCGCCTTCCTGCCATGCCGGGATATGGGAAGCGTGCTCTCCGGCAAGGACGATCCGTCCGTCGATCTGACAGAGATTCGCGTAATGCGCTTCTCTCAACGCATCCGTCCATGCGGCGAAGCAGCCATTCGTGAACGGCGATCGGCTCCAGCTCATCGCGAAGCCGTTCTGGTACTCCCGCGCGTACTGCGGATGAATCTGGCTGCCCTGGCTCAATGCCACCGCGATCCGTTCCGCCGGGGGCAGTGCACCCATCTCATAGCTTGCGGGCCCCCACATGTAGGCGCCGAGCAGCACCGCAGGACCGGTCGATCCGTAACCTGTTGCCGGATAGCCGATCGTCGAGATCGGCAGGTCAGTATGCGTGATGCCGCCGTAGATCTGCTCGTCTTCTTCCCAGAATCGCCGGCCGAATTGCAACCCGATTTTCACCGATGTCTCGTAGGGCACCGCATCGATCGCGGCGCGCATGGCTGGGCCGACCGCCATGTCGATCTGACTCAGAATCGAGAGCGGGATGGTGCACACCAGCCAATCCGCGTGCGCGTTCCGTTCGGTTCGGGTGGTCGTATCGGTGTAGCGCACTGTGACGCCCTGCTCGTCCTGCAAGATGGCCGTGACTCTGGCGTTGAACACTACGGCGCTCGCGACCTGCGAATGAAGCGCATGGGCAATCCTGTCCATGCCGCCGACGGGCTGGAAAATGGCGCTCTGGAAGTCCAGCTCGTTTCCAGACGAGAGCCATTGCCACAAACGCGATGCAAGCAAAGGGTCGCGCGGGAGCAGATTCGACGGTACCGCCTCGGGCATCAGCCCACCGCCATCCGCGGTCGCGAATCCGCGGCGTTCACTGCTTCGCCGGCCCGCCAGGTAGCTCCCGTCCCGACCGAGCGCGCCCCATTGGCGCAGGGATTCGAGTAGCAGATGCGCATCTTCGACTGACAACGCATCATCGAGTGCGTCCTTGCGGATTGCTTTGGAAAGCAGCTCAGCGATATAGCCTTGATAGTCGGTCTGCACTGCCCGAAATCGTTGCGGCTTGCCATAGAAAGCCTCCGTCGAATGCAGGTAGGCGTTGTAATTGACCTGGATGAACGGCTCGAGCGGCACCTTCAGGCGTTTTGCATAGTCGAGTACGCCCTGGTGGTGATACGGAATGCGCCACGGCCCTGGGTTCAGATAAAGCCCGTCAGCGAAATCGCAGTACTGGGTGGCACCGCCGAGTTCGGTATAACGATCACCGCCCCTGACAGTCCAGGCCCGACCACCCGCGCGGTCGTTGTACTCGAGCACCTGCACGTGGTAGCCCGCGTTCCTCAACTCAAACGCCGCGACGAGGCCAGCCATGCCCGCGCCGAGCACGAGAATTCGCGCTCCTTTGGGCGCGCCATCGAGTTTGACCGGTCCGGCGTAGGTCGAGGTAGCGGCGAACCCCAACGTGCCCATGCCTTGCATCATGGCGGCCGCGCCGAGGTTCTTGCCGATCAGCGTCAGCAGGTGCCGGCGGCTCATCGCATTGGTGGTCATTCTCGACATAAGGACGTGGTGCCCCCACTGGAGAGAAACGATGGCGAACGAAATCGGATGGCATCCCAGATTGCAAAGGCCCGAGTCATCTGGATTTGTATGCTTGGGGATTGCGTTTGGGCGTATTGCAACGGACTAGTTCATTTTATGCGAGTCTCCTGTCGAGCGGGGACCAACGACCGCTTCGGCCCAACTCCGGTATGATCGGCACGCTTGAGGACCGCGCATGGGCCGGTCCATCGACGGTCCCCTCTTATGTCCACATCCGACGCTTCTACCCCTGCTTCGTCCGACCGGTCATTGCGCGGCTTGCTGCTTCTACTCGCAACCATTGCGGGTGTGGCAGTCGCCAACATCTATTACAACCAGCCTCTGCTCGACGGTTTCCGGCAGTCGTTTCCGAACAGCACGTCGTGGGTCGGTGCGGTACCGGCTGTAACGCAGCTCGGCTACGCAGCCGGGATGCTGTTGTTGGCGCCGCTCGGCGACCGCTTCGATCGACGCCGCCTGATCCTGTTGCAGATCGCAGGCATGTGCGTCGCGCTGGTGCTGGCATCCGCGGCGCCGACGCTGTCGGTGCTGATTATCGCGAGCCTCGCGATCGGCGTACTCGCCACCATCGCGCAGCAGGCGGTGCCGTTCGCGGCCGAACTCGCGCCCCCCTCCGAGCGGGGTCATGCCGTCGGCACGGTGATGAGTGGACTGTTGCTGGGGATTCTGCTGGCACGGACCGCGGCAGGCGTTGTCGGTGAGTATTTCGGCTGGCGTGCCGTGTTCGGCGCTTCAGTCGTCGCGCTGCTGGTGCTGGCTGTCGTGATCATCATGCGTCTGCCGAAAAGCAAGCCGACGTCGACGCTGCCGTACGGCAAGCTGCTGGTGTCGATGTGGCACCTGGTGGTCGAGCATCGCGCGCTGCGAGAAGCCTCGTTGACCGGGGCGGCGCTGTTCGCGGCATTCAGCATCTTCTGGTCGGTGCTGGCGTTATTGCTCGCGGGCGCACCGTTTCATCTTGGACCGCAGGCGGCCGGCCTGTTCGGGATCGTCGGCGCTGCGGGGGCGATGGCCGCACCGCTCGCCGGCAAGTTTTCCGACCGACGCGGACCGCGCTCGATTATCACGGTGTCGATTGTGCTGGTGGCGATTTCGTTTGTTGTTTTTGCCGTGTCGGCGAAAAGCATTGCGGGATTGGTGATCGGCGTGATCATCCTCGATATCGGCGTGCAGGCTGCGCAGATTTCCAATCAATCGCGGATTTACGCGCTGAAGCCCGAAGCGCGGAGCCGCGTGAATACCGTTTATATGGTCACGTATTTCATTGGCGGAGCCATCGGTTCGGGGGTCGGCGCCGTGGTTTGGCCGATCTTTGGATGGATGGGTGTCAGCGTTGCCGGCGTTGCTTTTGCCGGGCTGGCGGCGTGGAATCATTTGCGGCTGCCAGCCAGGGCAAGCTGACTTAGCTTCTCTCAGGCCGGCGCTGCTCGGTCCACGCGTCCGGCAAGCTATGTGTCAGCGTGGACACGAAGCGCGCGGTTTCCGGCTCGCGCGGATCCATGAAAATGTCCCGCGACGGGCCCTGCTCCACCACCACGCCGTTATTCAGAAACACCACGTCGCGCGCAATCGTTGCTGCAAGACGTAAATCATGTGTCGCCATCAACATGGTCATGCCTTCTGTGGCGAGCTGCTTGAGGACGTCCACCACCTCCGCGGCCAAACCGGGATCCAGCGCGGATGTGGGCTCGTCACACAACAACACTTCTGGCGACGGCGCCAACGCCCGCGCGATGGCTACCCGCTGCTGCTGACCGCCGGAGAGCGTGGAGGGCCATGCGTCCGCCTTGTGCGCGATGCCGACCTTTTCGAGTAATTCGTCCGCACGTATGCGCGCTTTTTCCTTGTCCCACTTCAGTACGGTCAGCAAGCCTTCCATGACGTTCTGGCGCACCGTCAGATGCGGAAACAACTGGAAATTCTGGAACACCATGCCGGTGCGGCGGCGAATCGTCAGCACCGTTTCGCGCGATGGCTTGTGATCGCGGCTGAATTCCAGGCGTTGGTCGCCGAGTTCGAGTGACCCGGCCTCGGGAATTTCCAGCAGATTCACGCAACGCAAAAGCGTGCTCTTGCCGCTCCCGGACGGGCCGATCAGCGCGGTGACATTACCCGGCGCGAGTTGCAGGTCCACTGAACTCAGCACCCGATTCTCGCCGAAGTGCTTGTCGATTTTTTCCAGTCGAATCATCAGTTGCTCGCCTGGAAGAGTGCGTGACGGCCGAACTTGCGCTCGAGCCGGACTTGCGCCGACGACAAGACCGAACTGAACACGAGATACACCAGCGCCGCCTCAGTGTAGAGAATCAACGGTTCATAGGTCACCGACGCGATGCGCTGCGCCGCCTGAAACACCTCAGGCACCGTCAGTACAGCAGCGAGCGATGTGTCCTTCACCAACGCAATAAACGAGTTCGACAACGGCGGCAGCGCGACGCGGGCCGCTTGCGGCAGGATCGCGCGGCGCAGCGCTTGCTGACGCGTCATACCCATCGAGTACGCCGCCTCCCACTGCCCCTTTGGAATCGACTCGATCACGCCGCGGATCACTTCCGAGTTATACGCGCCGACATTCAGCGAAAAGCCGATGATCGCCGCCGTCAACGGATCGAGCACGATGCCCACGTTCGGTAGTCCGTAGAAAATCACGAACAGTTGCACCAGCAATGGCGAGCCGCGAAACAGCCATACGTAGAAGCGCACGCACGCCACCGCCCAGCGCGGGCCGAAGAGCCGGACCAGCGCGACGATAAACGCCACCACGATCCCGATCGCGAACGACGCCAGCGTGAGCGGCACGGTAAAGACCAGCCCCGCATACAGCAGGGGCTTCAGCGAATGCGCCATCAGAAGCAACCATGCCGGCATGATTCAGACTCGCAGTTGAGGCCTATTGGGAAACGTCTTTACCGAAGTACTTCTGCGAAATCTTCGCGTAAGTGCCGTCCTTCTTCATGTCGGCAAGCGCCTTGTTGATTGCCGCCTGCAATTCCGGGCTGCCCTTGCGGATCAGGACCGCGGACTTATCGCTGCTGTCAGCCGATGTATCGAGCGCGGCAATCTTCACCTTCGCATCCGGTTTGTGCTTCTTGAAATCGAGGAACGACAGCGAATCGTTGACGGTCGCGTCGACTCGGCCCGAGGTCAACAGGTCAATCGATTCGTTGAAGCCTTGCACGGGAATCACCTCCGCGCCGTGCGCGGCCGCGATCTTGCCGAAGTTGCTGGTCAGCGTATTCGCCGACTTCTTGCCCTTCAGGTCGTCGAACGTCTTGATCGTCGTGTTGTTCGAGGCCACGATCAGCGCCGCGTGCGACGTGATGTACGGGTCCGAGAAATCGTATTTCGCTTTGCGCGCGTCGGTGACAGCGACTTCATTGATCACCGCGTCGTAGCGGTTCACATCGAGACCGGCGATCAGACCGTCCCATTTGCCTTCGACGAACTCCGGCTTGACGCCCAGGCGCTGCGCGATCGCCGTGCCGATCTCGACGTCGAAGCCGGTCAGCTTGCCGGATTCATCGTGGTAGGTGAACGGCGCGTAGGTGCCTTCGGTGCCGATCTTGAACACGCCCGCGGACTTGATCTGCGCGAGCTCGTCAGCGGCGAAAGCCGGGCTCAGGGTCACCGCTTGCAGCAGCGCGATCAGCAGAATGGAACGAATCGACTTCATCAGGTGGCTCCGTAAAGTTTGCTACGTCGGTTGCATGGTTTTGTATTCGGCATTCCGCCGGCGGTCATGCCCGACAGAGTGGGCGGACTGTAGCAAACGGTCTGTCTTTTTACAAAGGATCAGCTTTTCGATCAATATGCGCATACGTGCTAAGCGGACAGCCAAGGCGTCTCATGCAACGTTGAATTCGACTCTGCAACAGATATGACAGACGCGGCATGCATCGCACCACGGAACGCATACCGGGCGCCATCGGGGAAAACGCGGGAGGGTGTCGCCACGGCGAATGCGCGGCGTTGAAAAACAGACGGCACGGGCGGCCCTGCGGGGCCGCCCGTCATATTGCAAACAGCTTACCGTTCTACCGGATGCGGCTCCTTTCGCTTATTGGCAATCCGGATCGCATCGAAGTAAGCCGGATTGGGCGACCGCTTCAGATAACGCCCTGCGCCACGCACAGCCCGCAGCTCGCCATCGGTCCATGCCAGCGCACCACGGGTGAGCGTATGCATCGCCACGCCCTGCACCGTCATTCCTTCGAACACGTTGAAGTCGACCTTCTGATGATGCGTCTTCACCGAAATGGTTTTACTTGCCTTCGGATCCCACACGACCAGGTCGGCATCCGCGCCCACCTGTACGGCACCTTTACGCGGATACAGGTTGAAAATCTGCGCGGCGTTAGTCGACGTGATGCGCACGAATTCATTTGGTGTGAGGCGCCCCGAATTCACGCCGTGATGCCAGAGCACCGCCATGCGATCCTCGACGCCGCCGCAGCCGTTCGGGATCTTCGTAAAGTCCTCCCGCCCCATCGCCTTCTGCGACGCGCAGAACACGCAGTGATCGGTCGCGGTGGTGTGCAGTTGACCCGCTTGCAAACCCCGCCACAATGCCTCGCGATGCTCCGCGGAACGGAACGGCGGGCTCATCACGTGCGCTGCCGCACGGGTCCAGTCGGGATCGAGATACACCGCCTCATCGATCACCAGATGGCCCGGCAGCACTTCGCCGAACACCCGAAGACCTTCACTGCGGGCGCGCGCAATCGCGTCGACCGCATCTTTCGAGGACACGTGGACGATATACACCGGCACGCCTAACACCTGAGCGATGCGGATCGCACGATTGGCGGCCTCGCCCTCCACTTCAGGCGGCCGTGACAGCGGATGTGCCTCCGGACCTGTAAAGCCTTTTGCCAGCAACTGACGCTGCAACTGAAACACCAGTTCACCGTTTTCCGCATGCACGGTAGGCAGCGCGCCGAGTTCGAGCGAACGCGAAAAGCTGTTCACCAGCACTTCGTCGTCGGCCATGATCGCATTCTTGTAGGCCATGAAGTGCTTGAAACTCGACACACCGTGTTCGTGCACCAGCGTGCCCATGTCGCGATAGACCGAATCGTCCCACCACGTCACTGCAACGTGAAAACCATAGTCCGCCGAGGCCTTTTCAGCCCAACCGCGCCATTCCTTGAAGGCCTCCATCAACGGTTGCTTCGGACTCGGAATCACGAAATCGATGATGCTGGTCGTACCGCCGGATAAACCCGCGGCCGTCCCGGTATAGAAATCGTCGCTGGCCGTGGTCCCCATGAACGGCAATTCCATATGGGTATGCGGATCGATGCCGCCGGGCATCACATACTGGCCGCCCGCATCGACGATCGTGGCGCCAGCGGGTGCCTCCAGATCCACGCCGATCTGCAGGATCGTGCCACCGTCCTGCGGGTCCGCACACAACACATCCGCACGATACGTGTTCTCCGCGTCGATAATCGTGCCGCCGCGAATCAGGGTCGTCATGTTGCCGCCTCCTTATGAACTGCTGGTTTCTGTGCTACGTACTTCGTTCGCATGGTGCACAGTTCATGCACTCAATCATATGCACTCACGCACTCGCCACGCGCGCACTCGGTCCTTTGCTCAGCTTCATCCACGCGCTGTATACGATCGACGCCAACGCGAGTCCGACAAACCAGGCATACGTATAGAGCGTGTTGAAAATCGCCGGCACGTTCGGGAACGATGCCGGAAACGCGGTGTGCAAGAAGCCCGGCAGATTCGGCAGCACGCCGACCACGAGCGCCACCACCGCGCCGATATTCCAGCCGCCGGTGTAGCTGTACTCGCCATGCTCGTCGAACAGTTCACGCGGATCCAGCCGTGTGCCGCGAATCAGGAAGTAGTCGACCATCAGAATGCCCGCTACCGGACCGAGCAAAGCCGAGTAGCCGACCAGCCACGTGAAGATATAGCCCTGCGTGGTGGCAAGAATCTTCCACGGCATCATCACAATGGCGATGGTCGCGGTAATCATGCCGCCAACGCGATACGAAATACCCTTCGGCCACAGGCTCGAAAAATCATAAGCCGGGCCGACGAGATTCGCCGCGAGATTGCAGCACATCGTATCCAGCGTCAGGATGATCAGCGCGAGACCGACGCCGATGCCGGTCATGCGGCTCGTCAGGTCGATCGGGTCCCAGATCGCCTTGCCGTAGATCACCACGGTCGCCGACGTCACCACCACGGAGATCACGGAGAGTAGCGCCATCGGAATCGGCAAACCCACAGACTGGCCGATAATCTGATCGCGCTGCGTTTTGGCAAAGCGCGTGAAGTCGGGAATATTCAGCGCGAGCGTCGCCCAGAAGCCCACCATCGCCGTAAGGCCGGGCCAGAAGGTCACCCAGAACAGGCCCTCCTTCTTGCCACCCGGCACGAACTGCGACGGCGCCGACAGCATCGAGCCAAGGCCCCCCGCCTTCGAGGTGGCCCACCACACCAGCGCGATACACATCACGATCTTGATCGGCGCGGACCAGCTTTCGAGCCAGCGAATCGAATCGGTGCCGTGCACGATGAAGTAAATCTGCAGCGCCCAGAACACGAGGAAACACGCGAGCTGCGCGAGCGAGATGTCGAGAAACGGCAAGGCCGCGCCGTGCAGCGCGTTGCCGGTCAGAATGTTCAGCAGCGTGTAGATCGCGCTGCCGCCAAGCCACGTCTGAATGCCGTACCAGCCACACGCGACGATCGCCCGCAGCATCGCCGGCAATTTCGCACCCTGCGTGCCGAAGGAGGAACGCACCAGCACCGCGTAGGGAATACCGTGCTTCGCCCCCGCATGCCCGATCAGCAGCATCGGCACCAGCACGATCAGATTGCCGAGCAGCACCGTCGCGACCGCCTGCCACGGCGACATGCCCTCTTCCGTCAAACCAGCCGCGAGCATATACGACGCGATGTTCATCACCATTCCGACCCACAGCGCGGCGAAGTGATACCACCGCCACGTGCGCTGCGCGACGCCGGTCGGCGCAAGGTCGTCGTTGTAAAGACTGCTGCCCTGCGCCGCGGCCGCAAACTGCGGATCGACGGGTTGCGCTGTCTGCTTCATCGAATGATCTCCACTGATCGTTGAGGCCTGCGCGGCTTCTGGCGGCGCGTCAGGCCCTGGGGAAAACTACAGGTTCAGTACAAGCGCTTCGTTTCGTTTCTTTTCCTGCAGGTAGCTCGTGTTTCAGGCTGCTTTTGCTGCGTGGGCATGCTCGGCCGTTTCAGCCGCGTCTGACGTCTCGCTTTCACCGGCATTCACCCGCGCAGGGTTGTTCGGATGCGTGGTCCAGTTCGCGTACTCGCCGCTGTCGACGCGCTCCATCGTGATGCACTGCTCGACCGGGCACACATGCATGCACAGATTGCAGCCGACACATTCGGAGTCCATCACTTCAAAATGTCGGACGCCATCTTTTTCTTTCATGATCGCCTGGTGAGCCGTGTCTTCACACGCGATATGGCAGAGGCCGCACTGGATGCACTTGTCCTGATCGATGCGCGCCTTGATGTCGTATTTGAGGTTCAGGTACTTCCAGTCGGTGACATTCGGCACGGCGCGGCCGCGAATGTCGTCGAGCGTGGCGTAGCCCTTTTCGTCCATCCAGTTCGAGAGACCATCCGCCAGATCGGAGACGATGCGGAATCCATAGTGCATCGCCGCCGTGCAGACCTGCACGCTGCCTGCGCCGAGCACCATGAATTCGGCCGCATCGCGCCACGTCGAAATGCCGCCGATGCCGGAAATGGGCAGGTTCGGCGTCTCCACGTCGCGCGCAATTTCTGCCACCATGTTCAGCGCGATCGGCTTGACCGCCGGACCGCAGTAGCCGCCGTGCGTGCCTTTGCCATCGACCATCGGCAACGGTGACATCGCGTCGAGATCGACCGCGACGATGGAGTTGATGGTGTTGATCAGCGAGACACCGTCCGCGCCGCCTTTATAGGCCGCACGCGAACCGAGGCGGATGTCGCTGATATTCGGCGTGAGTTTGACGAGGCACGGCAGCTTCGAACCCTCCTTGACCCAGCGCGTGACCATCTCGATGTACTCGGGCACTTGGCCCACCGCGGCACCCATGCCGCGCTCGCTCATGCCGTGCGGGCACCCGAAATTCAGTTCAACCGCATCGGCGCCGGTGTCTTCGACGAGCGGCAAAATCCACTTCCAGTCGCGTTCGTTGCACGGCACCATCAGCGAGACGATCATCGCGCGGTCCGGCCAGTCGCGTTTGACCTGGGCGATTTCCTTGAGATTGATGTCGAGCGGACGGTCGGTGATCAGTTCGATGTTGTTCAGGCCCGCGATGCGCTGGCCATTCCATTGCACCGCGCCGTAGCGCGAGCTGACGTTCACCACATGCGGGTCGAGGCCCAGGGTCTTCCACACGACCCCGCCCCAGCCCGCTTCGAACGCGCGGTTCACGTTATAGGCTTTGTCGGTCGGCGGCGCGGAGGCGAGCCAGAAAGGATTCGGCGACGTGATGCCGGCAATCGTACAGCGCAAATCGGCCATGTTCGGCTCCTTGGGGACTGCTGTTTTATCTTGGTGTGATGCGTGGCTTAAGCGGTTTTGTCCAGTTTCACGCGGCCTTGACAGCGGTGCGGGCGAACTGAGCGTCAATCGCGGCGGCGGCGATCTTGCCGTCCTGCACCGCTTGTACCGTCAGATCGATCCCACCGGTCGCCGCGCAATCGCCACCCGCCCATACGCCGGGCAACGAGGTTTGTCCGCTTGCATCGACTGCGATACGATTGCCGTCCAGCGTCAACAGTTCGCGCTCGATACCGACCGGCACCAGCGTCTGCCCAATTGCTTTGAGCACCATGTCGGCTTCGACCACGAAGCGCTCCTGACTGCCATCGCCTAACGTGCGCTCGAATTCAACACCCGTCACCACGCCACCCTCTCCGATCAAACGCATCGGTTTTGCATGCGTGACGAGCGTGACGCCGTTGGTCTGCGCGAAATCGCGCTCGGCCCACGTCGCGCTCATCGACTCGACGCCGCGTCGATACACCATCGTCACCGACGTCGCGCCGAGCTTGTGGCTTTGCACGGCGGCATCCACTGCCGTATTGCCGCCGCCGATCACGACGACTCGCCGCCCCACCGGCACCGTGCCGAAGTCACTCGCGCTACGCACCTGTTCGATGAAATCCACTGCGTTCATCACGCCGCTCAGATCCTCGCCTTCCATCGCCAATGCGCGCACGCCCGTGAGACCGATCGCGAGGAAGACCGCATCGTATTGCTTCCGCAGCGCGTCGAGCTCCACGTCACGTCCAAGCGTTACGCCGTGTTTGATCTCGATGCCGCCGATCGAGCACAGCCACGCCACTTCGCGCTGCGCAAAATCGTCGACGGTTTTATAGGCAGCGATGCCGTATTCGTTCAGACCGCCCGCTTTCTCATGGGCGTCGTAAATGGTCACCTTATGGCCGGCCAATGCGAGCCGATGTGCGCACGCAAGTCCAGCCGGTCCCGCACCGGCTACGGCAACATGCCGCCCCGTTTCAGCCGCACGCTTGAACAGCACCTCGCCGCGCGCCATCGCCCAATCGGTTGCATGGCGTTGCAGCGCGCCGATCGCCACCGGTTTCGCATCCTGATGGTTGCGCACACATGCCCCCTCGCAAAGAATCTCGGTCGGGCAAACACGCGAGCACATGCCGCCCAGCGGATTCGCAGACAGAATGTCGACGGCCGCGCCCTTCAGATTGCCGTTGCTGATCTTGCGAATGAAACTGGGAATGTCGATCTGCGTCGGACACGCGTTCACGCACGGCGCGTCGTAACAGTAGTGACAGCGGCTCGCGGCCGCGGCCGCGGCGCTCGCGTCGAGCAGCGGCGCGATATCGGAGAACTCGCACGACAGTTGATCGGCCGATAGGCGCTGAGCCGCAATATCGCCGGTTTGCTTGATGGCCATACACGTTCCTTCTTCGATGTGAGGACGTAGCCGTTCCCGCCGGCTGCGCTATAGCGGAGCCGGGACGGCTTGTTTTATAGGCACTACGGTGAAGGCCAGAGAATCAACCCCAACCCGCAACCGCTACCGCTAAAGCGTTATGAAACCGGCTCGCACGCTCGTCCGAGCATGGCGTGCAGCAAGACGTTCGCTCCCGCTTCGATCCATTCGAAGGTGGCGTCCTCGATCTCGTTGTGACTGATCCCGTCGACGCACGGCACAAACACCATCGAAGTCGGCGCGACTTGCGACAGATAGCAGGCATCGTGTCCCGCACCGGACACCATGTTGCGATGCGAATAGCCGAAGCGTTCGGCCGCGGCGCGTACCGACTTCACGCAGGCTTCATCGAAAGCAACTGGCGCGTAGTAAAAAATCTGCTCGAGTTCGGTTTCCAGACCGATGGTGCTCGTGATCTTCGCCACGCCCTCGCGCAACGCGGCATCCATCTTCGCGAGCACCGCATCATCCGGATGACGGAAGTCGACGGTGAAGAACACGCGGCCCGGAATCACATTGCGTGAGTTCGGATAGACCTGCATCATGCCGACCGTCGCGCAACCGAACGGCGCGTTATCCAGCCCGATACGATTGACCAGATCGACCACGCGCGCGGCCCCGAGCAGAGCATCGCGACGGCGCGGCATGGGCGTCGGACCCGCATGCGCCTCCTGCCCCGTCAGCGTGATTTCGTACCAGCGCTGGCCTTGCGCATCGGTTACCACACCGATGGTTTTTTGCTCGGCTTCGAGAATCGGTCCTTGTTCGATATGCAATTCGAACGCAGCATGCAAGGGACGCCCACCACAGGGAAGATCGCCCGCATAGCCGATACGTTTCAGTTCTTCGCCGATGGTCTTGCCGTCCACGTCCTTGCGCGAGAGACCGTAGTCCAGTGTGAAGACGCCGGCGAACACCCCTGAGGCGACCATGGCGGGTGCAAAGCGCGAGCCTTCCTCGTTGGTCCAGATCACCACTTCAACCGGATGTTCGGTCTCGATGCCGTGATCGTTCAGACTGCGGATCACTTCGAGTCCGCCGAGCACGCCGTAGATGCCGTCGAAGCGGCCGCCGGTCGGCTGCGAGTCCGCGTGCGAGCCGGTCATGACCGGCAGCGCGTCGGGATTGCGCCCGGCGCGGCGCATAAACACATTGCCCATCTGATCGACACTGACCGTGCAGCCGGCTTCCTTCGCCCAACTGACGATCAGGTCGCGCCCCTGTTTATCGAGGTCGGTCAGCGCCAGCCGGCAGACGCCGCCTTTAGGCGTCGCGCCGATCTTCGCCATCGTCATCAGGCTGTCCCACAGCCGCTTGCCGTCGACCCTGATCGACGTGGCGGGTTCTGCGTGCTTCAGCGCTTCGGATACCGCGTTCATTCGTCTCGCTCCTTTCGGTGAATCGACATGAAACTGGTGCATGGGCGGCGGGTTTTGGGGCGTGGCCGCACGGCGGCGGTGCACACTCGATGCCTGCGATCGCCTCTTATACAGAGGGCAAACCCTGGGGCATCTCCCGCTCTCTCAATCCTGTCCAGTTGGACAGGTTGTAGACGATTAAGCCCGCCAAATCAACACCTTTCGTACGGTGGGAAACATAGCGAGAAGCGTGCCATTGCACTGCAGCACAGATTTTTCGACGGTCTCGAATGCGCGTGTCCATCCGCGCTCAAACGACTAGAATGAAGCGCGACGCGGCACACATGCCGATGAAGCCAACATGAGAGACAACAACGTGGCTGCCGACATCACGGAAAACGACGAGACACAGGACGAAACTCGCGCACCTTTGCGGCGGCGCAAGGCGCACATTCGCGAGTCGAATGAAGCGCATTTGTTGGCGTGCGCCGAGGCGGTTTTCGCGGAGCGAGGACTCGACGGAACCAGTACGGCGATGATCGCGGAACGTGCAGGCTTACCGAAAGCTAACCTGCATTACTACTTCCCGACAAAGCTCGCGTTGTACCGGCGTGTGCTGGAAGACCTGTTCGAAGACTGGCACCGCGCGGCGGATACGTTCGAATGCAGCGACGATCCGGTCGAAGCGATCGGCGGCTACGTGCGCGCGAAAATGGAGTTGTCGCGCCGCCGGCCATTAGGCTCGAAGGTGTGGGCGAGCGAGATCATCCACGGCGCGGAGCATATGGAGGACATTCTCACGGGGCGCGTGAAGCCGTGGCTGGACAGCCGGGTGAAGGTGATCGACGACTGGATCGCACGCGGTCTGCTGGCGCCGGTGAATGCGCAAACGTTGATGTACATGATCTGGGCCACGACTCAGCATTACGCAGACTTCGACGCGCAGATTCGCGCGCTTAAAGGCAAACGCGCGCTGACGCAGAAGGCGTTTGAGGCGACGACGGAGGAGGTCGTGCAGTTGGTGATTCGGGCGTGTGGGGCGGTGTCGCCGGCGCAAGAGAAAGGATCAGCCGGTCCGTGACCACATCCATCTAGTCATTTTCTAGTACAATAATGACCATAGGCAACTGACTATAGGAGTTATTGTGCAAGGCAATCTAGTATCGAAATCCGAATTCAAGGCAAAGGCGCTCGAATTATTCCGGCAGGTGGAGTCGTCCGGCGAAAGCTTGATCGTGACGGACCATGGCAAGCCTGCCCTTGAAGTGCGGCCCTATCGCGGCGTAGAACGCAGTCCGCTCGACGTGTTACGCGGCTCGGTCGTGCGTTACGACAATCCCACCGCTCCCGTCGGCGAGGACGACTGGGAGGCGGGGCAATGATCGTTCTGGACACCCATACTCTGGTCTGGTGGGTCACCGGCGATTCGACGTTGAGCAAGAAAGCAAAGACTGCCATCGCGCACGAAATGGCCGGCGGGGAAATCCTCGTATCGGCCATTTCCGCTTGGGAAATAGCCATGCTGGTGGAGCGAGAAAGACTCCTGCTCTCGATGGATGTCAGCAGTTGGCTCGCCACTGTCGCGGCCATCGAAGCGGTACGCTTTGTACCTGTCGACGTGGAAATCGCAACGAAGTCCGTCGATCTTCCCGGCGAGTTCCATAAGGACCCCGCCGACAGAATGATCGTCGCGACCGCACGCAAATTTGCCGTACCGCTAGTGACAAAAGACGAAAAAATTCGCGCGTATCCGCACGTTAAAACGGTCTGGTAAAAGCCGCCCGGCCCGCAAGCGCGCGGGCCCACCCCCGGCCGGAAGCTAGTCGTTCAATACGTCTCCAGATGCAGCCGCCCTTCCCGCTTCAACTTCAACCACAACGCTTCCCAGTCGACCTGGTGCTGTTCGCCGATTTCCTTGAGTGCCTGCAGCACGCCGTCTTCCATCCCCTTCAACCCGCACACGTAGATGTGCGTGTTGTCGTCCTTCAGCATGTGCGCGACATCAACCGCGCGCTCCCGCATCGCATCCTGCACATAGCGCCTGGGTTGACCCGGCGTACGCGAGAACGCCAGATTCGTATCGATGAAATCCTTCGGCAGATTCGTCAGCGGCCCGAAGTACGGCAACTCTTCCTTCGTACGTGCGCCGAAGAACAACATCAGCTTGCCGGTCGCGCCTTTCAGACGACGCCGCCTGCGATACTCGGTCATCGCGCGCATCGGCGCTGAGCCGGTGCCCGTGCAAATCATCAGCAGGTGCGAGTTCGGATGATTCGGCATCAGGAAGGTGCCGCCGAATGGGCCGATCACGTTGACCACGTCACCTTTCTTGAGATCGCACAGATAATTCGAGCAGATCCCATCGAGCGCGTCGCCATGCTGCTGGGAAACGCGCTTCACAGTGAGAGAAACGTTGTTATAACCGGGCCGTTCGCCGTCGCGCGGGCTCGCGATTGAATACTGCCGCGCGTGATGCGTGCGGCCATCGTCGGTCGCTCCCGGCGGCAGGATGCCGATCGACTGGCCCTCCAGCACAGGGAAAGGCATCGAACCGAAATCAAGCACGATGTGGTGAATGTCGCTATCGGTCGAGCCATCGGTGAGCCGGTAGTTGCCGACCACCGTCGCGGTAGTCGGCGCCTTGTGCGTGTAGAGATTCACGTACGGTTTCGCCGCTGACCACGGCGGCACGACCGACCCGCGCACGGTATCGACTTCAATACCGCTCGCGTCTGCCGGCGCATCGCCGGACGATCCCGCCGCGGCCGCGGTATCTTCGGCAACCGGTACAGCCATCGTGTTCTGCTCAGGCAAGACGTCCCATTTGAACTGCTCTTCGATGGAATACGCGTCGACTTTCAGCACCGTGCGCCAGTTATCGATCGCACCGGTCGGACACGGCGGCACGCACGCCATGCAGCCGTTGCAGACATCCGCCTTGACCACGTAATTGTTCTCGTCGTGCGTGATCGCATCGACCGGGCAAGTCTCTTCGCAGGTATTGCAGCGAATGCAGATTTCCGGATCGATCAGATGCTGCCTGAGAACTTCGATCGATACTGGGCCGTTCATGACTTCCTCCACGGTATATTCGTGCAAATACGACGCCGCACGCCGCGCGTTTTTAATCGCCGTTCAGTTAAAGCGCACGTATTCGAAATCGACCGGCTGACGGTTCACGCCCATTGCCGGCGGCGCGATCCAGTTCGCGAACTTGCCGGGCTCGGTGACGGGGCCCATCAGCGAAGCGACATACGCACGATCGTCCGGCGTTGCGAGCCACTTCGCCTCATTCGCCGCCCATTCGGTCTCGCTCACTACACGGCCATCCGGCGACACACGGGCGCCGGAAAACGTGCCGATCTGCCGGTTGAACGCTTTATGCGGCACCGTCATGCGGAAATCGATACCGGCCTTTTCGAGCACCTTGTTCCAACGGCCGACGCCCGCCACCGAATCTTTAATATAGTCGTCGCGCAGCACTTCATTCATGGCGTTGAGCATCGGCACTTCGCGCTCGACCAGCTTGCCGTCCTGCACGTCGAGCAGCTTGTAGCTTTGACCGTTCAATTGATGATCGTCGTCGCGCTTGTTCTCTTCATAGCGGCCCTTCAGACCCGAGCTATAGAACGTGGCCGCATTCGAAGAATGATCCGCGCCGAACAGGTCGATCGTTACCGAGTAATGGAAGTTCAGATAACGCTGGATAGTCAGCAGATCGATCACGCCAGCTGCGCGAATCTTCGCGACGTCGTCCGTGCCCAGTTCGTTCATCACTTGTGCGGTGCGCTGGATCACGCGCGACACACCCGATTCGCCGACGAACATATGATGCGCTTCTTCGGTCAGCATGAACTTCGTGGTGCGCGCGAGTGGATCGAAACCCGACTCGGCGAGCGCCGACAGTTGAAACTTGCCGTCGCGGTCGGTGAAATACGTGAACATGTAGAACGCGAGCCAGTCCGGCGTTTTCTCGTTGAAGGCACCGAGAATGCGCGGATTGTCTTCGTCGCCCGAACGTCGGCCGAGCAGTGCTTCGGCTTCCTCGCGGCCGTCGCGGCCGAAATAGCGGTGCAGCAGGTACACCATCGCCCAGAGGTGGCGGCCTTCTTCCACGTTCACCTGAAACAGGTTGCGCAGGTCGTACATCGACGGTGCGGTCAACCCCAGATGCCGTTGCTGTTCGACCGAAGCCGGCTCCGTGTCGCCTTGCGTGACGATAATACGGCGCAGATTCGCGCGATGCTCGCCAGGCACGTCCTGCCACGCAGCCTCACCCTTGTGCTCGCCGAAATGAATCTTGCGATCCTGCTCGCCGGGCGTGAGGAAAATGCCCCAGCGATAGTCCGGCATCTTCACGTGATCGAAATGCGCCCAGCCGCCCGCGTCGACGCTCACCGCCGTGCGCAGATACACGTCATAGCCATGCGAGCCTTCCGGGCCCATATCGCCCCACCATGCCAGAAAATTCGGCTGCCATTGTTCGAGCGCGCGTTGCAGTGCGCGGTCGTCGGCGAGATTGACGTTGTTCGGAATCTTTTCGCTGTAGTTGATCGATGACATGGTCGGTTCCTTGGTCGGAATACAGAGCTAGCGGTTGAGAGGCGCGTATCAGGCAGGTGGCGCTGCGTTCAGTTACGTTGCGTCGCGTCGAAAAGAATCAGACGCGCGAGACGTCGAATTGCGCCTTGCTGCCCTTGCCGTACACCTTGAGCGCACCCTTCTCGCCCACTGCGTTCGGCCGGTTGAAGATCCAGTTCTGCCATGCGGTGAGACGCCCGAAAATACGCGTCTCCATCGTCTCCGGGCCGTTGAAGCGCAGATTCGCTTCCAGGCCGGTCAATGCATCCGGCGACATCGCCGCGCGTTCTTCGAGCGCGATGCGGATTTCGTCGGCCCAATCGATATCGTCGGGTGATGCGGTCACGAGACCCAGGCGCTCGGCTTCAACCGGCTTGATCGCCTGGCCGATCTTCGAGCGCACCGCGTCGAGCGGTTCCGCTTCTTCATAGAAACGTCGAGCGAGCCGCGATTGATGCGTGACCATCGGATAGAGACCGAAGTTGACTTCCGACAGCGTGATCGCCGGTTCTTCGTCTTCGTTGCTCGGCAGTGCCGCCATATAGCTGCGGTCGGCGGCGAACGCGAGTTCCGCGAAGGTGCCTGCAAAGCACGAACCCGGTTCGATCAGCGCGAACAGCGAACGTGACGACACGTCGATACGCGCCAAGGTGCGGCGCAGCAGGCCGATGGTCTCGCGCACGAACCAATGGTTCTTGTGCTGTATCAGCGTGGCATCGGCGGCAAGCAGGTTACGGGCATCGCCTTCGGTCTTGAAGATCCAGGTGCCGATGTTGAGCTCGTTGGTGCGCATCGACAGGATCGCGTCGTCGAGTTCGCGGGCGAACTGCAGCGGCCACCAGCTCGTGCCGGCGGCAACGATCGCGTCGATATCGGTGGGTTCTCCGGCTTGCGGCGCTTTCGCGGTGAAGGTGGCGATGCGCTTCGCACGATCGATCGTGATGTCGAGTGTTTTATAAGTCAGGCCGTCTTCGCGATCGGTGCGTTCGATCCGCGTGAGCAATACGCCTTGCGCATCCGACGGACGATCGCTTTGTTCGGCGAGTTCGAGGGCGCGCGCCTGAATCGTTTGGTCGAACTGATTCGGCTTCACGACTTCGTCCACGAGACGCCATGCTTTCGCCCGTTCACCGCGAATGCCTTCGACCACCGTACAGAAGATGTCCGCACGATCGTGCCGTACCTTGCGCTTATCGGTGACGCGCGTCAGGCCGCCCGTGCCCGGCAGCACGCCCAGCAGCGGCACTTCCGGCAACGACACCGACGACGAGCGGTCATCCACCAGATAGATTTCGTCGCAGGCGAGCGCGAGTTCGTAACCGCCGCCGGCGCACGCACCGTTCACGGCAGCGAGAAACTTCAGACCTGAATGACGCGACGAGTCTTCGAGACCATTGCGCGTTTCGTTGGTGAACTTGCAGAAGTTAACCTTCCACGCATGCGTCGACAGACCCAGCATGAAGATGTTCGCGCCCGAGCAGAACACGCGGTCCTTCAGGCTCGTCAGCACCACCGTTTTGACTTCGGGATGCTCGAAGCGGATGCGCTGTATTGCGTCGTGCAGTTCGATATCGACGCCGAGGTCGTATGAATTCAGCTTCAGCTTGTAGCCGTCGCGGATCCCGCCGTCCTCCGCGATATCGATGCCGAGGGTCGCGACGGGGCCGTTGAAGCTCAGCTTCCAATGCTTGTACTGCGAGGGATCGGTACGGTAGTCGACCGGCGCGACGGCGGTTTCTGCTGTGGACATGGGGCGTCTCCTGACTGGACGGTGCAAAACTTGTTTTTTGAACAATAGTGCATCGTCACACCCATGTAAAGCACTTTAGTGCATGTTCACTCGTAAACCCTGGAACCGCACTGCACGTCAACTTACCCGTGCGTCATCCGGCGACTCCGCGGCGAGTCTTGCGGCAAGCCGGTCGCGCAACTGCAAGTAGGCGTCGGCCAAGGTCTTCTCGGTGGTGTCGAAGGTCATGTCAGCGCGGCCGTACAGCTCGCTACGCCCTGCCAGGATACGTTTGAGGTCATCCATCGCTTCCTTGTTACCAGACATCGGCCGCAGGTCACCTTGCGCGACGACACGGCGCATATGCTCTTCCGGCGTGGCCTGCAGCCATACGGTGAAGCAGTGCGACAGCAGTGCGTTGAAGGTGCCCGTCTCCGACACCAGCCCGCCCGGCGACGCGATCACGGCGCGCTCGTGCTCCTGAATCACCGCCTCGAGCGCCCGGTGTTCATAACGGCGGTAAGCGCTCGCGCCATAGAGGGAATGAATCTCCGACGGCGGACAGCCCGCGAGTTGCTCGATCACGCGCGTGAGTTCGACAAACGGCACCTTGCGCTCCTGCGCCAGCATCCGCCCAAAGGTCGACTTGCCCGCCCCGCGCAGGCCGATCAGCGCGATCCGGTCCTTGCGATGCGGGTCGCGCGGTGCTTGCGCGAACATCTCGGCAAGCGCCACGCGGGCGCGCTGCAACGCTGCCTGGTCACGTCCCTGCAGCAGTTCGCGGATCAGCAGCCATTCGGCGGAAGCGGTGGTTTCGTCGCCAATCACTTCGGCCAGCGGGCAGTTCAGCGTCGCCGCGATCTGCCTGAGCACCAGCACCGACGCATTCCCCACGCCGGATTCCAGATTCGCAAGATGACGCTCCGACAAGCCGGTTTCCGTCGCCAGCGTCTTGCGCGTCATGCCGCGGCGCGCACGCAGCAGGCGCACCCGCTCACCCATCGCTGTCAGAAAAGGATCGCGTTCCTCGCGCTCGCCGCCGCGCTCCGCCCCGCGATCGGCTCCGCTGTCAGCCCGACCCACGCGGCTTGCGTCCTCGTCGGCAGGATCGTCCAGCGGCGCGGGAGTGTAATTTTGGTTCATGTTTAACTACCTCTTAACTGCGTTACATGTACTAT
>NZ_WOEY01000003.1 GCF_013177695.1 Paraburkholderia solitsugae | reverse complement strand
GGGGGAGCGGGGGGCGGAGTTGCCGCGGCGCTGCACCGGCACGGCAAGCGTAAAACCGGCGCGCGCCAACTTCAGGGTGGGGGCAGGGGGTGCCAAGGCGCCCGCCATTCTGAGTGAGCTCGACGGCCTGCCGGTCAACCGTCTGGGGCAACTCATCGTGCGCCGCACGCTGCAAACCGAAGTCGACGACAACATCTTCGCGCTCGGCGATTGCGCGGCTTGCCCATGGCCGGGCAACGAGCGCAACGTGCCGCCGCGTGCACAAGCGGCTCACCAGCAGGCAAGCTTCCTGATGAAGGCGCTGGCGGCCCGGCTCGAGAACAAGCCGCTGCCCGAATTTACCTATCGCGACTTCGGCTCGCTGGTGTCGCTCGGGCACTTCAGCGCGGTCGGCAATCTGATGGGCGGGGTGATCGGCGGCAATATGCTGATCGAAGGGCTGTTCGCGCGCTTCATGTACATGTCGCTGTACCGGCTGCATATCGCTGCGCTGCACGGCTATGCGCGGATGGTGCTGGACACCTTCGCGCACTGGTTGCGGCGCACCACGCTGCCGCGGGTCAAGCTGCACTGACGGCTGACCGCGCTCGACAAGGTTGCATGTGCAACAGGATGCGTGCGAGGCGTATTCTGTTGCATCCAACCTTCATCTGAGGAGCGCCGCATGCTGAAACCTGACATCGATAGCTTGGTTCCCCACGTTCCTTTCAATCGGCGCACCTTCATCAAGGCTGCGCTCGGCACCGGTTTCGCCGCAGCCGTTCTGCCCGTGTCGGCGCAAACCATCCATACCGATAGCGACGGTCTCGAAGCTGGCGAGGTAGCGGTGCATTCAGGCGACACGCTGGTGCCGGCGTATCGAGCGCAGCCGAAAGGCAAGACGCACTTGCCGGTGATCATCGTGATCCATGAGGCGTTCGGTGTGCATGATCATATTGCCGATGTGTGCCGGCGCTTTGCGAAGCTGGGCTATCTGGCGATCGCCCCGAACCTGTTCGAGCGGGAGGGCGATCCTTCGGTGCTGCCGACCATCCAGCAGCTTGACGAGCAAATCCTCAGCAAGGTACCTGACGCGCAGGCGATGGACGATCTCGATGCAACCGTCGCGTGGGCGGGCGAGCATGGCGGCGATCTGAACCGGCTCGGCGTGAACGGCTTCTGCTGGGGTGGGCGCATTGCGTGGCTGTACGCCGAGCACAATCCGAAGTTGAAGGCGGTCGTGGCTTGGTATGGCCGCGTGACGGGCGCCAAAAACGCGCTAACCCCAGCCAATCCGCTCGATCAGGTGGCGGATCTGCATGCACCGGTGTTGGGCCTATACGGGCTCCAGGATAAAAGCATCCCGCAGGACACGCTCGAGCAGATGAAGCAGGCCATCGCACAGGGTCCGCAGGCGGGGCGCGGCTCGCAATTCGTCGTGTATGACGACGCGGGCCACGCGTTTTTCGCGGACTACCGGCCGAGCTACAAGAAGGCCGATGCGGAGGATGGCTGGCGACGCACGCTGGCGTGGTTCAAGCAGCATGGAGTCGCATAAAGGCACGCGCTTGATGGGCGCTTAAGGATTCGGACCCGTTGCAATCGGCCGCTTCGGATCAGAACTCCATTCGCTCCACGATCCCGCATATAGCGCCGCGCCATGCATGCCGGCGATTTCCATCGCGAGCACGTTCACGCACGCCGTCACACCCGAGCCGCATTGCAGCACGACATGCTCCGGCGGCGTGTCGCCCAGCAATGCATGGAATTCCTCACGCAGCGTGTGGGCCGGTTTGTAGCGGCCGTCGGCGGTGAGGTTGTCCTTGAAGAACCGGTTGAGCGCGCCAGGAATATGGCCGCCGACGCGATCCAGCGTTTCGTTCTCGCCGCGATAGCGATCGTTCGCGCGCCCATCGACCACGACGCGTTCTTTCGTGCCGAGATTGCGCTCGACGGTCTGCGCATCGACGGTGACAGAAAGCGGCGCGCCCGCTTTGAAGTCGCCTGTGTTCTGCGCCGGCGCGTCTTGCGTCAGCGGGTGGCTGGCGGCCTGCCAGGCTTGCAATCCACCGTCGAGCAACGCAACCGCGTCATGGCCAAGCCAGCGCAGCAGCCACCATGCACGCGCGGCGTACATGCCACCCTGTGAGTCATAAGCGACCACCTGTTGACCCTGCTTGAGCCCGCGGGACTCCAGCGTCTCCACCAGCCGCGCGCGATCCGGCAGCGGATGGCGGCCATTGGTGCCCGTCTTCGGCCCCGACAGATCGCGATCGAGGTGCAGATAATGCGCGCCCGGCAAATGCCCGTCCAGATAGGCCTTCTCGCCCGCCTCGGTATCGGCCAGATCGAAACGGCAATCAATGACGAACACGCTGCCCGGCGCGGCGGCTAGCCGTTCCGCGAGGTTGGTCGCGGAGATGAGTGTGGTGTAGTGAGTGTGCGGCATGACGTCTCCGGTCCCATGCAAGATGGTTGTAAAGCGGGCGATTGCGGCGCTTGCCCGGCAGCTTGGCGCCGTTAGCGAATGGCCGAACGATACTGATAGTCTAAACAAAAAAAGACGGGCCGAAGCCCGTCTTTCCATGCTTTGATGCGGTTCGCGCAAGGATCGGCTCAAACGCCGATGCATGCGGAGCACGCGCGGACCGTGCGCGGATCAGATCCTGCCGAGTTCGCGCCGCAAGAACTCGTGGAAGTGCTGCATGCCGTCTTCCATCGGGCTCTGGTAGGGGCCGACCTGCGATTCGCCACGTTCCATCAGCGCGCGGCGGCCGCCGTCCATGCGTTCGGCGATCTCGTCGTCTTCGCGAGCCGTTTCCATATAGGCGGCGCGCTCAGCTTCGACGAACTCGCGTTCGAACAGCGCGATTTCCTCAGGGTAATAGAACTCCACCACATTGGTGGTTTTCTGCGGACCACGCGGAATCAGCCACGACACCACCAGCACGTGCGGATACCACTCGATCATGATGCCCGGGTAGTACACCATCCAGATCGCGCCGAACTCCGGCGGATTGCCGCCGCGGAAGCGCAGCACTTCGTCGTGCCATTTACGGTACGTCGGGCTGCCCGGCTGCTCCAGATCCTTGTGAACGCCGACCGTCTGCACGCTGTACCACTCGCCGAACTCCCACGTCAGATCGTCACAATTGACGAAGCTGCCGAGGCCCGGATGGAACGGCGCGACGTGGTAGTCCTCCAGATAGACCTCGATAAAGGTCTTCCAGTTGTAATTGCACTCGTGCACTTCGACGTGATCGAACATGAAGCCCGAAAAATCGAAGTGTTGCTTGGTGCCAAGCCGCGCCAGATCGCGCGCGACGTCGCGCCCCTGCGCTTCGAACAGCAGGCCTTGCCAGTTCTGTAGCGGCGTGGCGCCGAGATTCAGGCAGGGGTTATCCGCAAAATGAGGTGCGCCGAGGAGCTGGCCGTTCAGGTCGTACGTCCAGCGGTGCAGGGGGCAGACGATGTTCTCCGTCTGGCCGCGGCCGTTGAGCATGATGGCTTGCCGGTGGCGGCACACGTTCGACAGCAGTTCGACTTGCGACTGCTGGTTACGGACGAGCACACGCCCTTCGCTCTCGCTCGGCAAAGCAAAATAATTCCCCGCTTCGGGCACCATGAGATCGTGGCCGATGTAACGAGGACCTTTCTTGAAAAGGGTGTCGATTTCGCGCGTTAGAAGCGCTTCGTCAAAGTAAGCCGTGACTGGCAGCTGGCTGTGGACAGACCGCAACTGCAATGCATTGCTCAGATTGGACATTCCCACTCCCGTGAAGACGTGAAAGCAGTGAACAACCCAACCATCGAAGATTCGATTTAGGGAGCCCGAGATTATACCTGTTTCCCCCACCTTGGGGCGCTTAAGTGCCTGATTTGGGTCAAAAATGTCAAGTAAGTTCACGGTTTACGCCGCAGACCAATCGTTTTTTTTCTGCGAGACTGAGGGTCGGACACAGAGGGCAAAGGCGGGGCGCGGGCTGGCGATGGGATCGGAAATGTCGCTTTTGCCGTAGAATGTCCGACTTGTTTTAATTTTGCGACTATTCATGGCGAAGACCGCGTCGAAAGATACTGCTGCCGCGCCTGCTGAAGGCGTCGATACCACGCCGTTGCCCGAGAACTACGAGGCCGCCCAGGCTGAGCTGGAAGGGTTGGTCGCGCGCATGGAAGGCGGCAATCTCAGCCTCGAGGAGTCGCTCACCGCCTACCGGCGCGGTGCGGCTCTCGTAGCGTTTTGCCAGCAGCAGCTCGAGAAGGTCGAGCAGCAGGTGCGCGTGCTCGATGGCGAGACGCTCAAGCCGCTGCCTATGAATAGCGCAGGCACAGCCGCTACTGAAAGCGGGGACGATCTATGACATTCGAACAATGGACACGCTTGGTGCTCGAGCGCGTCGAAACGGCACTAGAACACTACCTGCCCACGGAAGCGACCGAGCCGGCCAAACTGCATGAGGCCATGCGCTATGCGGTGCTGGGCGGCGGCAAGCGGGTGCGCCCACTGCTGTGCCACGCGGCCGGCGAGCTGACCGGCGCGCGCGCCGAATGCCTGGATGCGGCAGCGGCGGCGCTGGAAATGATCCACGTGTACTCGCTCGTGCACGACGACATGCCCTGCATGGACGACGACGCGCTGCGTCGCGGCAAACCCACGGTACACGTCAAATATGACGAGGCCACGGCGTTGCTGGTCGGCGACGCGCTGCAGTCGCAGGCGTTCGTCGCGCTGACGTCCGATGTTCTGGCCCCGGCTCAGCAGGCTTCGCTGGTTCGCGAGTTGGCGTTGGCAAGCGGCTCGATCGGGATGTGCGGCGGTCAGGCGATCGATCTGGCGAGCGTCGGCCATACGCTGACGCGCGCGCAACTGGAAACCATGCACCGGATGAAGACCGGCGCCCTGCTGCGTGCGGCAGTGCGCATGGGCGCGCTGGCCGGCGAAACGCCGGATGCGGACGCGATGCGCTCGCTCGACGCGTATTCGGCCGCTGTCGGTCTCGCGTTTCAGGTCGTCGACGATATTCTCGACGTCACGACCGATTCCGCGACGCTTGGCAAGACGGCAGGTAAAGACGCGAAGGACGGCAAGCCGACCTACGTGTCGATTATTGGGCTCGAGGCGTCACGTGCACTTGCAGCGCAACTGCGCAGCGACGCTCACGCTGCGATTGCGCCGTTTGGCGCGCGCGCGCAGCGTCTTGCCGAATTGGCCGACCTGGTGGTGAACCGGGTTAGCTGAACGCGAAAGCCCGCCGCCGCGCACCTTTGCTACGGGTGCGTGTATGAAGTGCGGGCGCGTAAGTTTTCCTACAATGGAACGACGATGTACGACTTGCTGAAAACCATCGACGACCCGGCAGCCTTGCGCCGCCTCGATCGCCGCCAATTGCAACCGCTAGCAGACGAGTTGCGTGCTTTTGTGCTCGACAGCGTATCGCAGACGGGCGGCCATCTTTCGTCCAACCTCGGCACGGTCGAGTTGACCATTGCTCTGCACTATGTGTTCGACACGCCACGTGACCGGATCGTCTGGGACGTCGGCCATCAAACCTATCCGCACAAGATCCTGACGGGCCGCCGCGACCAGATGCACACGCTGCGGCAGCTCGGCGGTATCTCGGGCTTCCCGAAACGCGACGAGTCGGAATACGACACTTTCGGCACCGCGCACTCCAGTACGTCGATCTCGGCCGCGCTCGGCATGGCCGTTGCCAGCAAGCTGCAGGGCGAGAACCGCATGGGCATCGCCGTGATCGGCGACGGCGCGATGACGGCCGGCATGGCCTTCGAAGCGATGAACAACGCCGGCGTCGAAGACGACGTGCCGCTGCTGGTCATCCTCAACGACAACGACATGTCGATTTCGCCGCCGGTCGGCGCGCTGAATCGCCATCTGGCGCGCCTCATGTCGGGCCGTTTCTACGCTGCCGCGCGTGCGGGCGTCGAACGTGTGCTGCGCGTTGCGCCGCCTATGCTCGATCTGGCGCGCAAGCTCGAAGAGCACGCGAAGGGCATGATCGTGCCGGCCACGTTGTTCGAAGAGTTCGGTTTTAACTACATCGGCCCGATCGACGGTCACGACCTCGATTCATTGATCCCGACGCTGCAGAACATCAAGGAGCTGCGCGGTCCGCAATTCCTGCACGTCGTCACGAAGAAGGGGCAGGGTTACAAGCTGGCCGAAGCCGATCCGGTGCTGTATCACGGCCCAGGCAAGTTCAATCCGGCTGAAGGCATCAAGCCTGCCACTACGCCGTCGAAGAAGACCTACACGCAAGTGTTCGGCGAATGGCTGTGCGACGCGGCCGAGCTGGACGCGCGCGTCGTCGGTATCACGCCGGCCATGCGTGAAGGCTCGGGCATGGTCGAGTTCGAGAAGCGCTTCCCGGACCGTTACTTCGACGTCGGCATCGCCGAGCAGCACGCGGTGACGTTCGCGGGCGGTCTGGCTGCGGACGGCATGAAGCCGGTGGTCGCGATCTACTCGACCTTCCTGCAACGTGCTTACGACCAATTGATTCACGACGTCGCGCTGCAAAATCTGCCGGTGGTGTTCGCCATCGACCGTGCGGGTCTGGTCGGCGCGGACGGCGCGACGCACGCGGGCGCTTACGATCTGGCGTTCCTGCGCTGCATCCCGAACATGACCGTGATGGCTGCATCGGACGAAAACGAATGCCGTCAGATGCTGTACACGGCGTTGCAGCAGCCGAACCCGTCGGCGGTGCGTTATCCGCGCGGTGCCGGCACGGGCGTCGCCACCGTCAAGCAGATGGTGGCGCTGCCGCTCGGCAAGGGCGAGATCCGTCGCGAAACGTCGCAACCGGCCGGCAAGCGGATTGCGATTCTGGCATTCGGCACGATGGTTGCGCCGTCGCTGGCGGCCGCTGAGCAACTGGACGCCACGGTGGCGAACCTGCGCTTCGTGAAGCCGCTGGACGCCGAACTGGTCCGCCAGTTGGCCGAAACGCACGACGCCATCGTCACGGTCGAAGAAGGCTGCGTGATGGGCGGCGCGGGCTCGGCGTGCGTCGAAGCCCTGCTTGAGAGTGGGGTTATGCGACCCGTACTACAATTGGGCCTCCCGGATCGCTTCATCGATCATGGGGATCCGGCCAAGCTGCTCGCCGCGTGCGGTCTGGACGCAGCGGGCATCGCCAAGTCGATTCGCGAACGCTTTCTTTCCAGCGGCGCAGTCGCAGGTCAATCCTCGGTGAAGCGCGTCGCTTAGTTGCGTCGCTAACTGCGTCGATTGGCTGGTCGTTCAGCTGCGTGGCCGTGCGCTACGCCGCGGCTATGGCGGCCATAGCAATCTCCAAATTGAATCGATGGACCTTCGGGTCCATCATCCAACGCCGGCAAGGGCCGGCGTTTGCCATTGCGCGACTTGGTCCGCACGGCTGCCGAGAACGCCCAAACCTGTCGGTTCGCGACAGCCCCTGAAGGGGCACCCTCAAGGGGACTTCCTTCGGGGCGGGAGACTTCCTGCGGAGCGGAAAACTTGGGGCGGCCCGGCGTTTTCTTGAAAGGACAAGAATATGAACCAGATGAACCCCGCCTTTGTGATGCCCGACGTGCAGAGCACGCTTGATACACGTCAGATTCCGATTCAACGCGTCGGCGTCAAGGCATTGCGCCATCCGATGACGGTGCGCACGCAAGGCGGCGAAGTGCAGCCTTCTGTGGGCACGTGGAATCTCGACGTGCATCTGCCAGCCGACCAGAAGGGCACGCACATGTCGCGCTTCGTCGCGCTGCTTGAAGAGAACAAGGCGCCGCTCGAGGCGGCCACGTTCCGCCGCATGCTCGCCGCGATGCTCGAAAAGCTCGAGGCCGAGGCCGGTCGCATCGAAGTGTCGTTCCCGTACTTCGTGAATAAGACCGCGCCGGTGTCGGGCGTGCAAAGTCTGCTCGACTATGAAGTGACGTTGACGGGCGAGACTCGCAACGGCGCGACGCGTCTGTTCCTGAAGGTATTGGTGCCGGTCACGAGCCTGTGCCCGTGCTCGAAGAAAATTTCGCAGTACGGCGCGCACAACCAGCGCTCGCACGTCACGATCAACGCAGAGCTGGCGGGCGATGTGGCGGTGGAAGAGCTGGTTCGTATTGCTGAAGAAGAGGCCTCGTGCGAACTGTGGGGCTTGCTGAAGCGTCCGGACGAGAAGTTCGTCACTGAACGTGCCTACGAAAATCCGAAGTTTGTCGAAGACCTGGTGCGCGATGTCGCGCAACGTCTGAACGCGGACGAGCGCATCGTTGCGTATGTGCTCGAAGCTGAGAACTTCGAATCGATTCACAATCACAGCGCGTATGCGGTGATCGAACGGGATAAGCGGGCGGCCTGATTCGTGCGTTCCGTTGCTTGAATAAAAAAGCCGCTCTTTGAGCGGCTTTTTTACACCCTCACATCAGGAGGTTCAACGTGCGAGTGAAGTCAGATCCCAACGCGGCTTCACGGTGAACGCGTAGTCTTTGGCCGATTGATCGGGCCAGCGTTGCAATCGCAATGCACCGGCCAACGCGATCATTGCGCCGTTGTCCGTACACAGCGACAGGTCCGGGTAGTGGACGAAGAAATTGCGTTTCTTCGCCGCGGCGGAAAGCGCCTCGCGCAGTTGCCGGTTCGCGCCGACGCCGCCTGCTACCACCAGCCGATTGAGCTTGGTCCGTTTGAGCGCGGCCAGCGATTTCGCCGCCAGCACGTCCACGGCAGCATCGACGAAACCGCGCGCCAGATCGGCCTTCGCCTGCTCGCAGATATTTGCGCCGCCGAGCTTCTTGGCATGCGTGAGCACAGCGGTCTTCAGGCCGCTGAAGCTGAAATCGAGGTCGCCAGAATGCAGCATCGGGCGCGGCAGGACCACTGCACCCGGTGTGCCGAATTCGGCCATCCGCGACACTTCCGGGCCGCCCGGATAACCGAGACCCAGCAGCTTGGCGGTTTTGTCGAAGGCTTCGCCGGCGGCGTCGTCCAGCGTTTCGCCGAGCGTCTCGTAGATACCCACGTCCGTCACGCGCATCAACTGCGTATGGCCGCCTGACACCAGCAACGCGACGAACGGAAACGGCGGCGGCTCATCCACCAGCAGTGGCGACAGCAAATGCCCTTCGAGATGGTGGATGCCAATGGTCGGCTTGTCCCACGCCATGGCTAGCGAATTCGCAACGCTTGCGCCGACCAGCAGCGCGCCCGCGAGCCCAGGGCCCTGCGTATAGGCGATCGCGTCGATGTCGCTGCGCACCGCGCCGGCACGCTCCATCACCTCTTCGAGCAGCGGCAGCGCGCGCCGGATATGGTCGCGCGACGCCAACTCCGGCACCACGCCGCCATACTCCCGGTGCATCGCAATTTGCGAATGCAGCGCGTGCGCGAGCAGACCGCGCTCTGTGTCGTAGAGCGCGAGACCGGTTTCGTCGCAGGAGCTTTCGATGCCGAGAACGAGCATGATGGGGGCTTTGAGCGGGCGCGCGAGTGAAGCCACTCCTGCACCAAAAAGTGAAAAGGCAAGCCTGAAAGTATAGCAGCGCGGGCAGGGGGCCGCAGGCGCGCGGGTACAATGCGGCCCCATGGAATCCTTCGATATCGCAGTGATCGGCGCAGGCGCGGCCGGCATGATGTGCGCGGCCGTGGCCGGGCAGCTCGGCCGTCGCGTGGTGCTGATCGACCACTCGCAGCGTCTCGCGGAGAAAATCCGCATTTCCGGCGGCGGCCGGTGCAACTTCACGAATCTGTACGCCGGGCCGGCCAATTACCTGTCGGCCAACCCCCATTTCTGCCGTTCGGCGCTGGCGCGCTATACGCCGCGCGACTTCATGGCGCTGCTCAAGCGTCATCACGTGACGTGGCACGAGAAGCACAAGGGGCAGTTGTTCTGCGACCAGTCGAGCGACGCGGTCATCAATGTGCTGAAGAACGAGTGCGACGCAGGCCGCATTGCGTGGCGCACGCCGCTGTCGGTCGAGCAGGTGCGGCATGACGCCGAAGGGCGCTTCACGCTGGACACCCACTCGGGCCCGATCACGGCCCGCGCGCTCGTGGTGGCGACCGGCGGCCTGTCGATCCCCAAGATCGGCGCCACCGATTTCGCCTACCGCCTCGCCAAGCAATTCGGCCACAAGCTGATCGACACCCGCCCCGCGCTGGTGCCACTGACCTTTGCTCCGGCCGACTGGGAGCCGTTCTCGGCACTCTCCGGCGTGTCGCTCGAGGTGCAACTGGCGACCGGCAACAAGAAGACCGGTGCCGAATTCAACGAAGACCTGCTGCTCACCCACCGTGGACTGTCGGGCCCGGGCGTTCTGCAGATTTCGAGCTACTGGCAGCCCGGCGAGCCGATTCAGATCAATCTGCTGCCCGAGCAGGACGCCACGAGCGCTTTGCTGGAAGCCAAAACCGGTACGAAGCGCCAGATCGCCAATCTGCTTTCGGAATGGGTGCCACAACGGCTCGCCCACGTCTGGCTGGAAACCCACCAGATTCCCGCTGAAGCCCGCGTGGCCGATCTGCCGGACAAGACCCTGCGCCGCGTCGGCGAGGCTTTGTCGCGCTGGACGCTTACCCCGAACGGCACCGAAGGCTACCGCAAGGCCGAAGTCACGCGCGGTGGCATCGACACGCGCGACCTGTCGTCGGCGACCATGATGAGCGCCCGCACGCCGGGTTTGTACTTCATCGGCGAGGCGGTCGACGTGACCGGTTGGCTCGGCGGCTACAATTTTCAATGGGCGTGGGCCTCCGGCGTGGCGGCCGGCCAGGCGTGCGCAGAGTACGTTCTAGGGGCTTGACGGCGCATTAGGTTTGTGAGAAAGCTCTGCTATACTCCTGAACCTTTACAAAGTTCCGTTATTGAAAAATGACGACCGTCCATGTAAAAGACAACGAGCCGTTTGAAGTTGCCATGCGCCGCTTCAAGCGCACGATGGAGAAAAACGGGCTGCTAACGGAACTTCGCGCCCGAGAATTTTACGAAAAGCCTACGGCTGAGCGCAAGCGCAAGAAGGCGGCTGCGGTTAAGCGTCATTTCAAGCGTCTGCGTGGCCAGATGCTGCCAAAGAAGTTCTACTGATTCTGGCGTTGCCGCGGTTCCCCTTGAACGGAGCGGCGACATCCAACGGTGACGGCACAGCAGGTGCCATCGCGGAAAACACGGCCCTTCGGGCCAGCCGGCAGGGTCGCATCCACTACGCAAATTGCGCCAACCCGCTTGAGGAAGCAGTCCCAAGCGGGCGTTTGTGCTGGATGCAGCGTATTGGTACGGCGCATTGGTACCGTAAGCGCGGCCGGTTTTTAAATTTTCAACGCATTCAGGTGAGTGATGAGCCTCAAGGACCAGATCAACGACGACATGAAAGCTGCCATGCGGGCGCGTGAGACCGAGCGTCTCGGCACGATCCGCTTGCTGCTCGCCGCGGTCAAGCAACGCGAAGTCGACGAACGCGTCACCCTTGACGACGCGGCGATCACTGCCGTCATCGACAAGATGATCAAGCAGCGCAAAGACTCGATCAGCCAGTTCGAAGCCGCTGGCCGCACAGATCTCGCCGACAAGGAAAAGGCCGAACTGGCCATCCTGTCCGCCTATATGCCGGCGCAAATGTCCGAAGCGGAGATCGTTGCCGAAGTTCAGGCTGCGGTCACGCAAACCGGCGCTGCCGGCCCGCAGGACATGGGCAAGGTGATGGGCGTGCTCAAGCCGAAACTGGCCGGCCGCGCCGACATGACCGCTGTCTCGGCGCAAGTCAAAGCCGCGCTCGCGAAGTAATTCCTGTATTTCGGGTCTGCGCGCGCCGTTGCCCGACGGCGTGCGCAGCCTTGAGCTTTTTAGGTAGCGTCATTCACTGTGATTCCACCGTCATTCCTGCAGGACCTGCTCAACCGCGTCGATATCGTCGACGTGGTCGGCCGGTATGTGCAGCTGAAAAAGGGCGGCGCGAACTTCATGGGGCTGTGCCCGTTTCACAACGAGAAGAGCCCCTCGTTTACGGTTAGTCCGACTAAACAGTTCTATCACTGCTTCGGCTGCGGCGCGCATGGCACGGCCATCGGCTTCCTGATGGAGCACGTCGGCTCCACATTCCCGGAGGCGGTCAACGAACTCGCGCAATCGGTCGGTTTGACCGTGCCGAACGAGCCTTCGCCGGGATATGGCGGCGGTGGTTCCGGCGGGTATGCGCCGGCTGCCTCCAAGGCGGTCACCACGGCTCTGTCCGATGTCATGCAGACCGCGTGCGACTTTTACCGCAAGCAGCTGCGCGGCGCGCCGGTCGCGATCCAGTATCTGAAGAAACGCGGCCTGACCGGCGAGATCGCCGCCCGCTTCGGCCTCGGCTACGCGCCGGATGGCTGGCAAAACCTCGAGCCCGCGTTCCCCAACTATCGGGATGATTCGCTGGTCGAATCGGGTCTGGTGATCGTCAGCGAAAAGTCAGATGCGCAAGGCCAGAATCGCCGATACGACCGCTTTCGCGAGCGGATCATGTTCCCGATACGTAATGTGAAAGGGCAGGTGATCGGCTTCGGCGGCCGCGTACTGGACGGCGGCGAACCGAAATATTTGAATTCACCGGAAACGCCTCTATTTAACAAAGGCAGCGAGTTGTACGGGCTGTTCGAGGCACGGCTGGCGATTCGTGAACAGCACTACGTACTGGTGGTCGAAGGCTACATGGACGTGGTCGCGCTGGCCCAATTGGGGTTCCAGAACGCGGTGGCGACGCTCGGCACGGCTTGCACGCCGATTCATGTGCAGAAACTGATGCGCCAGACGGATACGGTCATCTTCAGCTTCGACGGCGATTCGGCAGGGCGCCGCGCCGCTCGCCGTGCGCTGGATGCCTGTCTGCCGCACGCGGCGGACAATCGGACCATCCGGTTCCTGTTTCTGCCGTCCGAGCACGATCCGGACAGCTATGTGCGCGAATTCGGCACGGAAGCGTTCGCCGACCAGGTGGAGCGCGCCATGCCGCTGTCGCAGTTTATGCTGAACGAAGTGCTGACCGGCAAGGAGCTGGATCAGCCGGAAGGCCGCGCCCGCGCGCTGTTCGACGCGAAGCCGTTGCTGCAGCAACTGCCTGCCAACGCGCTGCGCGCGCAGATTATGCATATGTTCGCCGACCGGCTCGATGTGCCGTTCGACGAAGTGGCGGCGTTATGCGAAGTCGATGCCCGGATTGCGGCGGCTGCCCGATCGGCGCCGGCCCGCAAAGACCGGCGCAGTGTGACGGGGATCGAAGAAAAAACGCTGCGCAATCTGGTGATGTATCCGCGGACGGTGGCCGTGCTCGACGAGGAGGCCGAGCAGGCGCTTCTGAGCGTCACGCGGCATGGCGAGCTGTTCGAGGAAGTGACGACGCATGCGCGTGCGCTGGGCGATTCGGCGGAGTTCCAGTTGCTGTCCGACCTATTGCGAAACGGCGCCAATGCCCCAACTTTCGAGGAAATCTTTCGCAAAATTCTAGACTATGATGAAAACGTCCGGGATTTACTGCTGAAGGACCCGGAGGATGCGACCGTCATCGAGGAACGGCGCGAGCAGGAACGGATCGTCGGAGAGGAGCTGAAAGCGGCGATTCTGAAGATGCGATATGACGCTTACTGCGATCGCCTCGAGCAGCTTTCGCGGCAATCCCGGCACACGCCGGAGGAGTTTGCGGAGCTGACGAGCCTGAACCAGAAGCGGGCTGAGATGAAGCGCCAGCTTGGGCTGTAAGCGGGATGGCAGAAAGCTGAGTGCTATAATAAAAGGTTTCTAGCGGTTTGTTTTTTCAATGGTTTTCCTAGCAAAGGCGAAAAGGCGATTGCGATGGCAAAGACACTAGGCGGAAAAAAAGCAACGGGCACAGGTTCGAATGAGCCGACCAGAAAGGTCACCGAGGCCAAGTTAGCTTCTTCCCCTAGAAAAACGTCTGCCGCAAGCGTCACACCTGCTGCCGGGAAGAAATCCTCGACCAGTTCCGCTACGCGAGCGGAGCCGGTCGGGGCGGTGAAAGCTGTACCACAACCGGCCACACAACAGCCGGGTGTCAGAAGCGCAAGGGAAGCGCCTGCCGCGCAGGACGATGCGGTAGAGCGCGAGATTCCAGTATCCACGGTTCAACCGGCTGTTGTCCAACAGCCGCGAGTCGAGACTACAGCCGGTACGACGAACTCCATGACGAAAAAGCTGAACGAAACACCCGTCGATGACGACGCAACCCAGAGCGAAGAAACCCCTGCGGCCGTTCCAGGCAAGGTGGAAAAGGTCAAGGCTCGCGATCGTCGTGCAAAGGAAAAAGCGCTGCTGAAAGACGCGTTCGCGTCGTCTCAGCCGGGCACCGTCGAGGAACTCGAAGAGCGCCGTTCCAAACTGCGCGCGCTGATCAAGCTTGGCAAGGAACGCGGCTTCCTCACGTACGCGGAAATCAACGACCACCTCCCGGACAACTTCACCGAGACCGAGGCGATCGAAGGCATCATCAGCACGTTCAACGACATGGGCGTGGCGGTGTATGAGCAGGCGCCGGATGCTGAAACGCTGCTGTTGAACGACAACGCACCTGCCGCTTCGTCTGACGACGAAGTGGAAGAGGAAGCGGAAGTCGCGCTCTCCACCGTCGACTCCGAATTCGGCCGCACCACCGACCCGGTCCGCATGTACATGCGTGAAATGGGTACGGTCGAGCTGCTTACGCGCGAAGGCGAAATCGAAATCGCCAAGCGGATCGAAGACGGCCTCAAGCACATGGTGATGGCGATCTCCGCGTGCCCGACCACGATCGCCGACATTCTGGCAATGGCTGAGCGTGTCGCGAACGAGGAAATCCGTATCGACGAACTGGTCGACGGCCTGATCGACGCCAACGCGGAAGACGTGGACGGCTTCTCGGCGCAGGAAGCGGAAGCGATCGAAAGCGAAGACGAGGAAGCCGAGGAAGAGGAAACGGACGACGAGGAAGAAGACGACGGCGCGGCGCAAGCCACGGCCAACGCGGCGCAGATGGAAGCGCTCAAGCGTGCGTCGCTCGAGAAGTTCGCCATGATCAGCGAATGGTTCGACAAGATGCGTCGCGCGTTCGAGAAGGAAGGCTACAAGTCCAAGTCGTATCTGAAGGCGCAGGAAACGATCCAGAACGAACTGATGACGATCCGCTTCACCGCGCGTACCGTTGAACGTCTATGCGACACGTTGCGTGCGCAAGTGGACGAAGTGCGTCAGGTCGAGCGTCAGATCCTGCATACGGTGGTCGACAAGTGCGGCATGCCGCGTGCGGAATTCATCGCGCGTTTCCCGGGCAGCGAAACGGATCTCGAATGGGCTGACAAGATCGTCGGCGAAGGTCACGGATATAGCGCGATCCTCACGCGTAACATTCCGGCCATTCGCGAACAGCAGCAACGCCTGCTCGATTTACAGGCGCGCGTTGTGCTGCCGCTGAAGGACCTGAAGGAAACCAACCGTCAGATGGCGGCCGGCGAACTGAAGGCGCGCCAGGCGAAGCGCGAAATGACCGAGGCGAACTTGCGTCTCGTGATCTCGATTGCAAAGAAGTACACGAACCGTGGTCTGCAGTTCCTCGACCTGATTCAGGAAGGCAATATCGGCCTGATGAAGGCGGTGGACAAGTTCGAATATCGTCGCGGCTACAAGTTCTCCACGTATGCCACGTGGTGGATTCGTCAGGCCATCACGCGTTCGATCGCTGACCAGGCACGTACGATCCGGATTCCGGTTCACATGATCGAAACGATCAACAAAATGAACCGCATCTCGCGCCAGATTTTGCAGGAAACCGGTCTCGAGCCGGATCCGGCAACACTGGCTGAGAAGATGGAAATGCCGGAAGACAAGATCCGCAAGATCATGAAGATCGCGAAAGAGCCGATCTCGATGGAAACGCCGATCGGTGACGACGACGATTCGCATCTTGGCGACTTCATCGAAGATACGAACACGGTTGCGCCGGCCGACGCCGCCTTGCACGCCAGCATGCGTGACGTCGTGAAGGACGTGCTCGACTCGCTGACGCCGCGCGAAGCGAAGGTGCTGCGCATGCGTTTCGGTATCGAGATGAGCACCGATCACACGCTCGAAGAAGTCGGTAAGCAGTTCGACGTGACGCGTGAACGGATCCGTCAGATCGAAGCGAAGGCGTTGCGCAAGCTGCGTCACCCGAGCCGATCGGACAAGCTGAAGTCATTCCTCGAAGGGAATTGATCGAAGTTGGCGGGATGGAGAAAATCTAGGGGCTTCCTGGCCGTTTCGCGAGAGCGAAGCGGTCACGAAAGCCCCTTTTTCGTGTAGTATGTCGGCCAATCAGTGACTAGGCCCGGCCTTCAAGGCCGGGTCTTTTTCTTGGTTGCCTTAGTTTTCTCAGGGCCGGACGCCGTGCTGGTTGCAGGCAGCGGACTCATAATCCGCCTCCGAAAGGACACCGTCGGTTCGACTCCGACCCGGCCCACCAAACATCAACTCAACTCAATGATCGACGGCCCTGATCGACAGGATGCCCGTCTGTCCATAGAACTCCTGCAGCGCAAACGCTTCCCGCTCCCGTTGTGCACGCGCACTCCGATCCAGCATCGAAAATACCCAGATTCCGGCGAACGCAAGCGGCACCGAAACGAGCGCGGGGTTATCGAGGAACACCGGCGCGTGCGTGTGATGCAGGACGTCGACCCATACCGACTTTGAGAACAGCGTCAGCAGCACGGCGGAAATCAACCCGAGGCTTCCGCCGACCACCGCGCCGCGGGTGGTCATGCCGCGCCAGAAAATCGACGACACCAGCACCGGGAAGTTCGCACTCGCCGCGACCGCCGCGACGAGACCGACCAGAAATGCCACGTTGATGTGCTCGAAGAGAATGCCGAGCCCGATCGCGACTACGCTCAGTACCAACGTCGAGGCGCGGGAGATGCGCATTTCCCTGACTTCGTCAGTTTTGCCGCGCGCGAGCCAGCACGCGTACAGATCGTGCGATACCGTGGTCGCCCCGGAGAGCGTGAGGCCCGCCACGACCGCCAGGATCGTCGCGAATGTCACTGCGGCGATGAAACCGTAGAACAGGTTGCCGCCCACCGCCTGGGCCAGCTTGACCGCGACCATGTTCGATCCGCCGAGCAGGTCGCGCGTGAGGTTGAAATGCCCGTCGGCGGCGGTCTTGAAGAATTCGGGATGCTGGGCGAGCAGCGCGATCGCGGAGAAGCCGATGATGAAGGTCAGCAGATAGAAATACCCGATGAAGCCCGTGGCGACGAACACGGACTTGCGTGCTTCCTTCGCGTTGGGCACCGTGAAGAAGCGCATCAGGATATGCGGGAACCCTGCGGTGCCGAACATCAACGCGATGCCGAGCGAGAGCGCGTTCAGCGGGTCTTTCAGCAGCTTGCCGGGGCCCATGATGCTCAGCGCGCCGGGATGGACGTCGACGGCGCGTCGAAACATCTCCTCGGGGCTGAAGCCGAATTGCGCGAGCGCGGTGACGGCCATGAACGTCGCGCCGCAGAGCAGCAGCACGGCCTTGATGATCTGCACCCAGGTGGTCGCCGTCATGCCGCCGAAGAACACGTAGATCACCATCAGCGCGCCGACGATGACCTCAGCCATCCAGTACTGCAATCCGAACAGCAACTGGATCAGCTTGCCCGCGCCGACCATCTGCACGACCAGATAGAAGATCACGACGACGAGCGACGTGCTCGCCGTCAGAAGACGAATGGGCGCCTGCTCGAAACGATAGGCGACGACATCGACGAACGTGAACTTGCCGAGATTGCGCAGCGGTTCGGCGAGCAGGAACATCACGAACGGCCAGCCGACGAGAAAGCCGATCGAATAGATCAGACCATCGAAGCCGAAAACGAAAACCATGCCGGACAGGCCGAGAAACGAAGCGGCGGACATATAGTCCCCCGCGATGGCGAGCCCGTTCTGGAAGCCGGTGATGCCTCCGCCCGCGCTGTAGAAGTCCTTCGTCGTGCGGGTTTTGCGCGATGCCCAGCGCGTGATGCCGAGCGTGACGAGCACGAAGAGCAGAAACATCCCGATCGCGACAGGATTCAATTCAACGTGCTCCGGCACCGGGCCGGTGATGGAGTTGGCATGAGCGAGCGCGGCGATCGATGCGAGGCCCGCGCAGAAGAAGGCGCGAATGAGTTTCATCGTTCAGTCTCCTTGCCGGGCTTTGGCGAGAAGCGCATTCATCAAAGGATCGAACGTGCGATTCGCTCGCAGCACATATCCGCCCGTCAGGCCGACCGCGATCAGGATGATGCCGACACCCACGACGATCCCCACGCTCGTCGTGGCGCCGGCATACAGTGGATGGGCGAGCACTTTCGGGGCGAGGGCGACGAACAGGATGAAGCCGTAGTAAGTGAAGATCATCAACGCCGTCAGCGTGAAGCTGAAGCGGCGACGTGAAGTGACGAGCTGCCGGTAGGCGGGACTCGCTTTGATTGAATCGATGAGGGCCTGCTGCATGGATGTCTCCAACCTGTGACTTGCTGATTTCGTTATGGTGGTGAATCGAATGAGCCCTGCAGGCTCGATGAGACTGCTCTGCCGGCTGCCTTCGGGCAGCGCTTGTTGTTGTGGGTGGGTGTGGCGTGCGGCGGGGGCGGCTGTTTGGGTACAGCCGTTCGAAAAACGGCGCCATGGAACGGTGCCGTTGCAATGAGGCGCAATACGACGTTAAACGATGCCGTCTGCCATCAACCGTGACAGTCGTTCGTCCGACAGGCCGAGCAGCGACTGCAGAACATCCTTCGTGCCTTCCCCGAGTTGCGGCGGCGCGCTTCGTACCGGCAAGCGCGCACCGTCGAAGCGATAGGGTGGAGCGAGGACAGGTGTGCTGCCGACTTCCGGATGCGGCTGCGTCGTCACGAGCCCGGCGTCCGTCGCGCGCTTCGAGGTGAGCGCCTCGTGAAGACCGAGCACTTCGCCGCATGGAATGCCGGCTTGAGTCAGGCGTTGCAGCAGTACCTGGCGCTTTCTTTGACCGATCTCGCGGTTGAGTTCGGGCACGAGAACCTCGCGGTTCGCCGCACGGTTGATGTTCGTCTTGAACCGGTCGTCTTCAGCGAGATCCGGGCGTTCGATCACCTCGCGACAGAAGCGCGCAAACTGGCTGTTGTTGCCGACTGTGATGACGAGCGGTCCATCGGCCGCATCGAATACGCCGTAGGGCACGATCGAAGGATGCGCGTTGCCGTAGCGCGGCGGGTCCTCGCCCATGAGCAGCGCTTCCAGCCCGTAATACGACGTGATCATCAGGCCGCAATCGAACAGCGCCATTTCGATGTGACGTCCCTTGCCGGTCTGCTGGCGCTCGAAAAGCGCCGCGAGCACCGCCTGGGCCGAGTACATCCCGGTGAACAGGTCGACAGCGGCAACGCCGAACTTCAGAGGCGGTTGATCGGCTTCGCCGTTGAGCGCCATCAGCCCAGCCTCGCCCTGAACCATCAGATCGTAGCCGGGACGCGCGGCTTCCGGTCCCGTGCGGTCATAGCCGGAGATCGAGCAGTAGATCAGGTCCTCATGTTCCTGCTTCAGTTGCTCGTATCCGAGGCCCAGCTTTTCCGCGCCACCGAACTTGAAGTTCTGGATCACGACGTCGCTCTTCTGCGCCAGTTCCCGCGCGATCTGCTGGCCCTCGGCGGTTTGCAGGTCGAGACTCACCGAGCGCTTGTTGCGGTTGACGCTGTTGAAATAGGCCGTCTCGGTCGAGCCGACTCGCAAGCCCCAATCGCGGGTGTCGTCGCCGCGCTTCGGGTGCTCGACCTTGATGACTTCGGCGCCAAGATCGCCCAGCACCATGCCGCACCACGGTCCAGCCAGCACGCGGGAGAGATCGAGGACGCGAACGCCGGCTAGCGGCAGCGAGGAGGTCAGGTTCGACATGGCAAATCCAGATTGACAAGGGTTCGTGACGAGGGCGCCGCTTCTACGTTGAATGCGCGGCTGGGTTGTTGAGGATCACGATGAGAATCTGGCCGCGCAGTGCGGGCGTGGCGATGTCGTCAGACAATTGGGGCTCATTGTCCCAGTCTCCGTGTATTGGCTTTTCGTATGGGACCATTGTGGGATGGCCAAATCGAATTGACAATTCCACTGAAAGTTGACGGACTGTTAACTACAGCTTGACGTCGAGCGCGGCGGCCGACTGCCCGCAGTCCTTCAAACCCATGTCTGCGCGAGCGAAAGGATTTCATCGCGCAGGTAGTCGATCAGGGCTTGCGTCGATGGCGATGGATAGCGATTGGGCAGCGTGACGATATACAGGGTGTTCTGCTGACCGGCGACACGGTATTGCGGCAGAATCGGCAGCAGCCCGCGGTTCATCGGCGCATGCGGCACGTAGACCGGCAACAGCCCGATACCCATGCCCTGGCACACGGCCTCAGCCAGGAATGGGTAGTCGGACGACTGCAACGCGGGCTGCATCGTGATCGTGTGGACATCGGCTTCGTTCTCCCGGTGCGAGAGCGTCATCGTCACGCGCCGGCCGGGGTAGGGCGACGCGACCAGCGTCTGCCGTTCGAGGTCGGCCGGACAATCGATCGGACCATGCTTCTCCACATAGCCGGCCGATGCATACAGGTTCCAGTCGATCGAGCATATGTTGCGCGCCACGTAGTCCAGTGGCGGCGTCGACGTGATTCTCACCGCCACGTCGACTTCCGCGGCGATCAGGTCCTCGATCCGGTTGTTGAACGTGACATTCAGTGTGATCCCCGGATGCGTACGCGCGAATTCAAGCAGCTTCGCGCCGATGAACATCCGGCCGAAGCCGGTCGGCACGCTGATCCGCACCCGGCCGCGCAGTGTCTGCCCGAGGCTGTCGATCGATGCGCGCGCCGTACCCAGATCCTCGAGCATCCGTTGGCCGCAGTCGTACAGCGTGTGTCCGGCTTGCGTCAGTTCGAGATTTCGCGTCGAGCGACGCAGCAGTTGCGCGCCGGTTTCGCGTTCCAACAACTTCAGCCGCTGGCTGATGTTTGAGCGCGTCATGCCGAGCTTGCGCGCCGCGGCGCTAAGGCTGCGCGATTCCACGATCTCGACGAACAGGCCGATCAGATTCAAATCCATAGGGTGTTTGTCAATTCAGCCTGAACAAGTGCCGCTATATTAGGCCTATTGTCTCCGCCTGCAGAGCGGTCGTCCCGAAGGGCGCTGAGAAGGCGACCGCGACCAGTCGCAAGGCAGCCACAAGGACGGCCCGCCGGAAAGTAGGGAAACTCCGCAAAAAAAACGCTAACGGCTGCACCGTTAATCAAATACGGAAGGCTGTTCAATGTATGCCATCCGCCTTCAGCACGGGTTTCTTGGCACGCGGCGGCCGGCGCCGCAATTCACCCCCGGGCAATGCCCGTGCTGAAGGCTTCACTTATTCGGCGGGGTCCGCGACGGCGTCTGTTTTGAAGCGCTAGCGCGTTGAGTGCATGGCCGCGCCGAGCCTGACTATATGTGACCGCCGCACGGCGCTTTTCATTGGCGCGTGTTCGCACAAGGCTGTGCTGCGGTGGTTACATGGAGGACGAGTTGGAATTCAATTCGGTTTGTTAATCACCGTCCCCGTTAATCGATCAAACAGCACATAACCGCTATGTCGCGTTATGTTGAATAATCGACGCAAAACAAACGACCTGATTGATCGAATTAAGTTCCCGGTTTTCTGAAATAAATTTACTCCGCGTCGCATTCCTCTTGTGCGTTTGCCTGATTTTCAGGCAATCAGATCTCGCTCATCTTTTTATCGTTCCGACCCGATTACGTCACGCATATTAAATGCTGTTGCATACACACAACTTTAATATTGAGATGTTGCAAATAACTTCTGTCCAGAGCAGGCGTGCCGCAGCCCTGATTTTGCGATAAATGGTTGAAATATAAAGGCTTAATGCCTATCTCGATTTGATTGTTGCGGATTCTGAAAAATCCTGTTGCGTAAACTGCGGGCGTCGCTACTAGGGTCTCCCCCTACACTCACGCTTCGTTTAAAGGGTGCCCGGCTGATCCGAAACGGTTCGGCCAACAGGGCGGCAGCGAGCGATGGTTGTGCTGCTGAGGCAGGTCCCGCTCCCCGCGTAAATTTATCGAACTGGAGTCCCACGCATGAAAAAGAGTCTCATCGTTGTTGCGGTTGCCGCATCGTTCGCATCTGTCGCTCACGCACAAAGCAGCGTGACCCTGTACGGTCTGCTGGACGCAGGCCTGACGTACACCAGCAACGTCGCCTCCGCCAACGGCGTCGGCCACGGCAATGCAAAGTGGGCAGCGGGTAGCGGCGGCGTCAACCAAAGCATGTTCGGTCTGCGTGGTTCGGAAGATCTGGGCGGCGGTCTGAAGGCAATCTTCACGTTGGAAAGCGGCTTCAACATCAACAACGGTAAGTTCGCTAACAACAACGGCATGTTCAACCGTCAAGCGTTTGTCGGTCTGTCGAGCGCGCAATACGGTACGGTCACGCTGGGTCGTCAATACGACGCAGCACAAGACTACCTGGCACCGCTGACCGCAACGGGCAGCTGGGGCGGTACGTACTTCGCTCATCCGTTCAACAACGACAACCTGAGCACGAACGGCGGCTACGCAGTCAACAACTCGATCAAGTACTCGAGCGCTAACTACGCAGGCTTCACGTTCGGCGGCACGTACGGCTTCTCGAACCAGGCTGGCGCATTCGCAAACAACCGCGAATACAGCGTTGGTGCTGCATACCAGTACCAAGGCCTGCGTGTTGGCGCTGCTTACGCACAGCAGAACAACCCGGCTGCAAACGTGACCGGCGCTTCGGACGGCGTGCTGGCTAACACCTCGGGCGTCATCTCGGGCAACTTCCGTCAACGTGAGTTCGGCGCAGCTGCTTCGTACTCGTTCGGCCCGGCTACCGTCGGTGCTGCATTTACGCAGTCGCGTATCGACAACCTGGTTGGCGCAGCAGTTGGCCAACGTCAAGGCCGTTCGAACAACTACGAAGTCAACGGTAAGTACAACCTGACGCCGGCTATGTCCCTGGGCGTTGCTTACACGTTCACCGACGCAAAGGGCTACGGCGTCAATGCTGACGGCAACGACATGAAGACCCGTTACCACCAGATCGGCCTGCAAGCTGACTACTCGCTGTCGCGTCGTACGGACGTCTACGCTCAAGCCGTGTACCAGCACGCAATGGGTGACGGCGGTGTTGCTTCGATCTACAGTGGCGACAACACGCAACTGCCGTCGTCGTCGAAGAACCAGACGGCTGCTACGGTCGGTCTGCGTCACCGCTTCTAAGCTTCAGCAGAAGCTGGTTGTTGTAGAAAAGGTGCCGTTCGCGGCACCTTTTTTTATGGGCGCGCCATTTGCGTGGCCGATGCCCGTCGATTCTTGCCACGCACCGGGCGCGCCGATGATAGACCGCCACCTTCTCCGCGCCATTAATCCATTAACGCACTAACGTATTGCGATTTCTGACAATCGCGCACGCGCGTCTGACAATAATTGACTTTCGCGAAGGTGCGCTTCAGGTAGTCTGAAACGATTGATTGATAGACACTATTTTTCGCGGCGACGCTGGTACGTGTGCTGCAGGTGCGCGTTCTTACTGCATGGATACTCCCCCTTCAAACCCGGTGGCTCGCTCGCCAGCCATTCAGGATCTCACCGACGAGCAATGGCATCGCATTGTGCCGCTCCTGCCTGAAATGAAAGACCATGGACCTCGGCGCGGCCGTCCCAGCATCGACATCCGTTGCGCGGTGAACAGCGTGCTGTGGGTACTGCACACGGGCAAACCGTGGCACGCGATGCCTGACCGGTATGCGCCTTATCAGACTGCGCATCGCTACTATCTGCGCTGGAAGAATTCAGGTGTGCTGGCCAACATCGCTTTTGCGTTGTTCGACACCGATGCCTTGTTGGCGCGGCCTGTCTCTCGCAGGAGCGACGCGCGCACGGTGTAGCAGGCGCAGGACTGTATTGGCAGGGCAAACAAAAATGCCGTCACCCGGTAACCGGATGACGGCATTTTTTTATTGGCTGCATTAATTGGCTGCATTAATTGGCTGCATTAATTGGCTGCATTAATTGGTTGCGTTAATCGGCTGCATGAGCGCACGCGCCGGCCCTAGATCTGCTCCTGACCAAACGCGCACAGGCGTTCGAGGTCCAGCACGTCGATCTGGTTGTACGAGAGGCGCAAAATCTGCAGCTTTTCGAGGTTTTGCAGTGCCTGGTTGATCCGTTGCCGCGACACGCCCGCCAGCAGGCCGACTTCTTCCTGCGAAATGGCCAGCGTGCGCCCGGTGTCAGGATAGAGGTCGGGATTGAACAATTGCGCGAGCGACTGGGCGACGCGCGCGTCGACGTCCAGCAGCCGGCTATTCTGGATCGACGCGATGAATTCGCCCATGCGGTTGTTCAACTGCCGGATCACAAAACCGGTGAATGGCAGGCTCGAGTCGAGCAGCGCATGAAACGTCGCCGACGGCACGAATATCACGAGCGAAGGCTGAATGGTGGCCACGTCGTATTTGCGCAATTCGCGCTTGATCACGCTGCCTTCGCCGAACCAGCCCCCGGGCGGCACGCCGGAGAGCGTGCAACTGCGTCCCGAGGCGTTGTAGATGGCGAGTTTGATGAGGCCGGAGTGGACGCCGATCCAGTAGTCTGAGGGCTCCTGGCGGCGCGCGATCCATGCGCCCCCTTCCAGCCGCTCCGCGTACGCGCTGGCAAGGACCATGGCTTGATGCTCGGCGGCGAGCGCCCTGAACCATGCGCAGGTGGCGAATAGCCGCGGCAGATCGGCGCGTGGGACCCGTTCAGGCCGGTGCGAGCGGGCGTCTGCCAAGGCGGTAAGCGGTGCGTCATCCATAAGCGGCCAGCGAAGAGTGTGCAGGTGAAGTCGGTTGAGGGGGCCAGGGCGCGCCACTCTGTCATTTGAATGACAGACAGTTCACCATGACAGTTGCTAGGCTAGCTCATCAATCAGAAAAACGGCGGCGCGGCTAGCGCCTCAGGAGACAACGCGATGAAGCACATGTTCGAAGAAGGCCTCCAGCGGCGCGAGGCCAATTATGTCCCGCTTACACCCATCGATTTCATCGTACGCGCAGCGGAAGTCTATGGTGAGCGGCTGGCGGTCGTCCATGGGGAAATTCGCCGTAACTGGGGCGAAACCTACGAGCGCGCGCGGCGTCTGGCCAGCGCGTTGCGGCAGGCCGGTATCGAACGCGGCGACACGGTTGCCGCTTTGCTGCCGAATATTCCTCCGATGATAGAAGCGCATTTCGGCGTGCCGATGGCCGGGGCCGTGCTCAATACGCTGAATACGCGGCTCGACGTGTCGTCGCTGTTGTTCATGTTGCGTCATGGCGAGGCGAAGGCGCTGATCGTCGACACGGAGTACAGCGAATTGGCGCACCGCGCGGCGCTGGAATTCCCCGAGTTGCGCGTGATCAGCGTGGCCGACGCGATGCCCGCCGACGCCGACAAGTTCATCCGCGCAACCGACTACGAAGCGTTCCTGCAAACCGGCGACCCCGAGTTCGCCTGGACCCTGCCTGCCGACGAATGGGATGCTATTGCGCTGAACTACACCTCGGGCACGACCGGCGATCCGAAGGGCGTGGTCTATCACCATCGCGGTGCCTATCTGAATGCGCTCAGCAATATCCTCGAATGGGATATGCCCAAGCATGCGGTCTACCTATGGACCTTGCCGCTCTTTCACTGCAACGGCTGGTGTTTCCCATGGACCGTCGCCGCGCGTGCCGGCGTCAATGTCTGTCTACGCAAATTCGACGCGAAGACGGTGTTCGAACTGATTCGCCGCGAAGGCATCACCCATTATTGCGGGGCGCCGATCGTGCAAAGCGCGCTCGCGAATGCGCCCGCCCAGTGGCGCGAAGGCATCACACATCGCGTGTCGACGATGGTGGCGGGCGCGGCGCCCGCGCCGGCAGTAATCGCCAAGATGAAGGAGATCGGTTTCGATCTGACGCACGTGTACGGACTCACCGAGACCTACGGTCCGGCCGCAGTCTGTGCGAAACAGGAGGAATGGGAAGCGCTCGACGACAACGCGCGCGCCGAAATGAACGCGCGGCAAGGTGTGCGCTACCACCTGCAGGCAGCCGTAACGGTGCTCGACCCGGACACGCTCGCGCCCGTCCCTGACGACGGCGAAACGCTCGGCGAGATCATGTTCCGCGGCAATATCTGCATGAAGGGGTATCTGAAGAACGAACGCGCTACGGAAGCGACCTTCAGCGGGGGCTGGTTCCATACGGGTGATCTCGGCGTGCGAATGCCTGACGGCTATATCCGTATCCGCGATCGCAGCAAGGACATCATCATTTCGGGCGGCGAGAACATTTCGAGCATCGAGGTCGAAGACACGCTGTACCGTCACCCTGCGGTGTCGGTTGCCGCCGTGGTGGCGATGGCCGATCCGAAGTGGGGTGAGGTACCGTGCGCCTTCGTCGAACTCAAGGAGGGCGCTCAGGTGAGCGCAGAAGAGATCATCGCGCACTGCCGGCTGTTTCTTGCAGGATACAAGTTGCCCAAGGCGGTGCGCTTCGGCGAATTGCCGAAGACGTCGACGGGAAAAATTCAGAAGTTCGAATTGCGCGCGCGGATCAAGGCGGAAGAAACCGAATAGATCGCGCGCGATGATCTAGCGCGCCTGGTGGCGCGCTATGGGGTGCTGACGATGCAGGCGCGAGGTTCCGCGCGAATCCGGTTTGACTCGCGCTTAACCGCGCGTGTCGACCCAGCGGCGTGCCCAGCGTGCCGAGTGCTGCAGTGCCTGTTCTTCGTTCGGGAAGTAGTCGAGCGAATAGAACTGGTAGCGCCCTTCGGTGCGCGCGCTGTCAGCGCGTTCGAGCAGCAGGTTGGATGAAAAGCTACCGTCGGGCAAACGATGTGCCGAGGGTTTAACGGCATAGCCGTTGTAATGATGAATATGTTTGTTTTGCATTTTATATTTTAATAATGTTCGAGTGCGCGCTTGCCGTGCGAGCCGTTGTACGGGTCACGCGGACGAGCTGATTCAAGCCATTGCGAGCAGAATCCAAACGCAGTCGGAAAGCTAAAAAGGGCGTTAAAGCCAGAGGGGAGAATGAGGTGCAACGAGGCGTTTGGCGCTTGGGGCTTGCTGCTGAACAACACTTGCAGCTAAAAGCGATCGCGCCAACTGTGGGAGACAAAGCTCCGCGAGGATGTCGCTGCAGCCCGATGTCCGTTGCCGGACACCGAGCCCTTCAAACTTACATCGGCTTGATGTTAGCCGCTTGCAGACCCTTCGGGCCTTGCTTCGTTTCGAAGCTCACCTTCTGATTTTCAGCCAGCGTCTTGAAGCCGTCGCCGCTGATTTCGGAGAAGTGCGCGAACAGGTCGTCGCCGCCCTTGTCCGGGGTGATGAAGCCAAAGCCTTTGCTGTCGTTGAACCACTTAACGGTACCGGTATCCATGAAGAATCCTTGAGGAAAAAATAGAAAAATTTGCTCTGATGAGGAGCGCGTGAAGGGTCAAGGAGGGAGAGGACAACGAATACCGCTGAGGAGCGAGACATTGATGAACAGCAATCGAACTTCTTGAACTTCGGATGCCACAATAACCGCGGGGCAGGTCAGCGTCAACACTTATCTTGTAACTGTTTTGTTATGTAACCTGTTCGTGTATGCCGGGCGGGTGGCCATGTGGCCCTCGTGACCGGCTTGCCGTGTCGCGTGGCATGGCAAGCCGGTCAAGCCGGGTTTCTGTTTCAGATGCCCACTTTATGTGCCGTCAGGATCAGGCGCAATCCAAGCGCGGCAACGGCGCTTGCAGCGACGCGATCGATCCAGGCCTTCCACTGCAGATAGATTTCGCGCGGCCGTTTGCTCGAAAAGCACAACGCGACTACGGTGTACCAGCCGGCTTCAATGCCGAAGATCGCAGGGGGCAAAGCAAAGTAGCACCACAGCGGCGGATGTTGCGGAAGCAAGGCCGCGAAGATACTACCGTAATAGACCGCTGTTTTCGGATTGCTGAGTTGTGTGCTCAAACCGATCCAGAAGGATTTGCGCACATTGGTGGTAGCGGCTTGCGTTGCATCGAACGCGAGCGGTTTGGCCGCACCGCGCCAGATCTTCGACGCCAGGTAGATCAGATAAAGGCCACCGGCCACCTTTAAGCCCACGTATAGCCACTCTACTGTCGCCAGCAAGGTGTACAGACCGAGCAAGGCGATACCGCTGAAGAACACACCGCCAATGCCCATGCCGGCCGCCGTTGCGAGACCATCGCCGCGCGAGAGCAGGGCCGGAGCGTCAAAAGTCGTTTACTTTCAATGGACAGGATGAGGGGGTTGTATCGCGCCAGGATAAGACTGGGAATGGGGGAAGTACCGAAGTATGGGCGGAAACCATTCGCTGGATTCCAGAGGGTTCGACTCCCTCCCGGCAAAGCCTAACCAGCAGCCGCGAAGCGAGCTTTGCATGCGAGTGCGGTAACGCACTACTTGAAGCGTAAGCAGCAGGTACTGAAGCCGTGTGATTGAGCCTCGATATCCTAAGCGCAGGGTGTCTTCATTCTTACAACAATGGGGACTGCACTGTCTGGTCGCCATGGTGAGACCAGACAGACCAGCCGGGGTCTGAGAGCAGGGCAAAGCTACGGGATGGAATCCCCCAGAAACCTGGGAGATCCTGTAGTCGACCAATCCGGGAAGCCCCCGGCGTCAGACTACTTGTCGTGTTATCTGATTCTTATAGACATGGTCCGGGGGCGGTAAAATCAGGGTGAATGAAAACCTACTCAGCAGAAAGAAAAGAAGCGCTGGTGCGGCGCATGATGCC
>NZ_WOEY01000029.1 GCF_013177695.1 Paraburkholderia solitsugae | reverse complement strand
ACATGTACTATAGTGCTTGACAGGTGCTAGGTGAACGGTTAATTTTCGCCAAATATTGATCCAATAACAAACGCTGTCGAGGTTTTTCGGCAGCGTCACGGAGACGGCGCAACAACACGCATGAATTAAGGTGCGTGCGTCGATCTGGAGGCTCGCATGTCCCCACATGATTTCCAACGCCTGATTGCAGGCGTGACAGAACAACTCGCCGGCCGGCCGCTCGACGGCACGCTGGCCACGTGGCTCAACGACACGTATCCCGCGGACGGCGCGACCTTCCGCGCCCTGGCCGATACCTGCCGCACCGGCGTGGCCGAAGGCTGGCTGTGCAACCGCGAAGGCGGCGGCATTCGCTATGGCCGGATCTTCAAGGCGCTGCCGGATACCCACGGTTTTTCCGTCGACGTGGTCGATATGAAAGATATTGCCGGCCCGCACCACGTGCATCCGAACGGAGAAATCGATCTGATCATGCCGCTCACCGAGGGCGCCACCTTCGACGGTCATCCGGCCGGCTGGTGCGTGTATGGCCCCGGCAGCGCGCACCGTCCGACCGTCGCGAACGGGCAGGCATTGGTGCTGTATCTGTTGCCGCAAGGCGCGATCGAATTCACCCCCGCCCCACCTTCCGCCTGAGACTCGCCATGACCGAACTATTGAAAAACTACGTTGCCGGCCAGTGGGTCGCGGGTGACGGTGAAGGCGTGACGCTGACCGATCCGGTCACCGGTGACGCCCTTGTGCGCGTATCGAGCCAGGGCCTGGATCTCACCCATGCATTTCGCTTCGCTAGAGAAGAAGGCGGCGCCGCCTTGCGCGAACTGACCTATGCGCAGCGCGCCGCGCGTCTCGCCGAGATCGTCAAACTGCTACAGGCGAAACGCGACGACTACTATGCGATCGCGACCGCGAACTCGGGCACCACACGCAATGATTCGGCGGTCGACATCGACGGTGGAATCTTCACGCTGTCGTACTACGCGAAACTCGGTGCGTCGCTCGGCGACGTGCATGCGCTGCGCGACGGCAACGCCGTCTCGTTGAGCAAAGACCAATCGTTCAGCGTGCAGCACGTGCTCACGCCAACGCGCGGCGTCGCGCTCTTCATCAACGCGTTCAATTTTCCGTCGTGGGGCTTGTGGGAGAAAGCAGCGCCCGCGTTGCTATCCGGCGTGCCCGTCATCATCAAGCCCGCCACGGCGACGGCATGGCTCACACAAAGAATGGTGGCCGATGTGGTCGACGCAGGCATTCTGCCGCCCGGCGCGTTGTCCGTCATCTGCGGCAGTTCTGCGGGACTGCTCGATCAGATTCAGGCGTTCGACGTGGTGTCGTTCACCGGCTCCGCGCAAACCGCCGCAACACTGCGCGCGCATCCGGCTTTTGTCGAGCGCGGCGCGCGTCTGAATGTCGAAGCCGATAGTCTCAATAGCGCGATCCTCTGTGCCGACGCAACCCCCGACACGCCGGCCTTCGAACTGTTCATCAAGGAAGTGGTGCGGGAAATGACCGTGAAGTCCGGTCAGAAATGCACGGCGATCCGGCGCGCGTTCGTGCCGGAAGCATCGCTCGAAGCGGTGCTCGATGCACTCAAAGCCAAGCTCGCGAAAATCACCGTCGGCAATCCGCGCGACGACACCGTGCGAATGGGGTCACTCGTGAGCCGCGAGCAGTACGAGAACGTGCTGGCCGGAATCGCTGCGTTGCGCGAGGAAGCGGTACTCGCGTATGACGGCTCGGCAGTACCGCTTATCGATGCGGACGCAACGATTGCCGCGTGCGTCGCACCGCATCTGTTCGTAGTCAATGATCCCGATAGCGCGACACTGCTGCACGACGTCGAAGTGTTCGGACCGGTGGCGACCGTCGCGCCCTATCGCGTCGCAGCGGCAGCAAACGACACCCTCCCCGAAGCGCACGCGGTCGCGCTCGCGCGACGCGGCCAGGGCTCGCTCGTCGCGTCGATCTATTCGAACGACGACGCGCATCTCGGCCGCCTTGCACTGGAACTCGCCGATTCGCATGGGCGTGTCCACGCGATCTCGCCGTCAGTCCAACAGAGCCAAACCGGTCACGGCAACGTGATGCCGATGTCGCTGCATGGCGGACCGGGCCGTGCGGGCGGCGGCGAAGAACTCGGCGGCCTGCGCGCACTGGGTTTCTATCACCGGCGCTCGGCGGTTCAGGCATCAAGCGCTGCAATTGACGCATTGACGCCAAACGCCCATTTGCCCACGGCGTAGCGGCACGAGGGAAGCAATAGGCGAGCAAAAAAGCACGTAAGCATCGCGCGGATCATGAGCACAAAACAGCCGGACCGCCCCACCCGATGGAGGAGACATATGGAAGCCCTGCTGGAACCCGCTGCGAGTCAACCCGCGGTAACGGTCGAGCCGCCGCCCGCGTCATTCAATTTCGCGGCCTACCTGTTTCGACTGAATGAATCGCGCGCCGGCAAGACCGCTTATATCGACGACACCGGCGCCACCACGTACGGTGAACTCGAAGAACGGGCCCGGCGCTTCGCCAGCGCATTGCGCACACTCGGCGTGCATCCGGAAGAACGCGTGCTGCTGGTGATGCTCGACACCGTCGACCTGCCGATCGCCTTTCTCGGTGCGCTCTATGCGGGCGTCGTGCCGGTCGTCGCGAACACGCTGCTCACCGCTGCCGACTACGTGTACATGCTGACACACAGCCACGCACGCGCCGTGACCGCATCCGACGCATTGCTGCCGAACGTCATGCAAGCGATGGATACCGCCGAACACGACGGCTGCCAGTTGATCGTCTCACAACCGCCCGAAAGCAAGCCTTTAACGGCGCCGCGACTCAACGATCTGATTGACGCGGCCACGCCGGCCACCAAAGCGTCCGCGACGGGCTGCGACGATATCGCGTTCTGGCTGTATTCGTCGGGTTCGACCGGCAAACCGAAAGGCACCGTCCACACGCACGCGAATCTGTACTGGACTGCCGAGTTGTACGCGAAGCCGATTCTTGGCATCGTCGAAAGCGATGTGGTTTTCTCAGCGGCCAAATTGTTCTTTGCGTATGGTCTGGGTAACGGTCTGACGTTCCCGCTTTCGGTCGGCGCCACGGCCGTATTGATGGCCGAGCGCCCCACCGCCGATGCGATTTTCACGCGCCTTGTTCGACATCGCCCGACCATTTTCTACGGCGTGCCGACGCTATACGCGAGCATGCTCGTCTCGCCCAACCTGCCCGAGCGCACGGATGTCTCGATGCGCGTGTGCATCTCGGCGGGCGAAGCGCTGCCGCGCGAGATTGGCGAGCGCTTCACCGCGCACTTCGGCTGCGAAATTCTCGACGGTATCGGCTCGACCGAGATGCTGCATATCTTCCTGTCGAATCGCGCGGGTGAAGTCGAATACGGCACCACGGGCCGCCCCGTGCCCGGCTATGAAGTCGAATTGCGCGACGAAGCCGGTCATCCGGTGCCGGACGGCGAAGTCGGCGATCTCTATATCAAAGGGCCGAGCGCGGCGCTGATGTACTGGAGCAATCGCGAGAAGTCGCGCGCGACGTTCCTCGGCGAGTGGATTCGCAGCGGCGATAAGTACTGCCGCCTCGCGAACGGTTGCTACGTGTACGCGGGCCGCAGCGACGACATGATGAAAGTAAGCGGCCAGTACGTATCGCCGGTCGAAGTGGAAATGGTACTCGTGCAGCACGACGCGGTGCTCGAAGCGGCGGTGGTCGGCGTGGATCACGGCGGCCTCGTCAAGACCCGCGCGTTCGTGGTCTTGAAGCGTGAATTCGCGCCGTCTGACATACTCGCGGATGAGTTGAAGGCCTTCGTCAAGGAACGGCTCGCGCCGCATAAGTATCCGCGCGATATCCTGTTCGTCGACGATCTGCCGAAAACCGCGACCGGCAAGATCCAACGCTTCAAACTGCGCGAACAGTCATAAGGTGATCCATGCAGAACCCCGCAACCGCACACTCTATTAGCGACTTCGCTGAGTTGCCCGCCACGGCATCGCATGGGCCATTGCGCATCGAGTATCGTTGGGTGAATGAAGCGACGGGCAATGCACCGATCGCCGTATTTCTGCACGAAGGACTCGGATCGATTGAGATGTGGCGCGACTGGCCACAAGCGTTGTGCGAGCGGCTCGGCATGCGTGGCCTCGTTTACTCGCGGCCCGGTTATGGACTTTCGACGCCGCGTGCGCACGACGTTAAATGGCCAGTCGATTTCATGACCGCGCAAGCGCGCGATATCCTGCCCGCTTTGCTCGATGCGCTCAATATCAGCATGCAGGAGCGCAAGCGTATGTGGGTGATCGGCCATAGCGACGGAGGCTCGATCACGCTGCTATACGCAGCGATGCATCCGGGCGCATTGGCAGGCGCGGTAGTCATCGCGCCACACGTGTTCGTCGAAGACATCTCGGTGGAAAGCATCACGCAGACCAAGCAGCTCTACGAGACCACTGATCTGCGCAGTAAGCTCAGTCGCTATCACGCCGACGTCGATTCCGCGTTCTATGGCTGGAACGATATCTGGTTGAATCCGGCGTTCATGGAATGGAACATCGCCGGTGAATTGAACGCTATCAAACAACCTCTGCTCGCGGTGCAAGGCCACGACGACAACTACGGCACGATGGCGCAGATCGATACGATCGCCGAGCGCGTGCCGCATGCCCAATTGGTCAAACTCGACGCTTGTGGGCACTCGCCGCATCGCGATGCACCGGATGCGTTGAATGAAGCAATTGCAGCGTTTGTTTCGCGGCAGCGTTGAACGTCGTCAAGGCTACCGTCTCCCACTTGCGCTCGCAGGTTATCGCGTCTTCTATAGCGGGAGATCGCGGCGATAGAGGCGCCGACACGAAATCGCACTACGTCGCCCTCCTCAGGCAGTCGCGTCTCGCGATCTCGACGCGGCTCGGCTATCGCGAAGCGGTTGCGCCGGAGCAACTCAGAAAGGGTAAAACGACACCCGAAAACCGAGTAGTTTTCCGTTTTCACAGGGCCTCGAACTGTACCGGTCTCTCACCAGATTGTGTACCCGCCGTCGATAACGAAGGTGGATCCGGTCACGTAAGAAGAGGCGTCCGAGGCAAGAAACACCGCCAGGGGGCCGAGCTCCTCCGGCTCACCAGCACGTCCCATCGGGACTGCAGAAACGAAAGTCTTGATGACCTCTGGATTGTTCTCCGCCCATTTCCGGTTTGGCTGTGTCATGAAGAGGCCGGGGCAGATCGCATTCACGCGCACACCATACGGCGCCCAGTCCGCCGCAGCGCAGCGGGTAAAATGAATCACTGCTGCCTTCGTAGTCTCATAGTGACGCCCGGCAATGCCCTTGTTGGCTATCATCCCGCTGATCGAAGCGGTGTTGATAATGCGGCCGCCCTCGGGGCGCCGCAGCATCGCGCCGCCGATGATCCGCGTCGCCAGAAAGCAGGAAGTGAGGTTCTGGTCGACGTAGTGTTGCCACGTCTCAAGTGTGGTGTCCTCAATCTTGACGTTCATGCCGCGTTCGCCGATGTTATTGATCAGGATATCTATTAGTCCCATTTCGGCGAGTGCCGCCTCGCATGTTGCTTCGCATTCTGCCGGCTTTGACATGTCGCCCTGGAACGTCCACGCTTTTCGTCCTCTGGACCTGATGGTATCTGCGGCCTCCTTGAGGCTAACCGCGTCCCTGCCGGTGATCCCAACTTCGGCACCCGCTTCGGCCAGGGCGAGTGCCATCTGAAGACCGAGGCCACGGCTCGCGCCGGTGACCAAGGCACGCTTGCCGTCAAGTTTGAACCGATCGAGAACAGACATAGTCATAATTCCTCCGAGCTTCTTACCGATTGTAGATGTTGGGCGTCTCGTCGCTGCGCTCTGGTTCAGGGAGCGATAGCCAGCGCATGGAACACGCGCAGATTGCCGTTAATTCTGATGCCAACGCGGTCCCCCGGCTTTGAATCCGTGTCCAGCGGATAGTGCAGTCGTTTCATCACCTTCGCGATCCCTGCGGGCAATGGATTGCACGGCGTCTTGCTCTTCATGACCATCGAGGTCGCCAGCCGAATCTCTGTCATACACTTCAGATCACCGCCGATAACCCCAGCGTCAACGCCAGTGCTGTCAGCGAGATAATCGTTTCGCAGAGGCTCCAGGTCTTGAAGGTTTGCGGCACGCTCATGCCGAAGTACTCCTTCACCAGCCAGAAGCCGCCGTCGTTCACGTGCGACAGGATCAGCGAACCCGCGCCGGTGGCCAGAACCAGCAGTTCGGGCCGCACACCGCCTACCGTGCCAGCCGCCGCTGCGGCGATCGGCGCAATGATGCCCGACGCAGTCGCCATCGCGACAGTGGATGAGCCGACGGCGACACGGATCAGCGCTGCGACCAGCCACGCGAGAATCAGCAGCGGCATGTGCGCGCCCATCGCCACATCGACGATCGCCTTCGACGCACCGCTGTCGATCAGGATACGCCCGAAGCCGGCCCCCGCACCCACCACCAGCGTAATGCTCGCGGTCGGTGCAAGACACTCGTTGGTGAACTTGAGGATCTGCTCGCGGTTAAAGCCGCGCGACTTGCCGAACGTATAGAAGCTCAGCAGCACGGCGAGGAGCAGCGCCATGTCCGGGTGCCCGATCAAATGCAGCAGATTGTTGGCGGTCGTCTTCGCCGGCACGATCAGATCGGCCCAGCTGCCCACCAGCATCAGCAGCACAGGCAGCAGCACCGTCAGCAATGTGAGGCCGAAACCGGGCAGTTCCTTGTGCGGCCGTGCCGCGTCCTGCTCAATGAATTGCTGCGCGATCGGATTTACACCCTCGATCACGACGTAGCCGTTGATCAGTTTCGAAAACAGCGGGCCTGCAATCATCGCAGTGGGAATGCCAACGATCAGCGCGTAGAAGATCGTACGGCCAATATCCGCGTTGTATGCGGTGACCGCGAGCAACGCGGCGGGGTGTGGCGGAATCAGCCCGTGCACCACGGACAGCCCCGCCACCATCGGAATGCCGACGCGAATTATTGACGTGCCAGTACGTTGAGCAACATTGAAGGCGATCGGAATCAACAGCACGAACCCGACTTCGAAAAACACCGGCAAACCGACGACGAGCGCGATGCACATCATCGCCCAGTGGACATTTTTCGGCCCAAACAGGTCGATCAATGTGCGGGCAATGCGCTCCGCCCCGCCCGACTCGGCCATCATCTTGCCGAGCATCGTGCCCAGCCCGACCACGATCGCAATGTGGCCAAGCGTGCCACCCACGCCGGTTTCAAACGATTTGAGAATCGACGTCATCGGCATGCCTGCCGCGAGCGCCAACGCCACAGACACCATCATCAACGTGATGAACGGATTCATCTTGAAGCGCGCGATCAACACGACCAGCGCGATGATGGCAATCAATGCATAGACGAGTAACAGACTTCCTTGAACGGTCGCCATAGGTGCTCCTGAAGAGAAAGATCCGCGCCGCGGTTTCCGTTAAGCGGAATGTTGTATGAGCAGCGGCGCGGGCGGCGTACTTAGAACTTGTGGCGGATGCCGGCGACGGTCACGAACTGGCCGTTGTTGCTCGACGGATTCGAAATGCCTTCGATCCATGCGTGCGAACCGGAGCCGCGTTGGTAGATGCCGTTCAGGTAGAGGTCGGTGGTCTTCGACAGGAAGTACTCGCCGCCCACGCTCAACTGGTTGTAGTGAGCGTCGGTGGCGGTGGTGCCGCTGGCGTTCTGCGTCGTGTAGATGTAGCCGAGCGCGAGCAGCGTAGCCGGCGTCAACTGATACTTCAGGCTGGCTTCATAGTTGGCAAAACGCAGGCTGCCGCCGTTGAGCAACTGGAATTGCGAGTTCGTGTACAGCAGCAGGACGGTTGCCGGGCCGAACACGTACGAGCCACCCGCCCCCCACACCTGGTTGCGCTGCACGCCGCTGATGATCGACGAGCTCGTGCTGTAGTAGTTGTCCGACGGCGCCGCGCCCACGGTGTTGCTAGCCGGCTGATTGACCAGCGAGTAAGCCGCGTCCAGGTGCAGCGGACCATTCACGTAGTCAGCCCCGACGCTCCATGCACGGTTGTTGGCGAACTGGCCCGCCGTGTTCGAGAACGCGTACATCGCATTTGCGGTGAACCCGGCATACGTCGGCGTGGTGTACTTGACCGCGTTGTCGGTACGGTACGTGTTGTTGAGATCGTCGTTGTCGTAGATCGCGTTGCCGTACTGGCTCATCGCGCCGACGCCATTGATCTGCATGTTCGACAGATAATCCTGCACGCTGTTGTACTGCCGGCCGAGTGTGATCGTGCCCGCCGTGTTGTTGGAAAGCGCAACCCATGCGCTACGGCCGAACATGCGGCCGCCCTGACCGGCTGCGCCACTCTCCAGGCTGAAGCCGTTTTCGAGCTTGAACAGTACCTTGTTGCCACCGCCCAGATCTTCGCTGCCGAGCAGGCCCCAGCGCGAACCCTGCACATTGCCCTGTGTCGCCTGATAAGCGCTTTCACCCTTCTGGTTATTGGTGTAGGTAAAGCCGGCATCGACAATGCCGTATAGCGTCACACTGCTTTGCGCGTGGGCGGCCTGCGCGGCGAGTCCGGCGGCAGCGAGCGCGACGACCGTACGAAGAATCTGCTTGTGCATCATGGTTTCCTCAAGTCGATAGATAAACGAACGCCGGTTACACGGTGATGTTCCGGCGATATCAGTAGTACTAAGCGGGCAAGTCAAAGCGGCACCGGAGCGAAGTCCGGTGCTACGGTCAAACAACGATCATCGATGAATCGATATAAACCGGGAGAAAATCAATCAGGCCAATTCCGGCGCGCGGCAATACGGCGTGCGTCGCGCTGGTAGAACGGGGTGATGACGGGTTCGGGCGACTGTCGCGCGCGCTCGAGTTCGGCAGTGAGCCGCGCCAGTACGATCTGTTCTTCGCCCGGATGCAGATTGCACGGGTCGAGGAAAAAGAAATGCAGTTCCGCTTCATGATCGCGCACGATCACCGGCACCTCGCCTTCGGGCGGCCGCGCGAGCGCATCGGCGAGATCCCATGCAGTGATACGAGCCTGCTTGGGATCGATCTGCAGTTTCAGACGGTCGAGCGGATTGCCGGTCGGGTCGGCGTCGATCTCCGCCCAGACGCCGTCGCAACGATTCAAGGTTTCGCGCCACAGCGTGAGGTAGCCGCGTTCGCGGGCGCGAACCGCAACATGGTCGCGCTGCTGCCATTGTTCGAGCGCGGCGATCGCACCCACAATGCCCTCTTTGCCGACTTTCATGCCGCGGCCAATGCCGCCATTCTGGAAATACGCGGCACGTACCAGCGCTTTCATACCCGCAACGATACCGGCGGTCGGCCCGCCGAGAAATTTGTGCGCCGAGTAGAGCGCGATATCCGCGCCGGCTGCGATAAAGCGTTTGAGGTCGTATTCGGAAGCCGCGTCGACGATCACGGGCACACCCTTCGCATGCGCGACCGCGATGAATTCTTCGAGCGGGATCATGCCGAATTGCACCGTATGATGCGAGACGACGTAAAGCGCCGCAGCCGTACGTTCGGTGATGGCGGTATTCAACTGGTAGCCGTGCGCTTCGGTCGCCGCACCCACCGGCACGACGCGCGCGCCGGAAAGACGGATCGCCTGGTCCACCGGTGCGCCATAATTGACGAGGTGGCCGGTTTGAATCGCCACTTCATTGCGCTGCATGGCAGTCGTGTCGGGTAGCCGTTCTATCAGGCCGTGGTCGTCGCCCGTCATGGTGGCGGCGATGGAAAGCGTGATTGCCGCCGAGCACGACGCGGTGATGTACCCGGCTTCGCTGCCACACGCTTCGGCAATTGCCGCCGAGGCTCTGCGTTGCAGATCGTCGATCTCGACGAATTGCGGCAGCACCTGCGCTACCGCGTCGATCACCGGTGCGCTAACACTGGACGCACCCAGACTCGTCATCGTGCCCGAAGCATTGATGACAGGGCGTAAGCCAAAGCGAGAGCGAATGTCCATGAAGCGTCTCCAACCTGGTATTTCTTAATTATGGAATATATGTTGTAATTGAGGATCAGTCTAGCATACAATCACCCAGCGTCAACTGGACAAAAACAACCCGCGTCAGAGGAACACGATGGCTCGCACGCCCCGACCTTCCGCGTCCGAAGCAGCACCCGCGTCGGCAACCGCCGCCGAAACCCAGCCTGAAAGTCGGGCGGAGAGCGCCGCGCCGCGCACGCGCACCAGCGCGATCGATCGTGCGGTGCAGATTCTCGACGCGCTCCAGCAAGCGAACCGTCCCGCCACCGCGTATGAAGTCGCGCGCATGGTCGGCGCGCCGCTGTCCACCGTGTATTCGATCATCAACGATCTGGTCGAGAAGAACCTGTTGGCAAGGCGCATGGACGGCACGATCTGGCTCGGTTCGCGTCTGTATGGTTACGGTTTGACGTACGCCAGCTCGCTCGACTACCTCGCGGTCGCTCATGAAGAAATGCAGCGGCTCTCCGCCGAAGTCGAAGAGACCGTGCAGATCTGCGGACTCGAAGACGGCATGATGGTCGTGCAGCAAATGGCCGAAGGGCCCGGGCATTTTCGCGTGACCTCGCGCGTAGGCAGTCGCGTGCCGCTCAACTGGACCGCGTCCGGCCGTTTGCTTGTCGGACACTTGCCGGATGCCGAACGGGTCGCGTTCTTCGCACAGCACGCGCAAAGCTCGCCTACCGGGCGCGCGGAAACCCGCCCGCAAGTGCTCGCACAGATTGCCCGCGAAGCGCTGGAGGCGCGGCTGTCGATCCAGATCGGCGAATCGGATGCGTCCGTGGCGTGTCTCGCGGCGCCCGTACTCGACAACACCGGCACGTGCGTCTTTGCGATTTCCATCGTGATGCCCGAGGCAAAAGCCGCACTCGGCACCGAACGTTTCGTACAAGCCGTGCAGGCGGTGGCCGCCCGTATCGAAGCACGCCTCGGCTGGCGGCATCGCGAGCAGGAGCCGGCGGCGTAACACCGCCTTAAGCCTAAAGCCGAGAGCCCAACGTCCGAAGTACGAAGCCTGAAGTCCCACCCCGGCGCGCAACGCTGACTCCTTAAAGGCCGCTCACCATCACTTCCCCATCGATGAACTGCTACGACCGGCTGCACACGCGCGGCCTCAAGCTCCCGCAAGTGCCGACGCCGATCGGCAATTTCACGCACTGCACACGCGAGGGGAATCTGCTGTTTCTGTCCGGCCAAGGCCCGCTCGACGAAACCGGCTCGCTGATGACCGGCAAGGTCGGCGCCACCGTCAGCGCCGACGAAGCGTACCGGCACGCGCAGATGGTCGGCCTGAATCTGCTCGCCGTGTTGCATAACGAACTGGGCGATTTGCGGCGCGTGAAGCGCGTCGTCAAGCTGCTGGGCATGGTCAACGCGGCACCGGATTTCACTGAGCATCCGCGCGTGATCAACGGCTGCTCGGATCTGTTCGTCGATGTATTCGGCGATGCCGGTCGGCATTCGCGCTCGGCGGTCGGTGTGGGTTCCCTGCCGGGCAATATTACCGTCGAGATCGAAGCCATCGTCGCGATCCAGGATTGACGGCCGCCCAATTCTCAACAAATACCCAAATTTCCACATCTTCACAAAAGTTACACAGGTCAGCGACTATTCTTGCGCATCGCTGACCTGGGCACATGGATGCCCTGGCGCATCTTCCCCGTGCCGGAGACATTGCCATGTCTGTTGTGTCGAAGCCGTCCATTGCCTTCTATCGCAAACGTTTGGCGGGCGCACTCGCCGCCGTGTCGCTCTGCATGCTGCTCGGCGCTTGCGGCAACGACGATGACAGAACCCCGGACACGCGCGCGGATAGTTCTACCGAAAGTTCCGCCGGCGACAGCAACACCGCCACGGTTCTGTCGGCGAATCCGTCCTCCGTTGCATCCGCGCCCACCGCAGTTACGATTCAAACCCCTGCACTACCTGCATCAAGCGCCGACCCGGCATTGTCCGCCGCCGCGTCGACGCCACTCGCCACACCTGTCATTCACACCGTCGACTGAGTTCCGCGCGTCACGCTTCGCGCGGGCGAGGCTCGCGTGTTGCGTGCATCGTTCCTTCACCGAAGATCGAAAGCCAATACCATGACCTCAAAAAATCGCCGTGATTTTCTACGCTCCGCCGCGCATGCAGCCGGTTCCGCCACCGCGTTAAGCATGTTGCCGCTGGGCATTCGCAACGCCCTCGCGATTCCCGCCAACAACAAGACCGGCAGCATTCGCGACGTCGAACACATCGTCGTGCTGATGCAGGAAAACCGCTCGTTCGACCACTACTTCGGCACGCTCCAGGGCGTACGTGGTTTCGGCGACACGCGCGCGATCAATCTGCCTAACGGGAAACCGGTGTGGTATCAGCCGCTTGCCGCGGATGTCGGTTATGTGTTGCCGTTCCGCCCCACTGCGCCGAATCTTGGCCTGCAATTCCTGCAGGACCTGGCGCACGACTGGACCAGCACGCACGCAGCATGGAATGGCGGCCGCTACGATCAATGGGTGCCGTCCAAGGGCACCACGACGATGGCCTACCTCACCCGCGACGACATCCCGTTCCACTACCAACTCGCCGACGCATTCACGATCTGCGACGCGTACCACTGCTCACTGATGGGTCCGACCGACCCGAACCGCTACTACATGTGGAGCGGCTGGGTCGGCAACGACGGCAGCGGCGGCGGCCCGGTGATCAACAACGCGGAGGTCGGCTACGGCTGGTCCACCTATCCGGAAGTGCTGCAAAACGCCGGCATCACCTGGAAGATCTATCAGGACATCGGTACAGGACTCAACGCAAGCGGCTCGTGGGGCTGGACACAAAACCCCTACATCGGCAACTACGGCGACAACTCGCTCCTCTACTTCAACCAGTACCGAAACGCACAGCCGGGCAACCCGCTGTACGACAACGCGCGCACGGGCACCAACGCAGCGAACGGCGATGGCTACTTCGACATCCTCAAGCGCGACGTGCAGAACAACGCCCTGCCGCAAGTCTCGTGGATCGTCGCGCCGGAAGCGTATTCCGAGCACCCGAACTGGCCGTCGAACTACGGCGCGTGGTACATCGATCAGGTCTTGCAGATTCTCACGTCGAATCCCGAAGTCTGGAGCAAGACCGTCCTGCTGATCAACTACGACGAGAACGACGGTTTCTTCGATCACATGGCGCCGCCGTTTGCGCCGGCAACGAGTGCGAACGGTTTGTCCACCGTCGACACCAGCAACGAAAACTATGCGGGCAACGGTAATACGCCGGCGGGTCCGTACGGCCTCGGCCCGCGCGTGCCGATGCTGGTGGTCTCGCCGTGGTCGAAAGGCGGCTACGTGTGCTCGGAACTGTTCGACCATACGTCGGTGATCCGCTTCATCGAAAAGCGCTTCGGCCAGCAGCACAATCTCGGTGAATCGAACATCACGCCGTGGCGTCGCGCGGTGTGCGGCGATCTGATGTCGGCGTTCAACTTCAGCACCCCGAACGACGCATTCCCGACGCTGCCGAGCACGAGCGGCTATGTGCCGCCCGACCAGAATCGGCATCCCGACTATGTGCCGCTGCCGCCGCTCCTGCAGGCCGTGCCGAAGCAGGAACCCGGCGTGCGCCCGGCTCGCGCGCTGCCGTATGAGTTGTTCGTGCGCGTGCACGGTGAAGGCTCGGCGAACAAGCTGACGATGCGTTTCGTCAACTCGGGCCGCACGGGTGCAGTGTTTCTCGTCTATGCAGCGAATAGTCTCGCCGCACCGCTCACATATACGGTCGAAGCCGGCAAGCGGCTGCAGGATCAATTACCGTTGAATGTCGACGGCACGTACGATTTCACGGTGTACGGCCCGAACGGTTTTCTGCGCCGCTTCGCGGGCAAGCCAGTCGCGAGAAGCTGGTGGAACGGCTCCGATATCGCACGGCCGGAAGTCGCGGAAGGCTACGACGTCGCAAACGGCAATCTGCAATTGCGCCTGGAGAACGTCGGCAGCGCGCGCTGCCAGTTCACTATCGTCAATGCCTATGATGCGAACAACGTGGTCAAGCATTCGGTACGCGGCGGCGATACCGAACAGTTGTACCTCGATCTGCGCAACGCCTATGGCTGGTACGACCTGGTCATTACAGTCGACACGGACCCGACGTTCGCGCGACGCTTGGCCGGACACGTGGAAACCGGTAAGAGCAGCATGAGCGATCCGGCGCTGGGGAGCTAAGTTTCAATTCAGTCCGTACGCAATGAAGCGGCCGCTGCGATAAAAAGCAGCGGCCGTTTTTTCATGCGATTACTTCGTAGCGTTTAAACCATAGGCTCAAGCTGCCACAGCCGCCCTCACCGACGCACACTCGCGCACCTTCTCCCGAATCGCCTGCACGACGAACTCCGCATCGCGCGCGACGCCTGAGAAGCGCCCCGAACCCCATGTATGCAGCCACGGCAGGCCGACGAAATACAACCCGTCGATGGGCGTGATGCCACGAGTATGTGCCGGATAACCACGCCCATTGAAAACCGGCGCGTCGAGCCAGCTAAAGTCCGGTGTAAAGCCGATGCACCAGATGATGGCCGAAATGCCACTCGTGTGAAGATCGAGCGTCGCACGCTCTTCGGCCGGCCGCCATACCGGTTCGTAGACCTCGCCCGCTGGCGCGTCGATGCCATGCCTGTCAATGAAGCTGTCGATGCTCGCGTTGATCCGGTTATACGTATCGTCCGCGGCGTCGAGGTTGGCAGCAAGCGTCGGCGCGAAATGAAATTTCCCGTCGCGCAGATCGTCGAGCCTGCCGTACAGTTCCATGCCTTCGGCGGCGAACTTGCGCAAGTCGATGTCGCGCCCGCCGTCGCGGCCGGTCACATAGTGATTGGTGTTGTCGCGCACGCCTTCGCGCAACGGATGCTTTTCGACCGGCATGTCGTAGTACTGCATGTCGGCAAGCCAATCGACCACGTCACGCCCCCGATAGAAACGCGCACAGCGCGGCGCCTCGCCGACCGCGAGGACCACCTTGCGCCCCGCCAGATGCAAGTCCTCCGCGATCTGTGCGCCGGACTGCCCCGTGCCGACAACCATGACCGTCCCTTCGGGCAACGCCTGCGGATTCCGATATGCCGATGATTGCAATTGCACGATGCTTGCGGGCAAACGCTCGGCGAGGCGCGGCACGATCGGCGTGTGATAGCCGCCCGAGGCGACCACGACCTGATTTGCGGTGAAATCGCCTTGCGTGGTTACAATCGTATAGACGCCATCGTCACGCTGCTTCACGCGTTTGACTTCCGCGTGCTCGATCACCGGCGCATCGACGTGCGCGATGAAGCCGTCGAGATAGTCGATGATCTCGTCCTTCTTCATGAACCCGTGCGGATCCTCGCCCGGGTATGGGTAGCCGGGCAATGCACACTGCCAGTTCGGCGTCACGAGACAGAACGCGTCCCAGCGTTGCTGGCGCCACGTGTGCGTCACCGTGTTCTTTTCCAGAACCAGATGGTCGATTCCGGCGTGCTTGAGGTAGTAGCTGACCGACAGACCGGCCTGCCCGCCACCGACGACGAGCACGCTGTAATGCCCGTCAGCACGTGCGTGATGTGCTGGATTCGACATGATGCTTCCTTTGCAAAAATAGGCGCCTAGCTGAGTTCGATAATCTTGACGGTCGCCTCGGGCTGATCGCGAAAGCGCTCGGCGTCACGTTCGATCTGCGCGAGCTGATCCATCGCCGCCGAGCAGGCAAAACCGTATTTCTCCCGTACGCGCTCCGACGCAATGCCTAACGCCTCCCGCGAACGTTCGACGAAATCGTCCAACGCATAGGCCTCACCTGGCGTAAAGAAATCACCAATGACGAGCGACGGCGAATAACAGTTCGCTTCATCGCCATTGGGCCACTGAATCCGAAAGTGCATGACAGGCATCGCAAATCCTCAATCGATCAATGAATAGCCAATGCGCGCGTTGCGAGCAATTGGCGGTATACGTCGACGTGACGCCGCGCGCTTGCCGCCCAGCTAAAGCGTGCGAGTAACGCGGGCACTGCCCGGTCGAAATCAATGCGGCAACCGCTGCCGGTGAGAACAAGCAGCAGGGCCGCCGCTATCGACTCGACATCGGCCGGGTTTGCCCAGCAACACGTGGTGTCGTCGAGGTATTCGGTGAACGGCGCGATTGCCGAGGCAACCACCGGCGTGCCGCTAGCCAGCGCTTCCAGCACCACCAGACCGAAACCCTCGCGCAACGACACCATCGACAACACGTCGGCGCTGCGAAAGAGCCCGGACATTGCGGCGTCTTCGAGCGGTCCGGTCACCACAATGTTCTCGTGTGGACCAATCGATAACTCCAACTCCGCCGCTCGTTCAAACAGGCGGCGCGCGTAGACGTCGTGGTCGAGCAGGCTTGCGCCGCCGGCGATCACGAGTTGCGCGCCCGGCAACGTGCGCAGCACCAACGCGAACGCGTCGAGCAGTGCGAGTGTGTTCTTGCGCGCTTCAATACCGCCTACCGAGAGCACGATCGGCCCGCCGTCAATGCCCATGCGCCGCCTGAACTGCGAATCACGAACGTCCTCGTCAGGCGTCAAGCGCGCAATGTCGACGCCGTTCGGCACCGTCAGCGCCGCGATGCCGTAAGCCGAACGCATCTCGCCTGTCCATGTATCGCTGACACACAACACTTGCTCCGCATCCTCGTATGCCCGCCGCTGCCAGGCAGCGAGACGAGGATCGTCGAAATGATCCAGATGATGAACAGTTCGCATGAAACCGCGAATGAGCCCTTGCGCTCTCAGCTCAGCGAGTGCGTTGCCGCTGATGCTGTCCTGTGCGTGCAGCACATCGAACGACCATGCGTCGTGTTCCATCAACGTCTGCTTGAATGCATGAATGCGCGCCTCCACCATGGCTACCGTGCTGGACTGAGACAGCGCGACCAGCGCATAAACCACGCGGCACGGCGGCTGGCGAAACAGCGTCTCGCCCGGCACGGCCGGCGCAAAGACGGTCACGTCATGGCCGAGTGCTGTCAACGCGGTCGCCAGTTCAAGGGTATGCACTACCCCACCGCGCGGATTCACCGAATGCGTCAGCAGCGCGATGCGCAATGTGTTCATCGCGGACCGTCCTTCGCGACCATGAACGGCTCGCGCTCGAAATCCCACAACACCGCAGCCTCATCGTGTTGACGCAACACTACTTCGGACCTCGCATCGACCGAACCGATCACGGCGCATGCGAGCGAACGCGAATCGAACTGGGCCTGCACTGCGTCCACCTGCTCTTCCCGAACCGATAGCAGATAACCGAAGCTCGGAAATGCGGTGACCCAACGCTCCAACGAAACGTCCGCAGGCTTCGGAATACGATCGAGATCGATCTGTGCGCCCACCTGCGAACATTCGAGCAACATCAGCGCTGTGCCGAGTGTGCCGGCCATGCTGATGTCTTTCGCCGCGTCGCACAGGCCACTTTCCGCTAACTGCGCAAGCAGTTCGAGATCCGCTCTTAACCGGTCAGGCGGCGCATCCACCGAGGCATTCCAGAATGGATACGGTTCCTCGAAGCGGCCGCGCAAATCGACAGCCATCATCAACCGGTCACCGGGTTTCGCATTGAAACTCGACAGCAGCGTCTTCGCGCGCCCCACGATCGACACAGCCAGTTGCGCCGCATCGCTGCGCGTATTCGTATGACCGCCCACGATCGGCACGCCATAAGCGACAGAGGCCGCCGCCATGCCCGCTAGTACTTCCTCGACCGCTCCGATTCCTCGGCTCCATAGCGCGTCGACCACCGCCAGCGGCCGTCCGCCCATCGCGTAGATATCGCTGACGTTGACCATCACGCTGCTGTAACCGGCGAACCACGGCATCGCGCTCACGAAATCGCTGACCATGCCTTCGATTGCGAACAGCAGGTAGCCATCGCCGTCGGCAATGGCCGCGCAATCGTCGCCAAGCGCGACGGCCTGTGCGAGATCGCGCGTGCCGCCAGGCAGACGTCGTGCGAGCGAGCCGACCACATCGACGATGTCCGTCTTGTGCCGAAATCCGCGACTCTCGCGCAAGCTCGCAACGAGATCTGCCACGCTCATGCCGCGCTCCTTGCAGAAGCCAGGCCGCGCGGTTGCGTGTGAGTTACGAAGCCGCCATACGGCGTCACACACGGCGGGTACCAGTCCAGTTGAGCCTGCATCAGATGATGCGGTCGGCCCAACAATGTTTCCTCTGCCAGCACATCCCAATGCAACGCGCGAAAAAGCGGCACGTTCTGGCTTTGCACATGGGCGAGAAAAGTCTCGCAGCCGAGCGCATGGGCACTGCTCACTGCGAGACGAATCAGCGTCGCGCCAATTTTTCCGTGACGGCGAAACGCGGTATGCACAGCCAGGCGCGAACCGAACCACACGTTGCCCTCATCGCGATGAATCCGCACCGTGCCGACCACCTGCTCCGGCATGCCGGCCACACAACTTACTGCCACCAGTTGCTGCGCTTGCATGTCGATATCATCCCGATCGTCGCCGACGAAAATGCCCTGCTCGATGCAGAACACCGCGCGCCGCAACTTGTACGCTTCATCGGCTTCCCAGTCGAGCGTCGTCCACTTGATGCGGAATTCGCTCGGCGCATAGGGCTCAAAGCCCACTTCGCCATCCAGTGCCTCGCCTGCAATCGCTTCACCAAACATGATCACACCTCGTAGGATGAGAGCGACGAACACGCGCCGCATTTTCCGCAACCCGCCTTGATATCGCTCGAGCGCATCGCCGCGGCGTTGAGCATTCTGCCGAGCGGCTGCAGAACCGACTTCATGAATTCGGGCGTGGGCGCCGGATGATCTTCGAGCGGCGTGCCGCTGATCGGCACGAATGGCACAACGAACGGATAGACGCCGAGTTCGATCAACTCGCGCGACATTGCCAGAATCGCCTCGGCGCTATCGCCGAGACCGGCGAGTATGTACGTGCTGACCTGGCCGCGTCCGAACACGGCAACCGCCGCTTTGAACGCTTCCATGTAGTGCGCGAGCGGCACACTCGCTTTGCCCGGCATGATGCGTTCGCGCAATGCGGGCGTCACCACTTCGAGATGCATGCCGAGCGTATCGATGCCGCTCGCTTTCATGCGCCCGAACCAGCGGTCGTCGTCGGGCGGCTCGCATTGCGCCTGGATCGGCAGATCGACCGCCGCTTTGATGGCGAACGCACTTTCGCACAGGATCTGCGCACCGCGGTCGGGCGTGGGTGGCGTGCCGGTGGTCAACACCATATGCTTGACGCCGTCGAGCAATACCGCCGCACGCGCCACTTCGGCCAGTTGCTCCGGCGTCTTGCGCGCAATCGTTCGGCCTGCGGCGAGCGACTGCCCAATTGCGCAGAACTTGCAACTCTTGCGACGGCTCTCGTAGCGGATGCAGGTTTGCAGCACCGTCGTGGCCAGCACGTCCGCACTATGCAACGCGGCAATGTGCGAGTAAGGCACACCGTCGAGCGTCTGCATGCCGTAAAAGCGCGGTGCTTTGGGAAAGCTGATATTGGCAATCGGAATCGTGCCGCGCAGCAATGCGCTCGATCCATTTGCATCCGGCGTCTGCGCGACGAACGGCGAGTGCCAAGCGGTGCTCGTATGCACCGGCACCATGATCGTCACGCCGTCGACCGTGACCGCCTTGTGGTCCGAGGGTCCCGCACCGCCACGCCGGCTCGCGGCGCCCGCATCCGGAGACACGAGACGCAAACCAGTCGACTGCAATTCAGTCATCAATTGCCGGCTCGCTGCCGACAGTGTCTCGCTGGAGTTCATCGCGCCATCCCTCGTTTGAATTGAAACCCGTGCTCGAAGCACTGGACCAGGCCGGCATCGGCGCGACGGTTTCCGCCGGCCGCCGGTTGATCGCAAGACTCAGCAATTCAGGCCGCGCGTAGTGGCCGACCGAATCCATCATGCGCTTGCGCTTGGTGATCAAACTCATGTCGAGATCGGCAATCACCATGCCCTCGCCCTCACGCAGCGGTTGCGCCAAATGCTGTCCTTCGGGCGACACGATCGCGGTATTGCAGCCGCCGCGCAGCGCCTTCTGCAAACTCGTATCGGACGTGACCGACGCAATCTGCGCTTCGCTCAGCCAGCCCGTTGCATTGACCACGAAGCAACCCGACTCCAGTGCGTGATGCCGGATCGTCACCTCGATCTGGTCGGCGAAGATCGGCCCAACTAGCGAACCGGGAAACTGGCTGCAATGAATCTCTTCGTGCTGCGTCATCAATGCGTAGCGCGCGAGCGGGTTGTAATGCTCCCAGCAGGCAAGCGCACCGACACGCGCCACCGCCGTTTGAGCGACTTTCAAACCGGCCGCGTCGCCCTGCCCCCAGATCATGCGTTCGTGAAACGTCGGTGTGATTTTGCGGCGCTTGAGCAGCAGTTGGCCGTCCACGTCGAAAATCAACTGCGTGTTGTAGAGGCTGCCGTGATCGCGCTCATTGACGCCGAGCACCACTACCATCCGATGCAAACGCGCCCGTTCGGCCACCGCTTGCGTCACCGGGCCCGGCACGATCACGGCTTCCTCGTAGAGCTTCATGTGATCGGCGCCGGAAGCAACCGGCGGGCGCACAAAAGAAAAGTACGGGTAGTACGGCACGAAAGTTTCGGGAAACACGATCAACTGCACGCCTTCGCGCGCCGCTTTCTCGATGGCTTCGCATACCTTTTCGAGGGTGCCGCCGCTGCGTTCGAAGTCCGGTGCGATCTGGACTGCGGCGGCACGCACGATGCGTTTGTCGGACATAGTGGTCACCGGCCTCTCGTCAAACCGTCCACGTGTGAATGATCAGCGCGTTGTCCTTGCGATGAAGCAGCTGGATATCGAGCACGTCGAGCGGACTGATCGGGCGGATGCCTTCGATCAGCGAGGCCTCGCCGTGTCCATACAAGGCTTGCAGCGCGAAGCGGCAGGCGTACACCTTGCCGCCCTCTTCCATGAACTTCATTAGTTGCTTGTTGAAATTCAGATGGCCGGGGAATGCTTCGTCGCCGAGCGTTGGAAATCCGCGTTGCAGACCGAGCGTGACGCCTGGCCCGTAAAGCAGCACCGACGTTTCGAAGCCCTTGCGTTGCAGCCGCGTGGCCTGCAGTAAATTGACGAAGCCGATCGAACCTTCGAACGCGACCGTATGAAATGTGACGAGCGCCTTCTCGCCTGGTTCAGCCTTCACGTCTTCGAAGACTTTCTCTTCGTAGTCGACAAGGTAATCGCCTTTTTGATGCAGCGGTTTGTTGACGGCTGGCATGACACTCTCCGATCAGGTTTGCTAAGTAAAAGATGGCGCGTTCAATGTGTGCGCGCTTCTCCTAATGCAACGGCCGTGCCATTGATGGCCCGCGTAAATGCGATCAATCAGCAATCAATTCGGTCTCGATTCGACATGCGACTTGAAAATTTTTTTGGCGCGAAGGTTGCATATAGCCGGGGCATCGTGAGCAGTCGCCCTCGACTCCGCGATATCGCACCAGCCAGGTGCGGTTTGCCGATAGAGACGTGTCGGCGTGGTGCACTCATTCACCACGGACGATCAATCCGATCATTGATTGCATTTAAATCCGATCAGTGGTCTTCACCTCCAGCCAGAGCCTATCAATGAGCAGCCCGACACATCACTGGATCAAACGCCTCGCCGACATCCGCAAGCCGGCCTACCTCGCGATTCCCGATCTGATCGAAGAAGATCTCGCTACCGGCCGCCTACGTCCGCGCGACCGCTTGCCGGGACTGCGCGATCTGGCTGAAGAACTCGCGTTGAACTACACGACGGTGGCGCGCGCGTATGCGGAAGCGCGCAAGCGCGGCCTGCTCGATTCGCGCGCGGGCAGCGGCACCTTCGTGCGTGGCCGAACCGCAACCCTGCCGCTCGCCGGCGGCAGCAGCATCGAGATGTCGATGAATACGCCACCCGAGCCGCCCGATTACGCGGCCCGTTTGCGCGACTCGGCAGCGCGCCTGATGAGCGGCAGCGATCCCTATCAGTTGCTGCGCTATCAGGACTTCGGCGGCTCGGTTGCCGACAAGGACGCCGGCGCCGCATGGCTGAAGCGTCGCGTGCCGCATTGCGACGCGCAGAACGTACTGGTGTGCCCCGGCATTCATAGCGCGCTGGTGGCGCTCGTCTCGCAATTGGCGCGGCCCGGCGGCACGATCTGTCTCGACACGCTTGCTTACCCCGGCATCAAGGCGATTGCCGCGCAACTCGGCGTGCGCCTGCAAGCCCTGCCGCGCGACGACGAAGGCCCGCTCGCCCACGCATTCGAAGCGCTCTGCAAGACCGACAAGCCGAGCGCGTTCTATTGCAATCCGACGCTGCAAAACCCGAGCACGCTGACGCTCACGCACAAACGGCGCGAGGCGCTCGCCGACGTCGCGTTGCGCTACAGCGTCCCGATCATTGAAGACGATGCGTACGCGATGCTGCCGCAGAGCGCGCCCGATGCGCTCGCGAGCTTCGCGCCGGAACTGACCTACTACGTGACGGGTTTATCGAAGAGCCTCGGCGCAGGTTTGCGGGTCGCGCATCTGCACGCGCCGACTGCCAGGCAAACCCAGCGCCTCGCCGGCGCATTGCGCGCGACAACGGTGATGGCGAGTCCGTTCACAGTCACGCTCGCGACGCAATGGATCGTCGACGGTACGGCGCTCGATATGCTCAACGCGATCCGCAATGAATCGCGCGCACGCCAGGCGATTGCATCGCGCATGCTCGAAGCGTGGCCCTACGAAGCGCATCCGGACGGCTTTCATCTGTGGTTGCCGGTGCCGGTAGAAAGCGGCTGGAGCACGTCCGAACTCGCATTGCAACTGCGCAACCAGGGCATCGCCGCGGTTGCGGGTGCGGCGTTTTCCACCGACGGCAATCCGCCGAACGCGATGCGCGTGTGCCTCGGCGGCTCAAAGACGCGCGACGAATGCGAAGAGGCGCTGCGCATCGTGGGCGAGACACTCGATCATCCCCATCATCTGCATTCCCCGGTGATGTGAAACCATCTGCCTGCATCGGCACATAGCTTCACATCGCGTCGTACCCACCGCTATCGTCATATGAATACAGCGCCCTGCAGTCCATTGCAGCGGCACTGTTTCGGCATCTATTGAAAACCCAGCATCGAAGGAAAAAGTGTGTAGCATCGCGGCGCGCCGCCACAAGCGGCTCTCCCGGCAAGCGTCACAAGCTGTAAGCATTCCCCGCTCAAGTCCCCCCTGCCCACGCCGTATACCGCGTATGAGGCCCCCGCCTCACCGACTACGGCTTACTGCTTACTCCGAAAGACTCCCAACATGTTCTCCTCCATTCGCGCGCGCATCGTCGCCCTGTGCGTCGCCATCGTTGTGGTTGCGCTCGCTGCTAACGCGGTTCTCAACTATGTCGTCGCCAACTCGTATAACGCCGATGCCATCGAAAGCAGTTTGAACGCCGTCGAAAGTGGTCATGCAGACGGTATCAACGACTGGATCACCTCCAATAGTCAGATGATTAACTCGCTGCAGGACGCCGTGCTGCAACCCGATCCGTCCGCCGCGTTAAAGCAGATCGCCGCAGCCGGCAAGTTCACCAACGTGTACGTCGGCTACGCGGACAAGACCGCGAAGTTCTCCGACCCGACCGGCATTCCGCCCGACTACGATCCGACCGGCCGCCCCTGGTACAAGCAGGCCGTCGCAGCCGGCAAACCGGTGGTCACGCCGCCGTATGTGGACGTGGGCACGGGCAAGCTAGTGGTCGCGTTCGCCGCGCCCGTGGTGCGCGACGGCGTGGTGAAAGGCGTGGTGTCCGGCGATGTCGCGATGGACAGCGTGATTGCCAACGTCAAGGCGATTCATCCGACGCCCGCGAGCTTCGGCATGTTGATCGACGCGAGCGGCCATATCGTCGCGCACCCGGACGCCAAACTGACTCTGAAGCCGGTATCGGACCTCGCACCCGCGCTTACCGGTGACAAGCTGGCCGCGCTCTTCAGCGCCGAGCACCCGGTCGAGGTCGACGTGAGCGGCAGCACGAAGCTGCTGCGCGCCGAGGCCATTCCCGGCACCGATTGGTACGCGGTCGTCGCGCTCGACAAATCGGAAGCGACGGCGGGCATGCGATCGCTGTTGACCGCTTCAGTGATCGCCTTGATCGTGATCGCCGCCATCGCCGCCGCAATCGTGGCCGCGGTCACCGCGGTGTCGTTCCAGCGACTGTCGAAAGTACGCGATGCGATGGACGCGATCGGCTCGGGCGAAGGCGATCTGACACAACGTCTGCCGGCCGTCGGCAACGACGAAGTCGCGCAGATCGCGCGCTCGTTCAACACCTTCATCGACAAACTCAGCCACGTGATGCGCCAGATTCGCGATGCCAGCGAATCGGTGCGCGTGGCCGCCAATGAAATCGCCGCCGGTAACGTCGACCTGTCAGGCCGCACCGAATCCGCAGCGGCCAGCCTGCAACAGACGGCGGCGTCGATGGAAGAAATCACCTCGACGGTCACGCAATCGGCCAGCGCCGCGAAGCAGGCCGACGATACGGCCGTGTCCGCATCGCAAGTCGCCTCGCGCGGTGGCGTGGTGATCTCCGAAGTGATTACGACGATGGGCGAGATCGAACAGGCATCGGTGAAGATCTCCGACATCATCGGCGTGATCGACGGTATCGCGTTCCAGACCAACATTCTCGCGCTCAACGCCGCGGTGGAAGCCGCACGCGCCGGCGAACAGGGCCGCGGCTTCGCGGTGGTGGCCGGCGAAGTGCGCAGCCTCGCGCAACGCAGCGCGCAGGCAGCGAAGGAAATCAAGGCGCTGATCGAATCGACCGTCGGGAGCGTGACCTCCGGTTCGGGCCAGGTGCGCCAGGCCGGCGCGACGATGACGGAAATCGTCAGCAACGTCGCCAACGTGACGACCATCATTTCCGAAATCACGCAGGCCGCCAACGAGCAAACGCGCGGGATTCAGGAAGTGAACCGCGCGGTCAGCCAACTGGATGAAATGGTTCAACAGAACGCCGCGTTGGTCGAGGAATCGACGGCGGCCGCCGCCGCGTTGCAAAGCCAGGCCGTGAGTCTTGCCACTGCTGTGACGCAATTCAAACTGGACTAAGGTTCGCCAAAGGAAATCGCAGTGACGTTCTATAGAAATCTGAAGATCGCCGTTAAGTTGGCGCTGCTCGGCGCAGTGCTGCTCGCCGCCACGATGGTGGTGGGCCTCGAAGGCTGGCACGCCTTGTCCAATACGCATGCGTTGCAAATTCAGTCCGCGCAGACGCTCAGCCAGTATGCGCAAACCGCCGACACCGCGCGCGTCGCGCAGGTCGAATTCAAGAAGCAGGTGCAGGAATGGAAAGACCTGTTGCTGCGCGGCGCTGATCCCGCTTCGTTCACCAAGTACCGCGACGCCTTCAGCAAGGAAAGCGGCACGACGCACGCTGCCCTGCTGCGGCTGAAAGATCAGTTGAATGCACTCGGCGCCAACGTGGACGGGGTCGACAAAGCGCTCGCCACACACGCCTCGTTGCAGGACAGCTACCTCGAAGCGCTCAAGCACTACGATGCGGCCGATCCGAATACGGCGCACGTCGTCGACGGTCTGGTCAAAGGCATCGACCGCGCGCCGACCGCCGCTATCGACGACATCGTCGTCACGGTGATGCAGCAGGCGCAAGACTCCAACGTGCGCACGAGCGAGGCCGCAGAACGCGCGTACACGCTCGCCTGCACGCTGCTGCTGTCGGTCGTGATCTGCTCGCTCGGCGTGGGCACCATCGCGATCTGGTTCCTGAGCCGCAGCATCACGTTGCCGGTCAGGCAGGCCGTGGGGGTCGCGCAAGCGGTTGCGGCAGGCGATCTGCGCGCCGATGTCGCCGTGGTGAGCCGCGACGAAACCGGCCAGTTGCTGGTCGCGCTCAATGAAATGAATCAGCGCTTGCGCCATATCGTCAGCGAGATTCGTGAAGGCGCGAACACGATCTCTTCAGCGACGCAGGAGATCGCCGCGGGCAACCTCGACCTGTCGGCACGCACCGAACAACAGGCCGCCTCGCTGGAAGAGACCGCCGCGTCGATGCAGCATTTCACCGACTCGGTTCAGCGCAACGCCAGCAACGCCCGCGAAGCCACCTCGCTCGCGCAAACCGCTGCGCAGGCGGCGCGCGACGGCGGCGCCGTGATGAGCGACGCGGTGCGCACAATGGGCCAGATCAACGCGGCGTCCAAGCGCATCGTCGATATCATCGCGGTGGTCGAAGCGATTGCCGCGCAGACCAACATTCTGGCCCTCAACGCAGCCGTTGAAGCGGCGCGTGCCGGCACACAAGGACGCGGTTTCGCGGTTGTCGCGAGCGAAGTGCGCAGTCTCGCGCAACGCTCGGCCGATGCCGCGCGCGAGATCAAGGCGCTGATTCGCGAGTCGGTTGCCACGATCGACGCCGGTACGCAGTTGATCAATCATGCGAGCAATACGATGGACGGCGTGGTGCAAAGCGCGGGCAGCGTGACGCGCATCGTCGAGGCGATCGCGACCGCCAGCGTCGATCAGGCAGCGGGTATTGCGGAAGTGAACGATGCGGTCACGCAGATGGATCAGGTGACGCAGAGCAATGCGGCTTTGGTGGAGCAAGCGGCCGCGGCTGCTGATGCGGTGCAGAGCAAGGCATCGGGTCTGGTGCAAAGCGTGAGCTTCTTCCGGATCGGCGCGGCGGTTTCCTAAGACCCGAAGTCGAGGCCGCCGAGTAGTACTGCCGGCTCGGCCTGCGTGTGCGAGACAAAATCCAGTTCGCGCACGTGGCGCCATGCTTCGAGCTTGCGGGGTAATGCCGCCAGATAGCTGGCGAAGCGCGTCGGCCCTTCCGCGCCCATCAGCCGTTCGATTTCGTCGCTGTCCCATGTTAGAAACAGATTCAGCGGATGTGGGTAGTGGCGAAGGTCTTCGATCGGCGTTGCGTGGATCCGCACGCGGGTGGGATGTCCGTGGCCGCCGTATGGAAGGACTTCGGTGTGCACGGTGGTGGCGAAACAGGCGGCGATCGCCTCGGCGATGCGAGGCGCAAACTGTTCATCGAAACGGGCGGCACTCTCTGGGCGCATCTATGTCTCCGACGGTTTTTGCAGCGAGCGGAACATCGTAGCATGCGGGCTGGGCGCCTTCGCGGGAGACGCGGGGGGGTGCGTATGGCGTTGGGCTTTTCCTGTGTTGTTTGCCTGCGTGGCGTTCTTTGTCTGTGCCCTTACGGTGTTGGCCTTTCCTTGATTTGTTATTGGTCTATTAGCGTCGCCCCTGTGCGGGGCGGGCACCTACTTTTCTTTGCCTGCCGCAAAGAAAAGTAGGCAAAAGAAAGCGGCTCACCCCCGCTAGCTCATAAGCGGGTCCCCCGCGCAGCCATGGTAGTGGTGCATCTGGAATCTGTGCCCTCGCACATTTGGCGTTAGTGACAAATGGAATGGACGCCTCCCCCCGTAAGGGCTGCTGATCACTGACCGTGGGGGCGGGCAAAGGTAGGGTGGGTTCTCGCAACCGACGGCATCAGATGTGCCAGAGTGGAAGTTGGGCAACGAACCACTTGAGGAAGGAGAACCCAAATGAACTTTACTCCGGTCGGTGTGGATATTGCAAAGCAGGTTTTCCAGGTGCACTGGGTTGATCCGCAAACCGGCGAGGTCATCAGCCGACAGATCCGGCGCGCCGCGTTTCTGGAGCATTTCGCCAATCGCACGCCCTGCCTCATCGGCATGGAAGCGTGCGGCGGAGCCCAGCACTGGGCGCGTCGGCTGGGCGAAATGGGGCATCAGGTCAGGTTGATGCCGGGCAAGGCGGTCAAGGCATTCGTGATTGGCAACAAGAACGATGTGGCCGATGCGCGCGCGATCTGGAACGCGGTACAGCAGCCTTGCGTGAGGGCGGTGGCGGTCAAGACTGAAACGCAGCAGGCGGTGCTGGCGCTGCACCGGATGCGCCAGCAGCTGGTCAGATTCCGCACGATGCAGATTAATGGCCTGCGTGGACTGCTGACGGAATACGGTGAGGTGATGGCGGTGGGCCGGGCCGCGCTGAACCGGGCGATGGCCGGTGTGCTGGCGCGCCTGAGCGAGCGTTTGCCTGCGATGTTGATGGACACACTGCGTGAACAATGGCAGCGGCTTGACGTGCTCGATGAGCAGATTGCGCAGATCGAGCGCCGGCTCTCGGAGTGGATGAAGGAAGAGCGCGCCTGCAGGCAGATCGCGGACATTCCAGGCGTCGGGTTGCTGACGGCAACCGCTGCCGTGGCGACGATGGGGGATCCGAAGACATTCAGTTCGGGCCGTGAGTTTGCGGCCTGGCTGGGGCTGGTGCCGCGACAGACCGGCACCGGTGGCAAGCTCCGGTTACATGGGATCAGCAAACGTGGGGATGTGTACCTGCGCACGCTGCTGATACACGGCGCCCGATCGGTGCTTGCACGCACAAAAGAGCCGGGGCCGTGGATCGAGCAGTTGCGCAGGCGCCGCCCGAACAACGTGGTGACCGTCGCACTGGCCAACAAGCTGGCCCGAACGATCTGGGCCTTGCTGGCACACGACCGGAAGTACGAGAAAGCTCATGTCAGTGTTCGGCCGGTGTGAACGCAGCGAAGTCTGAACAGAACGGTTTTGCAAAGAGGAAAACGTCAAAGGTTGTGCAAGGTAATTGAGTGTGATGGCACACAGGTCAGACCGGGACTCACCAAACCTGAAGCCCTTTGCGGGCTAACAGCCCGTGTGACAAATGAGGCGTGAGCCAGCGGAATCCATCGAGGCCAGCGGGTTCGACCTGCAACAAGGCCGGATATAAAGCCGCAGCCTTCCTGTCTACCAGCACATAAAATTCCTTGGCAAACGGGAGGCGTCCATATAAAAGGGCTCATCAGCTCCCACTCCGCACTGCGTGCGTCGCGGATCGGTATGCCAGGGAAACCAACGGGGTGTATCGGCACGGCGGGCCGTTGTCGCTGGTGCATGCGTATGAGGCCACCACAGCGGCTTAGTCAGATGGAGCGCTGCGCCTCACGTTCAGGCAAGCGATCCACGACGGCCGCCCCCTCCTCCAACCCGACTGCGTCAGACGCGCCAACTGGCCTCGCCAACGCCGCCTTGAGCTTGTCCCGATCCAGCTCCTTCTCCCACGCTGCAATCACGATCGATGCCACGCCATTACCCATCGTATTGGTCAGCGCGCGGCACTCGGACATGAAACGGTCGATGCCGAGAATCAGCACCATCGCCGTCACCGGCACGGTCGGCACGACCGAAAGACTCGCGGCCAACGTGATAAACCCCGCCCCCGTGACACCAGTCGAACCCTTCGACGTCAGCATCGTCACCGCCAGCAACGTGATCTCCTGAACAATCGTCAAATGGGTGTTCGTGGCCTGGGCGAGAAATAGCACCGCAAGCGTCATGTAGATATTGGTGCCGTCGAGATTGAACGAGTAGCCCGTCGGCACGACCAGTCCGACAATTCCGCGAGCGCATCCGAGCCGTTCGAGTTTTTCCATCAACTGCGGTAAGGCCGCTTCAGATGTCGACGTGCCAAGCACGATCAGCAGTTCATCCTTGATGTACACGACGAAACGCCACAAGCTGAAGCCGCACGCTCTCGTAATCAGGCCGAGGCCGCACGAGACGAACAGGAATGCGGTGAGGTAGAACGTGCCAATCAGTTTCATCATCGGCAGCAAGGAGACAATGCCATATTTGCCAATCGTGAACGCGATGGCGCCGAACGCACCAATCGGCGCGAGGCTCGTAATCATGCGCACCATGCGGAAGAAAGTTTTCGACAGCAGTTCGATCAAACCAATGACCGGTCTGGCGGGTTCGCCCATCACCGCGAGCGCGGTACCGAACAGCATGGCGATCAACAGCACCGGCAAAATATCGCCCTGCGTGAACGCGCCGACGAAGGTCTCCGGGATGATGTGCATGAAGAAGCCCGCGAGTCCCTCGCCGTGCGCGGCCTGCGCGGCGTAACTGGATACGGCGCCGGCGTCGAGTGTGGCGGGATCGACGTTAAAGCCAGCACCGGGTTTCAGGATGTGCGCGGCCAGCAATCCAATCGCGAGCGCGAGTGTCGACACCACTTCGAAATACAGCAGCGCTTTGCCACCCACGCGGCCGACCTTGCGCATGTCGTGCATGCTGGCGATACCGGTCGCGACAGTGCAGAAAATCACCGGGCTGATGATCATGCGCACGAGTTTGATGAAGGCGTCGCCAAGCGGTTTCATCGCCACGGCATCCGCAGGCAGGAAATGGCCGACGAGCACACCGATAACAATCGCTACGATCACCTGCACGTACAGCACCTTATAGAGCGGATTGCGCTTCATGTCTCCTCCGTTTTTTAAAGGCAAAGCGCATCCCTTCCCTTCTGGCGGGGAAATCGTCACGCGCGTTCCGGTTGAATGGCGGCACACGTGCCGCCAGGGGATTTACAGTACGGCGGCCCAGTTGTGCCGTTCGAAATGGGCCCGCTCGAACGCTTCAATGTCCTGCAGTGAAGCAAGCGTGAGGTCGATGGTGTCCATGCCTTCGATCACCATTTGTTTGTGACGTGCGCCGAGCGGGAACGGGAACACGCGACCACCGGCGGACGTCACCGTTTGCTGTTCGATGTCGATGTGTAACGGCGCAGCCGGTTGTGTCGCGGCGTCATGCAGTAAGACGTCGACTGCTGCGCGTTCCAGTTGCACCAGCAGCAAGCGGTTATTCATCGCGTTCGAATAAAAAATCTCCGCGAAGCTCGGCGCGATCACCGCTTCGAAACCGAATTGCTGAAGCCCCCATACCGCATGCTCACGACTCGAGCCGCAGCCGAAATTAGAGCCGCCGATCAGAATGCGCGCGCCGCGATACGCCGCCTGATTCAGCACGCAATCCGGGCGCGGCTCGCCATCCGCGTCGACACGCAAGTCGTACAGCAAGCCCTCACTCAGGCCGCCCTTGTCGATGATGCGAAGAAACTGCTTCGGCATGATCTGATCGGTGTCGAGGTTTTCAATCGGCAAAGGCGCGGCAATTCCGTCGATTTTGGTGAGTCTCGTTAGCATGATTGCGTCTCTAGCGTGCGGACGTCGGTGATGCGCCCGGTGAGTGCGGCGGCCGCGGCCATCGCGGGGCTCATCAGGTGCGTGCGGCCGCCGCGCCCCTGCCGCCCTTCGAAGTTGCGGTTGGTCGTGGATGCACAGCGCTCGCCCACCGCGAGAAAATCGTCGTTCATCGCGAGGCACATTGAACACCCCGGTTCACGCCATTCGAAACCGGCATCGCGCAGTATCGCGGCGATGCCCTCAGCCTCGGCCTGGCGGCGCACACTGCCAGAACCCGGCACGACCATCGCGCGCACACCTTCCGCGACGTGGCGCCCGCGCACGATGGAGGCGACGATGCGCAAATCCTCGATACGTCCGTTGGTGCACGAGCCAATGAACACGCGATCGATCGGCGTGCCCGCAATTGGCTGGTCGGCATCGAGCCCGATATAGTCGAGCGCGCGTCGGAGCGCCGCGGCGGCCTCCAGTGTCTTTTGCGCAGCGGCGCTGGGAATGCGCTGATCGACTGCGATCGCCTGATCGGGGCTCGTGCCCCATGTGACGAACGGCGCGATATCGTGCGCATCGAAATGATGTTCGACATCGAAGGCCGCGCCGGCGTCGGATTTCAGTTCGCGCCAGTCGTTCATGGCAGCAGCCCACGCGGCACCGTCAAGCGATGTTGCGTGCGCGCGGACGTAGTCGAACGTGGTCGCGTCGGGTGCGATCAGCGCGGCTCGCGCGCCGGCTTCGACGGTCATGTTGCATAAGGTCATGCGCGCTTCCGCGGACAGCGACGCAATCGTCGAGCCTGCGAACTCCACCGCATAACCACGCGCACCCTGTGCACCGATGCGGCTGATGATCAACAGGATCACGTCCTTTGAGGATGTGCCGTACGGCAACGCCCCTTCGATCGTGATGCGCATGGTTTGCGCGACGCGATAGACCAGCGTTTGCGTGGCGAGCACGTGCTCGACCTCCGAGGTGCCGATGCCGAAACCCAACGCGCCGAGCGCACCGTACGTGGTCGTGTGACTATCGCCGCACAGCACGACCATCCCCGGGCGAATCAGGCCGCGTTCAGGCGCGACGATATGTTCGATGCCTTGCAGCGGATCGTTCGCCGCGTACAGTTCGATACCCGCCTGCTCGCAGTTGCGCGCGAGATTATTCGCCTGCAATAGCGAAGCGGCATCGCGAATCACGCGCGGCGATTCCGCATGCGTTGGAATGATGTGGCTGACTACCGCCAGTTGCTGCCGCGGACGACGCACCGGCCGCGCTTTCGCCGCAAGCGCGCTGAACGCCTGCGGGCTGGTGTATTCGTTCATCAGATGCAGATCGACGTACAGCAGCACGTTTTGCGCGTCGATGCGCGTGACGACGTGCGAATCGACGAGCTTCTGGTAAAGGGTTCGCTTTGACATGATGGGTCGGCCGGCGGCTAGGACTGCAGGAACGGCAGAAGGCGTTCGAGCAACAACTCGGGCGCTTCCTCGGGAATGTAATGGCCGCACGGCAATGCCTCGCCGCTCACGTGCGCCGACCACTGCCGCCATTCGGCGAGCGGCTCGAAGCATTGCTCGATCACGCCATGTGCCCCCCACAGCGCAAGGAAATCGCACACGATCTTCTGCCCTTCGGCGAGCGAGGCACGGTCGTGATCGAGGTCGATCGTGATGCTCGCGCGGTAGTCCTCGCAGATGCCGTGCGCGGTGGCCGGGTCTGACAGACAGCGCAAATACTCGGCGTAGGCGGCATAGGTGAATGGCGCAAGCCCCGCGCTGCGTGCGCCGATCGTCTGCTTCAGATAGAGATCGGGGTCCGCACGGATCAGCGTCTCGGGAAACGGTGCGGGACGCACGAGGAAGAACCAGTGCCAGTAAGCGCGCGCAAACTCGAACGAGGTTTGCTCGTACATGGCGAGTGTCGGTGCGACGTCCAGCGTGACCAGCTTCGTCACGGCTTGCGGATGATCGAGCGCCATGCGAGCGGCAACGCGTCCGCCGCGGTCGTGACCGACAACGGCAAATTGTGTGAAGCCTTGGGCGCGCATCAACGACACCTGATCCGCGGCCATGCGGCGTTTCGAATAGGTGCTGTGGTCAGGCGCGCCTTGCGGTTTGCCGCTGTCGCCATAGCCACGCAGATCCGCGGCAATGACCGTGAAGTGCTGTGCCAGCGTGGGCGCGACCTTGTGCCAGATCGCATGGGTCTGCGGATGGCCGTGCAGCAGCAGTAAAGCCGGGCCACTGCCGCCACGGATCGCGTGGATCTGGATGCCGTCGACGTGGGTCGACGCGTCGGTGAATTCTGTAAACATCGTTGCCTCCCGTATCTGAATGCAGTCTAATTGATGCCTACAGCGATATGGTTTCTATTGAGGCAATCCGGAATTAACTTTTGGGAACGAATCGATGGACGGCTTTTCCGACCTGAATCTGTTCGCGCTGGTGGCGCGCCACCGCAATCTGGCGGCCGCGGCGCGTGAGCTCGGCGTGACGCCGCCGTCGATCAGCAAGCGTCTCGCGCAACTCGAACAGCGCCTGGGCGTGCGGTTGGTCAACCGGACCACGCGCCGCCTGAGCCTCACGGCCGAGGGCGAGATCTATCTGGCGAATGGCTCGCGCATCCTCGACGACCTCGCTGAACTGGAGCAACTGGTCACCAGCAGCCGCGCCGAGCCGACTGGACTCTTGCGCGTGAACGCGTCGTTCGGTTTCGGCCGCGCGCACGTCGCGCCGGCCATCTCGCGGTTCAGCGAGCGTTTTCCGTCAATGAAAATTCAGTTGCATCTCACTGACCGGCCGGTCAGCTTGCAGGAAGAAGGCTTCGACCTGGGTATTCGCTTTGGTGAGGTGCCGGATGCGCGTATCAATGCGCGTTTGCTGCTGAAAAACCAGCGGCTGGTGTGTGCCACGCCTGGCTACGTGAAACGGCATGGTGCGCCGGCCATGCCTCACGATTTGACGCGCCATGCGTGCCTCGTCTTACGCGAAAACGAATCGGCGTATGGCACGTGGCATTTTGCGCGCGGCAAGAAGTCCGAGACGGTGAAGGTGGATGGTCCGTTGAGCAGCAACGACGGCAGCGCCGTGCTGAAGTGGGCGCTCGATGGGCGCGGCATTGCCGTGCGCTCCGCATGGGAGATTTCCCGACACCTGCAATGCGGCGAGCTGGTGCCGTTGCTCACGGACTGGGCGCTGCCGAACGCTGACATTCACGCGATCTATCTGGAGCGGCATCGGCTGTCGGCGAAACTCAGGACGTTCATCGACTTTCTCGGCGACGAACTGCAAGCGAGTGTTCGATCGGCTTAGCGCGTGCGGTGAGCCGGGCGCTGCAGGGCCATCACGCGGGTCGGGCGAATACCCGGCGTGTGTGTGTTCACCCGGTGCGTTTGTTTCGTTGAGCGCGATTTGCTCGCCAGCGAATCAGGAAGCTGACCAATGCGGCGAAGGCCGCAGTGGCCGCGTAGCCGGCGAGGCGAATGGCGTCCTCACTCGGGAGACGCGAGACCAACACAATGACAATGGCGATTGCAAGCAGAGCAAGAAATGCGATTGTCCATTTCATCCCCGTCTCCCCTGAAGGTTGATGTGCTGCCAGGCGCACGGCTATCTCGCCGTTTTGTTAAGCATACCCGTGAGTGAGGCACCGGTGCTGGTGCTGCTTTCTTCTGGGCGCCAACGCAGTGAGTCCATTTTCGATCTGCTCACCTGCAGCGCACAGATCATCAGCGCGCTGAGGGAAAAACGCTTCAGTGCGGCTCAAGCAGCCACCCCTCTGCCACTTCCCCGCGCCTGCTCCAGGATGAACTCGATAAAACTCGCCGCCGCCCGCGTGTGATGGCGATTCGGCATATAGAGCAGGTACATATTCGTACCGAAGATGCTTAGACGCCATTCGTCGAGCGCCGTCACCACATCTCCGCGACGCAGATCGTCCTGCACCACATAGTCGGGCACAAGGCCGACACCCAGGCCAGCCAGCACCGCCTGGCGCAAGAACAGAAAGTTCTCGGAAATAATTGTCGGCTCAAGCAGCACTTCGTGGCGTTCATCGCGCAGATAGGCCGCAACGCGCAACTGCCTGCCGACCACCGCCGACGTAATCAACGGCGCTGTGCGCAGATCATCGAGCCGCACAGGCATGCCGCGGCTTTCGGCAAAACCCGGCGATGCACAAGCCACATATCGCACCGGCCCCATGTCGCGCGCAACGAGATTCTGCGGCGGCTCGGACATCACTCGGACCGCGATGTCGACTTCGTCGCGCATCAGATCCTCGACGCGATTCTCGAACATCACATCCAGCACGATGCCCGGATAAAGACGCTTGAACGCGATCAGCCAATCCGACATCACCAGTTGCCCGTAGCCGCTCGGCACGCTCAATCTCACGCGCCCCTGCAAGCTCTGCCCGAGGGTGGTCACCGATTCCCGCGCGGCCAGCAGCGCGTTCTGGATCGTGCGGCCGTGCTCGTATAACTGCAGACCGATTTCGGTCGGTTCGACGCGGCGCGTGGTGCGCCTCACCAGTTGCATACCGATCGAGCGTTCCAACTGGTTCAGGTGGTAGCTCACGTTCGCGCGGCTCATTTTCAGCCGGCGCGCGGCTTCGCTCAGGTTGCCCGCATCGAGGATATCCACCAGCAAGGTCAGCGAATTGACGTCCATGATGCGGCCTTTGTCAAAATAATTTTGACAGTCTGTCAATGGACTATGCAATTGTCAATAAACCTTGACCAACCGACAATCGGAGAATTCGCCAGACCCGGCATACCCCAATCTGTCCGCATTCGGCTCGATCTGGTCCGGTAATAAACACTCAGGAGACGACACGATGACCCCCACCCCTTCCGCCGACGTTGTGACGCGCGAATTGCGCGGCAAAGTCCTGCTGGTCACGATCGACCACGCGCCCGTCAACGCCCTCTCCGCCGACGTGCGGCGCGGCCTGCTCGCCGCGATCGAAGCCGCGGATGCCGACAGCGCCGTCGAGGCCGTGCTGATCGTCGGCGCCGGGCGCAACTTCATCGCGGGGGCGGACATTCGCGAGTTCGGCAAGCCGCCGGTGCCGCCGTCGCTGCCGGACGTCTGCAACCGCATCGAAGCGTGTGCAAAGCCGGTGGTCGCCGCCATTCACGGCGCCGCGCTCGGCGGCGGCCTGGAAGTGGCGCTCGCGGCGCACTACCGGCTCGCCGTGAATGGCGCGAAGCTCGGTTTGCCCGAAGTGCAACTCGGCCTGCTGCCGGGCGCAGGCGGCACGCAGCGTACGCCGCGCCTGATCGGCGCGCCGGCCGCCCTGGACCTGATCCTGAGCGGGCGCCATGCCGGTGCGAAAGAAGCGCTCGCGCTCGGCCTCATCGACCGGCTCGGCAGCAGCGACGACATCCTCGCTGAAGGACTCGCCTATGTGCACGAACTGCTGGCCGCTCACGCTCCCGTGCGACGCACGCGCGACGCCGCTGCGCTAAGCGACCGCGCCGCGAGCCTCGCCGCGGTCACCACGGCACGCGCGGAAACGACGAAGAAATCGCGCGGCCTGTTCTCCCCGCTAAAAATCGTCGATGCCGTGGAAGCCGCCATAGAACAATCTTTCGAAGACGGCCTGCGACTCGAACGCAAACTGTTTCTGGAATGCATCGACAGCCCGCAGCGTGCCGGGTTGATTCACGCGTTCTTTGCGGAACGCGAAGTGCTCAAAGCACCGGAAACACGCGAGGCAAAACCGCGCGCGCTGAACAAGATCGGCGTGGTGGGCGGCGGCACGATGGGCGCCGGCATCGCCGTCGCCGTGCTCGATGCAGGACTGCCGGTGACGATGATCGAACGCGACGACGCGTCGCTCGCACGCGGCCTCGCGCACATCGAAAAGGTCTACGACGGCCTGATCGCCAAAGGCCGCATGAGTGCGGAGAAGAAAGCCGACGTGATGTCGCGCTGGCAGGGCAGCACCTCCTACGACGCACTCGCCGACGCCGATCTGGTGATCGAAGCAGTATTCGAAGACCTGGAGGTGAAAAAGGCCGTGTTCGCCGAACTCGATCGCGTCTGCAAAGCCAGCGCGGTGCTCGCCACCAACACGTCGTATCTCGACATCGATGCGATTGCGACCAGTATTTCCCGCCCCGCGGATGTGATCGGCCTGCACTTCTTCTCCCCCGCCAACATCATGAAGCTGCTGGAAGTCGTGGTGCCGAAGCAGGTCAGCGCCGAAGTGGTCGCCACGGCGTTCGAACTTGCGAAGAAGCTGCGCAAGACGCCGGTGCGTGCCGGCGTGTGCGACGGCTTCATCGGCAATCGCGTGCTGGCGGTGTATCGCAGCGCGGCGGACGCGATGATGGAAGACGGTGCGTCGCCGTATCAGATCGACGCGGCAGTGCGTGCGTTCGGCTTCCCGATGGGTCCGTTCCAGGTGGTCGATCTGGCGGGCGGCGACATCGGTTGGGCTACGCGCAAGCGGCGCGCAGCCACGCGCAACCCCAAAGCACGCTATGTGCAGATCGCCGATCGTCTTTGCGAACGCGGCTGGTTCGGCCAGAAAACCGGCCGTGGTTTTTATCTGTACCCCGAAGGTTCGCGCAGCGGTTCGCCCGACCCAGAGGTCGAGGCCATCATCGACGCCGAGCGTGAACGCGCCGGTATCACGCCGCGCACTTTCACCGACGAAGAAATCATGCGCCGCTATATGGCCGCGATGATCAACGAAGGTGCCAATGTCGTGCATGAAGGCATCGCGCTGCGGCCACTCGACGTCGACGTGACCTTTCTCTATGGCTACGGCTTTCCGCGTTATCGCGGCGGTCCGATGAAATACGCCGATACCGTGGGCCTCGCCACGGTTCTCGCGGACATCCGCGAATTCGCCAAAGAAGACCCGCTGTTCTGGCAAGCATCGCCGCTGCTGATCGATCTGGTCGAGCGCGGCGCCGATTTTGCGAGCCTCAACCAAACGGCTTGAGACGGCACATCATTTGGCGCATTCTTGACCGGTGGGGGTCCGCCCTCCCGCCAGTCCGCCGGTCCGCCGATCCAATCAATATCCAGGGAAGAACCCACTATGGATCTGAACTTCACGCCTGAAGAAGAAGCTTTTCGCGCTGACGTGCAGCGCTTTTTGCGTGACAAGCTCCCGCAGCGTCTCGCCGACAAAGTGCACGGCGGCCGCCGCCTCACGCGCGACGACATGGCTGAGTGGCACGCGATTCTCAACGCGCAAGGCTGGCTCGCCAATCATTGGCCGAAGGAGTACGGCGGCCCGGGCTGGAACGCCGTGCAGAAATTCATCTTCGAGAATGAATGTGCCTTGGCCGGGGCGCCGCGTGTCGTGCCGTTCGGCGTCAACATGCTTGGCCCGGTGATGATCAAATACGGCAACGAGGCGCAAAAGCACCACTGGCTGCCGCGCATTCTCGACGGCTCGGACTGGTGGTGCCAAGGCTACTCGGAACCGGGCGCGGGTTCCGATCTCGCGGCGGTAAAAACCACTGCGGTACGCGGCAGCGACGCGCAGGGCGAGCACTACATCGTCAACGGTCAGAAGACGTGGACCACGCTCGGCCACTACGCGAACATGATCTTCTGCCTCGTGCGCACCGCCACCGACGTGCGCAAGCAGGAAGGCATCAGCTTCCTGCTGATCGACATGAATACGCCGGGCGTCGAAGTGCGCCCGATCATCACACTCGATGGCGAGCACGAAGTCAACGAAGTGTTCTTCACCGATGTGCGTCTACCGGCTGAGAACCTCGTGGGCGAAGAGAACAAGGGCTGGACCTACGCCAAATACCTGCTCACGTATGAGCGCACCAATATCGCGGGCGTCGGCTTCTCAGTGGCCGCATTCAACCGGCTGCGCAAGATCGCCGCGAAGCAGCAGCGCAACGGCCGGCCGCTCGCGGAAGATCCGTCGTTTGCGGCGCGCATGGCGCGAGTCGAAATCGATCTGGAGAATATGAAGACCACCAATCTGCGCGTGATCGCGGCGGTGGCCGGCGGCGGCGTGCCGGGCGCCGAGAGTTCCATGTTGAAGATTCGCGGCACGGAGATCCGCCAGGAAATCTCTTCGCTCACGCGCCGGGCGATGGGACCGTATGCGCAGCCGTTCATCGAGGAAGCCTTGCACGATGGCTTCGAGGGCACGCCAGTCGGCCCCGATGAAGCCGCGAGTGCCGCCTCGCTTTATTTCAACAACCGCAAGCTGTCGATCTTCGGCGGCTCCAACGAAATCCAGAAGAACATCATTTCCAAAATGATCCTGGGACTGTAAGGGGCTCACGCCATGAATTTTCAGCACACCGAAGACCGCCGCATGCTGGCGGATACGCTCAACCGCTTTGTCACTGAGCAATATGGCTTCGAGACGCGCGACCGGATCGCAGGCTCGCCTGAAGGATTCAGCGCGGACCTGTGGAATCGTTTCGCGGAACTCGGCATTATCGGCGCGCTGTTCGATGAAGCGGACGGTGGGTTTGGCGGCGGCGGCTTCGATATCGCCGTTGTATTCGAGAGCCTGGGTCGTGGTCTCGTGGTCGAGCCGTTTCTCGATACGTTGATCGTCGGCCAGGCTATTGCACGTGACGGCAGCGAAGCGCAGAAAGCGATGCTGGCCGAACTGATCGACGGCTCGCGTCAGGTTGCGCTCTCGCATGGCGAACCGGACGGCCACTACGAACTATCGCGCGTCACAACGCGTGCGGAACGCAACGGCAACGCGTGGAAGCTGAATGGCGCGAAAGCGGTCGTTCAGCAGGGCGAGAACGCCTCGCTCTTCCTGGTTTCCGCGCGCACCGCCGGTACCGACGACGCCGAAGCCGGCATCACGCTCTTTCTCGTCCCTCGCGACGCAGCGGGTGTCAGCGTTCGTGGCTATCGCAAGATCGATGGCGGTCGTGCGGCCGAGGTCGCGTTCGACAACGTTACGCTGGGCGACGACGCATTGCTCGGCACGGTCGGTGAAGGTTTTGCGACGCTCGAGTACGCGATCAGTTGCGGCGTGCTTGCGCTGTGTTCCGAAGCAGTCGGCGCGATGGATGTCGCGAAAGACTACACGCTTGAGTACTTGCGCACGCGCAAGCAGTTCGGCGTGCCGATCGGCAGCTTCCAGGCATTGCAGCATCGGATGGCGGATCTGCTACTCGAGATCGAGCAGGCGCGCTCGGCCGTGATCAATGCTGCGGCAGCGCTTGGCGCTGAGCGCACCGTGCGGGAACGCGCGGTTTCAGCGGCAAAATACAGCATCGGCAGAATAGGGACGATGGTCGCCGAAGAATGTATTCAGTTGCATGGCGGTATCGGCATGACGTGGGAGTTGCCGATGGCGCACTATGCGAAGCGCCTTGTGATGATCGACCATCAGTTGGGCGATGAGGATCATCATCTCGAGCGGTTTATCGCGCTCGGCAGAGGGTGAGAGCGGGTTTCCAGGCTTTCTTCGAATCAGCGCCGCTGTGGTGGTTTGCCAGCGGCGCTGCCCTCGTTCATTTGCGAACGACTCCCGCCCGACCTCCGAACGTCCTCCATTACATCCGCGCGGTCACCGCCATGTGACAGTCCAAGCGGATGTTGTCGTTCTAGAATGACCGGCCTCGTGCCTGTTCTCCGACGAGAACCCGACTGTCATTCGGCGACTCTGCAGGCTTTGCGCAGCGCTGCTCCGTCCGGCTCAGTGAACCGTGTCTCCAAGGCGTCGTCCTTGCTTGCTCGAAGCATTACTGCGACCAGCAGACCAAGGCACGCGCCAAAGGATCCCCCCACTCCAAAGCCAAGTAAGAATTCCATCGTTTTCCCCCGTTCGTATATTGTCTTTTTGCTGCTTGTGCTGCTGTATTGAATTCGCTTGATGCAGTGTCTTGATGGTCTGTAGTGTGTCAATGCAAAAAGCGAGCCATCCTTGAACTAACCAAGGCGTGCATTTGAATGCCGAGGTGCCGTGACTGTTTAAACGCTCTATACCGTCACAAATCGTTTCAATCTTGTAACGCGCCTGAGTGAAACCAGCGGCACCAGACCGGTCGACTGGAACGCTCTACACGGTGCTTTTTGTTGCAGTGGGCGCGTGTTCGCGGTCTTTATCCGCGAGATAGAAGCGAGCGCCGAAAACGTCGCAAAGATGAGAACAAGGCGCAGTGCCGCGATCGCTGATTTTCTGATCTAGCCCGGGCGATTGCAATCAATTGCAGGGCGGGTATTTACGACATGGAAGCCGCGTTTCGGATTTGCTGGTAGACGGTACGACCGTCCCCGGCATCACGGTTTCGCTGATCGCCACGGCATGCCCTCAACTGTACGACTCCACTCACTCAGCGCCATGAACCCGTGGACATGACACGATGTAAGAAACCGGAGAGACGTTTGGGCGAGGCCGAGAACCAAACGCGTCGTGCCGCGACGTCATAGACATGGGAAGAACATCCCCTGGCTACACCTATGTCCGATGCCTCATGGTTCCGAACAGGCACAGCCGCTAGATTGAATGCAGCGCGACGTGCGCTTTCAAATTTCAGGAGCGGCAATGAGACAGTACGGAATGTCGATCGGCGATCAGCAGAGGCCTGAAGCGTGCCTGGTTATCAGTTATAACGACGCGGATCAGGGGCGGCAATTCACTTGCCTACGTCTGTACGCGGCGACGGATGGCGCCTACAACCAGATATATGGAATCGTCGATCAGCTAACTGGCACTTACGGATTCAAGAACCAGGAGCCAAGTGACCATGAGGTAAACCGTCCCGCCATTTGCGGCTATCGGCGTGATGGAGAACCCTCTAAGCGCGGGGTCCGTGTTTGAATGGATAATATCCCGCAGCCGATCTTGCGTAACGTGCGTATCAGTGACAGGGGAAATTGCAGCGGCAAGAGATTGGCCGTTGTGCTGCTGCTCCTGGACGCCGTAGATGATGGTGCCACCTCCGGCGTTGGCAAATGCGGTTACGTCTGTGACTAGCTCCGTTTTTGCCCGGTCCGTTAGGCCGTCTAGCTTAGAGACGGTTTCAAAAAGGCTCCTGCGTAGATCGCTGGAGGGTATTCCAACAGATGAGGCAAGCGGCGAACTTCAAGAAAGCTTCATGGATCCTGGCAAGGCGCTCATAGCGGACTCGAAGGCGATGGAAATTATGGAACCAGGCATGAGTACGCTCGGCTACCCATCGATATTTTCCAAGGCCACTGCCATGCTCGGTGCGGCGCTTCGCGAGAACAGGTTTGATACCCCGATCACGCAATTTCTGCCTGTGTGCTTCGGAGTCGTATCCGCGATCGGCATAGACGACTTGAGGCTTTCGCAACGGTCGACCGCGGATACCACGGATGGGTGGAATCGCGTCAATGAGGGGAAACAATTGTGTGACGTCGTGTCGATTGGCACCAGTCAAGATGATCGAGAGTGGCAACCCTAGTTCTGTTTCGAGGTCGCTAACGGCCTCATTCGCTACGTCTTTACCATCGCTGTCGCTCATTCTGCCCCCGCGTGTCGTTAGGTTTGTCGTTGGCTTGATGATACCGGCTCGCTGCGCAATTGATTGCGTGGGGTCTTGAGTCTGTGGGGGTCTTGGCCCAGAAACGAAAAAGGAGCTACAAGCCGAAACTTGTAACTCCTTGATTTCTTTGGTCGGGGCGAGAGGATTTGAACCTCCGACCACCTGCACCCCATAAAAGTTCGATTTCGTAAATACCTATCTTAGGCCATCTCCTTCACCACACAAAACCTAGTAGAATCAATCTCATACGTCAAACAGGTGTCTGAGGTTGTCCGTCCCCGTATTCCGCTATCTGGAAAATCTGTTGGGCACATTGTTGGGCACATTTTGCGGCGGTCGCAAACAAGGGGAGATCATGCCTGTTCTCACGGTAAAAGGCTTGCAGGCGCTGAAAGCCGAAAACGCGGGTGATCGCCTTCCCGATGGCGAAGGTCTGTACGGGCTCGTACGGATCCGCGCGGAAGATCGGGTGTCGGTGCTGTTCCGCTGGCGCTTCCGCCACGGCGGCAAGCTTCACGACTTCAATGCCGGAACATGGCCGGGGGTCGCGCTGACGCAAATCCGCAAGAACCGTGACGAGGCGGAGCAAATCCTTTCGACCGGGGTCAATCCGAACGACCACGTAAAGAAACGACGGCTCGCTGCTCACGCCGAGGTCATCCGTCAGGCAGAAGAGGCGAAAGCGAAACTGGCACAGGCCGCCGCCGAAGCCGATGCGCTTCGCACGGTTCAAGATGCGTTCGATACTTGGAAGACGTCAGAGCTATCCAGCCGCAAGGACAGCGGCGCAGAACTCGAACGCGCGTGGAAAAAGGATGTATTGCCGTCCATCGGCGTGAAGCCCCTACGGGACGTGACAGCGGGCGACGTGCTGGCAATCACCGATGCGATCAAACTGCGGGGAGCAGCACGACTCGCCCGCCGTACGTTCGGTGAAGTCCGGCAGTTCATAGCATGGGCAGCCCGCCGCGACCTGATTGCAATTGATTGCACAGCCAAAGTCAAGAAGTCGAAAGAATTTCAGAAGGACACGGAACGATCTCGCGTTCTCTCGGAGGCGGAGATCAAGGCGCTGGCCGCCGCTCTGCCCGCCGCCAATCTTCAAGACGCTACCCGCAGAGCGATCATGCTCATGTTAAGTACGCTTTGTCGCGTCGGTGAGCTTTCACGCGCAGAGTGGACCAACGTCGATCTAGAAGCCCGCCGCTGGCGCATCCCCGCCGACCACTCGAAGAACAGCAAAGAACATATCGTGCTGTTGAGTGACTTTGCTGTGCAGCAATTCGAGGCGTTGAAGACCATTAGTGGCGCTAGGCGCTGGTGCTACCCTTCCCCAAACGAAGAACAGCACATTGACACCAAGTCGATTGGCAAGCAGATCAAGGACCGACAACGCGCCACGCCGTTGAAAAACCGCAGTTCGGCTGTCAACTCTCTACGGATGGCGGGCGGCCTATGGACCCCGCACGATCTGCGGCGCAGCGGTGCAACGCTAATGGGCGAGCTAGGCATAGCTGGTGACGTGATCGAAAAGTGCCTGAACCACACCGAAGAAAACGGACTCAAGAAAATTTATCAACGTCAGAAGCTGGAACCCGAACAGGCGGCGGCGTGGCAAGTGCTCGGTCAACGGCTGGCGTTGCTCGTATCGCCCGACACGAATGTGATCGTAGCGAAATTCGGCAAATCTGCTTGAGGGTAGATCATGGTATTCACGTTCATCAAACCGCAGATTGAAGCGAACGCGGCGGCAAAGAAGACCGGGAAGAAGGCGAAACCAACTCATCGCGCAACAACGGCTGTCGAACCCGTGCTACCTGTAAAGCCCGTCAAGCAATCGCCGATCATTGATCTATCGCAGCCGGGACGATTGCGCGTGAACGACGTAATCAAGTTACTGGCCATTTCGCGGCCAACGTTATACGCACGCGTAAGGGACGGCAAATTTCCGCAACCAGACGGCCACGATGCAAAAATACCCTTCTGGCGCACAGAGACGTTGAGGGAATTTTTGAAGAAGTAACAGCGCGTGCCGTTGAAACCATGACCCAACGAGATCGGCGCATTGCGGGTCGACCGCACACACGTGCATCCGAATCAATGAGCCTGTCAGGATTGCATCGTGGCATCGTGCAATTGATTGCAAGGTCCATCGACCCTTGCCGCCGATTCCTGCGTTGCTTACGTGGCAGGATCGTCAGGATGGTTTGCCTTCAGCCACGCGCACCATGCCTCGTAGTACGACGATGTTTCGGGCACACGCAGCCCGGACCCATAGATGCCTTCGAAGCCTTCGTCGTCGGATTCTTCCTGCCCGTCGTCGAAGTCGTTCTCGAACTTGCGCGGATCGAGGCCATCAAGGTCGGCGGGTGATTCGCCACCGGAGTTCGATTTGCCGTTGACGTGTCGAGTCCGTGCTGGCATAGGTTCTACCTGCGATGTCGCCTGTCCCAGCGCCAGAGCTTTCAGCAGGTCCTCACCGCGCCGCTGGTCCGCCTCAGACAGGCTTGCGGTCAATCCAAGGTACATGATGTCGACCTCTCGCCGAAGAGTGGCGTCGTCATCACGTTCGCAGAGGCGTCTAGCCCAACCTAGCCACGCATAGGCCTGCGCCAGATCCTTCTCGACGGGCACTCCGTTCCCGTGCATCTCGGCGAGGCACAGTGCCGCAACGGCGCTCCCGCTCAATGCAGCGCTCTCGATCTCACCCTGATAACCCAGCAAGTTACCGATCGACGTGACGTCGCCATTCCGTGCTGCTGTGGTGTGATAGCGGGCAGCCGCCGCGATGTCCTGCGGCACCCCTCGCCCAAACCGGTACATCGTTCCGAGTTCCCCGATGGCCTCGGTGTAACCCTGATCGGCCGACTTCGCGAACCAGTGCGCGGCCTCCGTATCGTTCTGCTCGACGCCATCCCCGCGCGCATAGCGCATGGCAAGGTTGAACTGTGCGACCTCGTCACCAGCTTCGGCGGCTTGCCGATACCAGTACACCGCCAATTTGGGATTTTTCTCGGTACCGATGCCTCTCTGGAACATCGTGCCTAGGTTGTTTTGAGCGCTGACATTGCCCTGCTCAGCCGCAGCGCGATACCAGTACAGAGCTTCGGCAAAGTCTTCATCGACGCCTTTGCCGGTGCGATACGCTTCTGCAACCGCGAACTGCGCCTCGGGATCCCCCTTTTTTGCTTTCCTGATCTCCACTTCAAGTTTCGGCGACATAGACACCTCGACTACTGGGACAAAACAAAATTGTGGGAGGACAACACCGACTCGCCGCTCCAACGGTAGGCTACAAGCGGACCATCCTTACCGGCGCTGTAGTCAACGCAAGCGACCGTAGGCGACTGGATATCGGGGCTGCCGGTCATCCAGTAGTGACCGATGAATACCGGTTTGTCGCCGGTATAACCGATCCTCGCGCCCTCAGGTATCTCGGTATCGGGAAGTTGGGCTCTGGTCTCAGCGGGTACGAGCGCTGCCTGCCGGTAGGTTGTCGCCGCGCCGTCCCACCAGCGTGTGCGCGCCTCATGTCGGGTGATGCCCGACTTGTCTATGAACGAAGCGCTAGCAGGAAGCCGGACCTCCACGCCCTTCAAGAGCGTCTCGATCATGCGGTATTCAACCGTGCCCGTGCGACTGGCTTTGACCATCATTGCGTCATCCAGCAGGTGTCCCGGCTTTAAGCGTGTTTCAAGCTCCGCCATACAACCCGGATGCCAGCAGGCATGAATCACCCGCAGTTCAGGCAATTCGAGCCACAGCGGCAGGGCGAGGAACCAGTCAATGGTCTCACCGTGCAGATCAGGCTTGTGCTCGACTTCGGCGAGGAACGCCGCGTGCTGGTGCCTGTTTTTCCCGCCCACCTCGCCCTTTCTGGGGCGCAGATATTCGTCATCCTGATCGGGATCGCGCAGATACCAAGCAATTGCATTGAATTCGTGATTGCCCATGACCGCCATCGCACTTCCGGCATCGACCATTGGGCGAACGATATTCAGGGTTTCAAGCTGGTGCGGACCGCGATCGATGAAGTCGCCCACGAATATCGCCGTACGCTCCGGATGCCTCCATGCGCCGGACTGCTCCCGGTAGCCGAGTCGCTGCAACAGCGCGAGCAGCTTTTCAGCCTGCCCGTGAATGTCACCGATGATGTCGTACCTCATCGTTCCCCCGTGCGTATTTTTTGTCGCGGTCACGCCGTACGCAATAACGTATAGCAAGTTATGAGCGTGGCGTCCATCTCGTGGATAGCCGCTCCTGCAATCAATTGCGCGAATGTCAGTGCGATCTCGGTTCGCTTAGGGACGGTCGACTCCCGGTAGTGGGAAATATGCATCTGTGCAATTGATTGCAATGTCCGGCTAGGTGTGGAGATCAATGCCTCCGACGACTGCCCTTGTTTTCAGTTTTGCAACATGTCATGGGCTTGCATCACAATTCGCGGCGATGTCTCGGGGTTGCATCATCGTGGGGGCAACATCGGTGCTGCCGTCATCTACTCAAGACCTATTCCTTTGAAGTAACCGTCTCAGGACTGAGACAGTTTGGGCAGCAAGGGATTTAGTCGCGAATGTGCTGTTGCGCTGAGCGGAGTCGCGCGCGGACCATAATCTCCCAGAAAAACTGTTCCAACCCTGAATCATCCGTGACCGGTAAAAGATCCCATCACGACGCACCACTGCACTTGCCCAGCGCTTTCTCAGGCTCTTATCTACCTGGCGCGCTTCATGCGTGCTCCGCCTCGCCTGACCAACGGACACATGTTCGAGAAGCAGAATCACCGTCAACGCTGGCCGGGGCGCGCGTATGAGCGCGTTGAGAATATCAATAAACACAATATCCACCGGGGGTAGTTATGAAAATCAGAACTAAGGTCGCCATGTTGACGCTTCCTATTGTCGCGGCGTGCGGTGGCGGCGGCGGTGACGGACCATGTATGCAAGCGACAAGTGCAGGGTGGGTTGCCTGTACGCCTGCGCCCAAAGCGTCCACGGTCATTCCCGAGGGTATTTGGGGAGGTGGGACAAGCACCGGGCTTGCAGTATCAACCCTCGTTCTGGAGAACGGTCAGTATTTCATCGTGCCCACATCGACAAGTGGCGTGGGCCTTGTTGAAGGGGTCATGACCGCGAGCGGAGGCAATTTTTCCGACTCGGCGGCGGTGGCCTATCCCTCGTCGGATGTGCCCGTTGCGGCGACCACATCCGGATCCTTCACTGCCAAGAAATCCCTGTCCGGCACGGTTGCGGCTGCTCAATCTCTTTCATCGCCGTTCCCGCAGGGCACGACCAGCGTGACATTCAACGGGGACTACAACTCGTTGTACGACTCGCCTGCAACGCTGTCTGAAGCGCAAGGAACATGGACCGGTCAGACTGAGGCGTCGAGCGTTCCGGTGAGCTTGACTGTCGCGGCGGATGGCACGTTCACCGGTGCCAATGGGACCTGCACTTTCAGCGGCTCCGTTGCGCCCCGGTCAACCGGAAAGCATGTGCTTGATGGCAAGGTGACATTCAATAGCAGTTCATGCTTGCTCGGTTCCGGCAGTTCACTGAATTTTGAAGCCGTGGTGTCCGGAAATCAGCTCGTCGCGGCGGGCGTGACCTCGCAAAGAGATCACGCGTTCGTCGTTCTGGCGACGAAGGGTTGATATTTGCCGTTCACGATGGGGCAGCGCCTTGTCGCGGTGCAGGTAGAACGTGTGCTGGCGCTGCTGCCTCATATCGGATAAACGAAAATGAAAAAGCTACTTAAAATCGGCTTAACGATTGGTCTCGCGCTGGGCTGCACGTTCGCGCAGGCGGGTGAGTGCGGCGGCTATGGCACGACTGAATGCCCGGTGTCGCGGCACGACGCGCTGCGACTGCTGAACTACGACTCCGAGGTCTCGCTCGGCACCGCGACGATCGTATCGGCGCATGCGACGGCCAAGGCGCTGTGTGGCTATGTGAGCTACCGGGACCGGTCGGACCAGGCACGGCTGTCAAGATTTGCCGCGTACAACGATAGGGTCATCATTGCGTACCGGGTCGGCGACGCCGCAGCCGAAATCAATGAACTCTGCGAGGAAGGGGACGATTAGGATGGCACGCAAGGTGGAACACCCAACGATAGAAGAAAGGGGCAACACGTCCGGTCACAAGGAGTACGTGATCCGGCATCCGGCCTACGCGCCGATCGACGCATCGGAGGCCACCGCACACACGTGCATCCGAATCAATGAGCCTGTCAGGATTGCATCGTGGCATCGTGCAATTGATTGCAAGGTCCATCGACCCTTGCCGCCGATTCCTGCGTTGCTTACGTGGCAGGATCGTCGGGGTGGTTCTTCGTGAGCCACGCGAGCCAGTCCGGGTAGGCAGGGTTGTCCGTCCCGCAGACCGAGACCCGACTGGTAGATGCCTTCGAAGACCTCGTCGTCGGTCGGTTCCGGGCTTTCATCCAGAATGTCGTCCGTGAACTTGCGCGGATCGAGGCCATCGAGTTCGGTGAACGGCTCATCGCTAGAGTTACACCTCTTGTTCGTCATGTTCGATGCTACCGTTTTTTAACCGCGAGCCGATTGTGGTGTTGACCGGCGATCGGCACGTAGGGCTCGCGAGCCGAGCGAAACCGCCGTTTTTTTGGTCCCAGTTCTCTTGTTTGGCCTCTAGAATCGTCGTTCCCGAACAGCTGGCGAATCGAGGTTATTGCAGGTTCGTCAAATAATTGAGTGAAATGTTTGACGCCCCAGACGCGGTTCGTCAAATGGTTACAGAAGTCGCGGCTGCAACCAATTGCAGAGTCCGGGTACCGTAGGGAAACCATGAGCGATCACTTCCTCTCGACATTTCGAAGACCGGATGCCCCGATGGCGAGGGGAAAATACTTGTCCCGCGTCTTTGGAATCTTTTCGGAGGAGCTAGTCCGTCTCTGGGCTAGCGATCCACGCTGCCCCTATGAGGACTTGGGGCGACCGACACTCAGGAAGCGGGGAGAGAAGTCGGGTTCCACCCTTGACTTCACCTTGCGCGACAAGGCCACCGGCAAATCTTACGTCGCTGAGCTCAAATGCGAGATTGAGTACGAAAATTACAAATACCTCATCCTGACCGATGTTAAGCAGCTAGATCACCACAACAAAGCAGCGTTCTTTGCATTGCTGGACGCTGCCGCCAACTCGCCCGCGCAGCAGGTGTTCGTACACGGAAAGGAGATCTATATTGACGGTGCGATCCTGATCTGGGGCGATGCCACGCCAGAAGGACGCAAAGCGGCCGTAACTGAAAAGGGATTCTTTGATGTTCTCACTATGGCTGAGATCATTGAAGACCTGAGGTCATGGGGCTCTGAATCACAGCGCCGGTTTGTCGAGGAGCGACGGACGTGGACAAATGAATTGTTCGACGCGCTGCTCCAGACACATCCATGAAGCATGCCCGGAAGAGTTCATTCAAACCTAAGCCGCCTCGCGACGCCGCTTCACTCAAGAGCTAGTACATCCCCTGTCGTGAACAGGATAGGTTCGGAATGGGACTGAGATGGTTCGCTCTGCCGGGAGGCTGTGCTGGTTGCAATCAATTGCACAGATCCAGTCGCAACTGCTCCGCCGCCCGTTCGGGAAAGCCTTTCATCAACGCCATCGGTTTCCACCATGGCGCTCCACGCTGTTTGAGAATGGCGCGAAACTGTTGCCGATATTTCGGCGAAAAACTAGCCATTGCGGCTGGAACACCCAGCACTGTCGCCTTCGCTAGAAACGATTTCCATATTGCAGGTTCAGGATGGACGGTCTGGTAGAGGTCCTGCATCGAACATACGACAAGCTTGCAAAATGGATTCTCCAAGTTCGCCAGCTCGCCGAGCTTGACGGTCCTCTTCCTGAATCTCGCTTCGATACGCATCAGGTTTTCGAATGCGCAGACCTGTCCCACCTCGGCCATCTGTTCCGCCTTGTTGTATGCATACGTTTGTAGAGCGGAGCTTAACGAGCCTTGATAATGGGTTCCGGCGATTTGTTGGTTTCCCTTTATATGCTTGCCGGAGCGAACTCCATGACGATGGAATAAGTAGTCCTTTGTGTGTCTGTCCGGAAAGTCCACGGCAATTTCGAATTCGCGCAAGTATCCGTGCGCAAGCGCGTTCGAGTATCCAGCCGACCCGAGTGCGATGGTTTTCGCAACGAACGCCTCGAACGCGGGCGTGGTCAATCGTGCGGGGAAAAGCGTGTACCGGACGAAGTATTTGCTGTAACACGACCTCAACTCGACACGTATCGCGTCCTCGAGGAACCATCCGTCGGCCCCCTGCATGTTCTTGTTGGACCAAAAGTCAGCCTTTGTCAGATAGCTTCCGCATAGCGATTTGAAGGGGGCCAGCACATCAATATAGGTCTGCTTTGAAAGCGACCTCTGTATGATCGTGCGATCCAGTCTTGTTGGGAGAAATTCCATCATTTCAAGCCACTCCGTTGGCATTTTTCACGCAACTTTTTCCGGCTACTCTCTTGTCATTAGCAGGAGCCTTGGTCCCGTTTCGGTTCAATGAGAAGCGGAAGCGTTCGACTGCAAGCGCAACGGCAATCAAGCTGCTGTGGTGGGGTTGCTCTTGACCTCACGAGCCAATGAGCGCCCCCTCGGTTGAGCGCGTTACGCTTACGAACGAAGAAACTCGCGGATTGTCTCCGTCTTCCAGTAGGGAAGTCTTCCGTCCAACCCGTCGCGCTTCGGGTAGCGCCCGGACTGTATCCCGGCATAGAGCGTGGCATGAGAGATTCCGAAGAGCGCCAATAGATGCGCAACCCGCAATCGTCCCGGCTGGTCAAGACTGATTTCCGGCGCTTTAGCCCGAGTGTGACCGCGCCCCGCCGATGGGGTTGTGGATGGGGTGCTTTGGTGTTTTTTGACGAATGTAACGGCCATATGCAATTCCTCAGTTAGACGAGGCGCACACGCGCATCTCGCCGGTTCATTGCTTCGGCGAGGACATTCGAAGGGAAATGTCCGTACGCCGGAGTGCCTGTATCGCCCATTGCAGGCGATCCGTCGGGACTAACTTCTGCCCCACCACTCCATTGGTACGGATAACTATTTATATATTAGTGAGTCTATCTATGTCAAGCCAAGAGTCGAGCGCATCGGGTTAACTTGTCTCCCGCCTATGCTTTTATTCCGGCATAGTCCGCCTCACCTCCTGATGACAACGCGATATAGCTGTGAAAGCGCGACGCGCTGAATAGCGGAACGGTGTGGCAAGCCATCCACAACGCAACGGGAGTGTCAGGGGGTAGCAAAGTGGCGGATACATACCACCGAGCCGCTCGACGACTTCCCTTCCCGGCACAGCATGAATGCGATCAATTGCACTGCCGACGATCATGCTTGTGCGTGGTGGTATAGGATTGCTCACGGCGTTCCTGTTGAGCCAGATTGCGGAATCGCCTTCGCTTTATGATGCGGCGCATCCAGAACACCTGCTACCGGAAGACGAAAAATGAAAACTATCGCGCAGCGCCGCAACGAAATATACGACTACTTTCATGCGAGTAGCGCCTGCCAAGCCTTCTTCTACGCATCGGGGAGTGAGGATGACTATGCCGCTTATTACACCAGTATGTATCTGCTACAGGACTCGACAGAGTGTCTTCTGGCGCACCGCGTACGGGGTTTCCCCCTTGACGAACCGCTGCAGGCCTACTTGGAATTCTGGGGTGTTCTTCAGGCGGTGATCATCCAGCAAGACGCCATCGCAGAGCTATCAAGAGTCGTCCTTAAGCAGGCCTTTACCGCCAAGCACCTGACCGCGTGGCAAGTCCTTCGCGATCTCAGGAACGAGTGTGCAGGCCATCCGGCAAAGAAGGATCGACCACGCCCGACCGTCGTCCGGTCGTTCATGGGTCGTGGCTTCGGCGACTATAGATCGATTAAGTATGAACGCTGGGAAAAAGGAAGCGGAAGAACTTACCCAACGGTCGCGCTTGGTCAACTTATTGACGATTACAGCATTGAAGCCGGATCACAACTGGCGAGCGTTTTAAATGCAATGCGGACGCGGTGGCCGTGACTCATCGCCCCCCCTCCGCATGATGATCGGCTGGTGCAATTGATTGCGACTGCAACGACGTGCACTCCCATCTCCCAGCCCGCCAATCCGTTGGGCACATTGTTGGGCACATTCCGTGGATTGCCAGCAGAAAAGAAAAAGGCCCTCAAAGCCGAAGCCGTGAGAGCCTTATATCTATTGGTCGGGGCGAGAGGATTTGAACCTCCGACCACCTGCACCCCATGCAGGTACGCTACCAGGCTGCGCTACGCCCCGAACAGCTGAAAATTATAACAGACACTTCGAGCGATTAGAACCGCCCTGCGCTAACAAAGCAAACTAGTGCCCTAACAAATCGATCACATGCAGCAATTCCTTGCGCAACTGCTCGACGTCCACCGCAGCCGTTGTTGCTGCCGGCGCTGCTGCGCCCTCGCCTTCCTCGACCACGTCAGTCGGCGCACCATGCGCACCACAACCGGGTGAATCAAGCCGATTGCGCGCCCCGTTGATCGTGAAGCCCTGCTCATACAACAACTCACGAATCCGCCGGATCAACAGCACCTCGTGATGCTGGTAGTACCGGCGATTGCCGCGCCGCTTGACCGGCCGCAACTGCGTGAACTCCTGTTCCCAATAGCGCAGCACATGCGGTTTCACGCCGCATAGTTCGCTCACCTCACCAATCGTGAAGTAGCGCTTCGCCGGAATCGGAGGCAAGACGACTTTTTCGATCGTCGCTGTCATCGTCAGTTAGCCGTCGTGGTGGGTTGCGCAGGGATGCGCCCGTCAATCAGCGCGCGAAGCTCGCTTCAGCGCCGTTCTCAACCAGCGCTTTCAGCTTTTGACTTGCATGGAACGTCACAACGCGGCGCGCGGCGATCGGAATCGCCTCGCCGGTCTTCGGGTTTCTGCCGGGACGCTGGGGTTTGTCGCGCAACTGGAAGTTGCCGAACCCCGACAGCTTCACGCTATCGCCACTCTCCAGCGCATCACGGATCACCTCGAAGAACGCTTCGACCATGTCTTTCGCTTCCCGCTTGTTGAGCCCGACATTGTCGAACAGCAACTCGGCAAGTTCAGCCTTGGTCAGCGTCGGCGTTTCGGTGGAAACGGCCGCGGGTGATGTCGGAATTTCGCGAATCATGGCGCTGCGTTGCGCCGTAAGAAGGGCTTCGAAATCACTCGAGTTCATTTCATTCATATCTATCAAATGGCGCGCCAAGCAGAAACGGAGGTTGCGAAAAAATGCCGTGCAAATGTTAAATGCGGGTTATCCACGCAACCGTGCGCCATATACTCGAGCCAGACGTTCCACCAGAGTTTGAATAGCCAGATCGACCGTTTCATCCTGAAGGGTCCCGCCAGTATCTTGCAAGGTCACACGGAACGCAAGGCTTTTCTCATGAGCAGCCAGACCACCGGAAGTGTTTGATTTTGGACGGAATTCGTCGAAAAGTGCAACCTTCTGAACAGTCTTGCATGCCGCTTCGGACTGAGCCTTCTGAAGCTCGTCCAACAGCGCCTGAACCTCGATTTTCTGATCGACGACCACCGCAATATCACGACGCACCGGCGGGAATTTAGATACTTCCGCCGGAGTCGGCAATACGCGCTGCATTAATGCTTCCGCTTCGATTTCAAACAGAATCGGGGCATGCGGTAAATCATATTTTTGCATCCAGCGCGGATGCAATTCGCCAATCCAGCCCACTGCGCGGCCATTCAGTTCAATACGCGCGCTGCGGCCCGGATGCAAGGCCGGATGCTCCGCTTTCACGAAGCTTGCCACGGCCGGCGCGAGCACGGCTTCCAGATCGCCCTTCACGTCGAAGTAGTCGACCGCGCGCGTTTGCGCGCCCCACTGCTCCTCGAGCGCGGGACCATAGGCGAGGCCGCCGATCATCTTCGGCTGCGCGAAACCTTCGACCGTCAATTCGCCTGCCTTGATCGATGGGTCGTGCAGGAACACGCGGCCGGCTTCGAACACGCGCACGCGATCGGCCGCGCGACGGTTCAGGTTCGTGCGCAGAACGTTGATCAGGCTGCCGAACAGCGTGGTGCGCATGACCGATAGCTGGCTCGCAATCGGATTCAACAGACGAACAGGCTTGTCGTTGCCGGCGAAGTCCGACTCCCACTCGGCATCCACAAAGCTGAAGTTAACCGTCTCCGCGTAATCACGCGCGGCGAGCGCGTGACGGATCACGTGAATCGAGCGCTGCGTTTCGTTGGTCGGCAGCATTTCGCTGGTCGCGACCGGCGGACGCGCGGGGATCTTTTCGAAGCCGTAGATACGCGCGACTTCTTCGATCAGGTCTTCTTCGATTTCGATGTCGAAACGGTACGACGGCGGGTTCACCGAGAACGTATCGCCGTCGCGTTCGAAGCTGAGGCCGAGGCGCGTGAAGATCTGCGCGATTTCATCCGCGTCGATCTTGATGCCTATGATGCGGTTCGCGCGCGAGACACGCATCTTCACCGGCTCACGCTTGGGCACGTTGACGGTTTGATCGTCGACCGGGCCGGCTTCGCCGCCGCAGATATCGAGGATCAATTGCGTGATGCGTTCGATGTGTTCGACGGTAGTCGCGTAATCAACGCCTCGTTCGAAACGATGGCCTGCATCGGTCGAGAAGTTGTACTTGCGCGAGCGGCCGCGAATGCTATCGGGCCACCAGAACGCGGCTTCGAGATAGATGTTGGTGGTGTCGAGCGTGACGGCCGTGCTGTCGCCGCCCATGATGCCGGCGAGACTCTCGATGTGCTGTTCATCGGCGATCACGCCAACGGTTTCATCGAGTTCGACAGTGTTGCCGTTCAGCAGCTTGAGCGTTTCGCCCTTGCGACCCCAACGCACGTCCATGCCACCGTGGATCTTGTCCAGATCGAACACGTGCGACGGACGGCCCAGTTCGAGCATCACATAGTTCGAGATGTCGACGAGCGCGGAGATGCTGCGCTGACCCGAACGCTCCAGGCGCTGCACCATCCATTGCGGCGACTTCGCGCGCGCATTCACGCCACGGATCACGCGGCCCGAAAAACGGCCGCACAGATCGGGCGCCGAAATTTTGACCGGCAACGTTTCGTTGAGCTTGACTTCGGCCGGCTTGATCTCAAGCGGACGCAGCGGCGCACCGGTGATGGCCGACGTCTCGCGCGCCACGCCGAACACCGACAGGCAGTCCGCCTTGTTCGGCGTCAGCTTGATTTCGAAAACCGTGTCGTCGAGATTGAGCGTTTCGCGGATGTCCTGGCCGATCGGCGTATCTTCCGGCAGGATCATCAGGCCGCTATGATCTTCCGAGAGCTTCAGTTCGCGTGCCGAGCACAGCATGCCTTGGCTTTCCACGCCGCGCAGCTTCGAAAGCTTGATCGCGAACGGCGTGCCGCCCTCTTCGGCCGGCGGCAGTTGCGCGCCGACCAGCGCGACCGGCACCTTGATGCCCGGTGCGACATTCGGCGCACCGCACACGATGTTCAGCGTCGCGCCCGTGCCGGCGTCGACCTGACACACGTTGAGCTTGTCTGCGTCCGGGTGCTTGACGACTTCCAGCACCTGGCCGACGACGATCTTCGAGGTCGGCGGCGCGGCCGGCCGCAGGTCTTCGACTTCGAGACCCGCCATCGTCAACGCGTGCGACAGCTCATCGGTCGTCAGTTGCGGATCGACAAAGGTTCTCAGCCAGGATTCCGGGAATTGCATGGTTCTGTGGTCGTTCTGATCAGGTTAGGTCCACGTCCGGCAGGCGGCCCCTTGATTCACTGGGCACTGCCGGGGACGCTGCTGGCGGCACGCACTGCGTGCAATGCCGCGCTCTATGCTTGTCGCGTTCGTACGCGCCAGTTCAGGCGAATTGACGCAGGAAACGCAGGTCGTTTTCGAAGAACAGACGCAGGTCTTGCACGCCGTAACGCAACATCGTGAGCCGCTCGAGGCCGCTGCCGAAAGCAAAACCGATGTAACGCTCGGGGTCGAGGCCCATGTTGCGGATCACCGTGGGGTGAACCTGGCCGGAACCCGAAATTTCGAGCCACTTGCCGGCGTTCTTGCCCGTTTCGAACAGCATGTCGATTTCAGCCGACGGTTCGGTGAACGGAAAGTACGACGGACGGAAGCGCACCTGAATATCGTCGCGCTCGAAAAATTTCTTGAGGAAGTCGGAGTAGACGCCCTTCAGGTCGGCGAAGCTGATGTTCTCGTCAATCCACAGGCCTTCGACCTGGTTGAACATCGGCGAATGCGTTGCGTCGCTGTCCACACGATACGTGCGGCCCGGCACGATCACCTTGATGGGCGGCGTGTTGGTGCGGGCATAACGCACCTGCATCGGGCTGGTGTGCGTGCGCAGCAGCAGCTGGCGGCCGTCGGCATCTGTGCCGTCGACGTAGAAGGTGTCCTGCATTGAACGCGCCGGGTGGTTTTCCGGGCTGTTCAGCGAGGTGAAGTTGTACCAGTCGGTTTCGATCTCGGGGCCGTCGGCCACGTCGAATCCGATCGACCGGAAAATCTGTTCGACGCGCTCCCATGTGCGCATCACCGGGTGCAGGCTGCCTGCGCCGGTGCCGCGGCCGGGCAGCGTGACGTCGATGGCTTCAGCGGCGAGGCGCTGGTTCAGCAACACGTCGGCCAGCGCCTGACGGCGGGCCGTCAACGCGGCTTCCACTTGTTGCTTGACGAGGTTGATCCGTGCGCCTTCGGTCTTGCGCGTTTCAGGATCGAGTTTGCCAAGGCCCTTCAATAGCTCGGTCAGCGCACCCGATTTACCAAGAAAGCGCGCTTTCTCGTTCTCGAGGGTGGTGACGTCGGAGGCTTCTGCGAAGGCTTTTTGCGCGTCCGCGACAATCTGGTCCAGATCCATTGATCCCATCATTTCAACGTCAGTGTTCAATCGTTGCAAAACCGGTTCTACCAACAAAAACGGGGCTCGGTGAGGAGCCCCGTTTTTGCTGCAGCGTCACCGAGACTACCGGATGTTCGCTGCAACGAACCACGCAGTTTAATTGCCCAAAGCGCAATCAGGCTGCAACGGCGGCTTTCACCTGCTGAACGATCGCAGCAAAAGCAGCCTTGTCGAACACAGCCATGTCGGCCAGCACCTTGCGGTCGAGTTCGATCGAAGCCTTCTTCAGGCCGTTGATGAACACGCTGTACGTCATGTCGTGCTGACGCACCGCCGCGTTGATACGCGTGATCCACAATGCACGGAACACACGCTTCTTGTTGCGGCGATCGCGGTAGGCGTATTGGCCTGCGCGCATGACCGCCTGCTTGGCGATGCGATAGACGTTATTGCGACGGCCGCGGTAACCCTTGGCCAGCTTGATGATCTTCTTGTGACGGGCCCGTGCGGTAACCCCACGTTTTACTCGAGGCATATCTTGCTCCTATGAGTGTCGGTTAAGGGTTAAGCGAACGGCAGCATTGCGCGCACGGAGTTCATATCTGACTCATGAACTGACGTGGAACCGCGCAGATGGCGTTTGTTCTTGGTGGTCTTCTTGGTAAGAATGTGGCGCTTGAAGGCCTGACCGCGCTTGACGGTACCGCCCGGACGCACCACGAAGCGCTTTGCAGCACTCTTCTTGGTCTTCATCTTCGGCATGACAACTCCATTATTAGATGGATATGGGTGTGCGGTCGGCCAGATGGCCATTACCCGCCCTTCGAAACCCATTCCACTTGGTATGCAGACCGCCGACCTTGCTGGCGGCCGCTTTTCAGGAAGCAACGCGCATTGACACGCACGCCGTTCCGAAACCTGCCGATACCACACCGGACACCCGGCACAGCATCGCTCAATCTTTGACAACCGGAGCCCGCACCACACGATGCGCCGCTGCTCCAGCCGCTTACTTCTTTTTCTTCGGAGCGAGCACCATGATCATCTGGCGCCCTTCCATTTTCGGCATCTGCTCGACCTGACCGACTTCGTCGAGGTCCGTGCGCAGGCGCTCGAGCATGCGCATACCGATTTCCTGGTGAGCCATTTCGCGGCCACGGAAACGCAACGTGATTTTCGTCTTGTCGCCGTCGTCGAGGAAGCGGATGAGGTTGCGCAGTTTGACGTTGTAATCGCCGTCATCGGTGCCCGGGCGGAATTTAACTTCCTTAACCTGGACAATTTTCTGCTTCAGCTTGGCCTCGTGTTGCTTCTTCGCTTCCGAGTACTTGAACTTGCCGTAGTCCATCAAGCGGCAAACCGGCGGAACCGCTTGCGGAGCGATTTCGACCAGATCCACGTCTTGCTGTTCCGACATGCGGAACGCATCAGCGAGTTTCACGATGCCGAGCGGTTCGTTCTCGACCCCGACCAGGCGCACCTCTGGTGCCGTAATTTCACCGTTGATGCGGTGCGCAGACTTATCAGTAGCGATGTTACGTTTCCTCTAAAAATTAAAAAAACGAGCCGGGCTGCCAAGTGGCTCAGTTGAACGACTGCACATCCTGGCGCAGACGCTCAATGAAGGTGTCGAGAGGCATAACGCCCATATCAACACCACCACGGGCACGCACGGCTACCGTTTGGGCTTCACGCTCTTTGTCGCCGACCACAAGCAGGTACGGCACCTTTTCCAGCGTGTGCTCCCGTATTTTATAGCTAATCTTCTCGTTGCGCAAATCGGCCTCTACTCTAACCCCTTGTTTTTGCAACGATTGGGCTAGAGACTGCGCATATTCGGTCTGACTTTCCGCGATATTCATCACCACAACCTGCATGGGCGCGAGCCACGACGGCATTGCACCAGCATGGTGCTCGATCAGAATACCGAGAAACCGTTCCATTGATCCGACGATTGCCCGGTGCAGCATGATCGGGCGGCGGCGGCTATTGTCTTCCGCTACGTATTCGGCGCCGAGGCGCTCCGGCAGCACCATATCGAGCTGCAACGTGCCGCACTGCCACGAGCGGCCGAGCGCGTCCTTGATGTGGTACTCGACCTTCGGGCCGTAGAACGCGCCCTCGCCCTGCAACTCTTCCCAGGTCACGCCGCAGGCCGTCAGCGCATCGCGCAGGCCCTGCTCCGCACGATCCCATGTCTCATCCGTGCCGGCGCGCGCATCCGGGCGCAACGACAGCTTGATCTCGACATTGTCGAAGCCGAAGTCTTTATAGACGCTCATCGCCAGCGTGTTGAACGCGATCGATTCACTGATGAACTGGTCTTCGGTACAGAAAATGTGCGCGTCGTCCTGCACGAAGCCACGCACGCGCATCAGGCCATGCAGCGCGCCCGACGATTCGTTGCGGTGGCACGAGCCGAACTCCGCGTAACGCAGCGGCAGATCACGATACGAGCGCAGACCGTGGTTGAACACCTGCACGTGACCCGGGCAATTCATCGGCTTGATCGCGTAGTCGCGCTTTTCCGATTCCGTCGTGAACATGTTTTCACGATAGTTCTGCCAGTGGCCCGACGCCTCCCACAGCGAGCGGTCCATGATCATCGGCGTCTTGATCTCAAGGTAGCCGGCATCATTCACGCGGCGGCGCATGTACTGCTCGACCTGCTGCCACAGCGTCCAGCCACGCGGATGCCAGAACACCATGCCCGGCGACTCGTCTTGCATATGAAACAGATCGAGTTGCTTGCCGAGCTTGCGGTGATCGCGTTTTTCCGCCTCTTCGAGCATGTGCAGATACGCGTCCTGGTCTTCCTTCTTCGTCCAGGCCGTACCGTAGATGCGCTGCAACTGTTCGTTCTTCGAGTCGCCGCGCCAATAGGCGCCCGCGAGCTTCATCAGCTTGAAGACCTTCAGCTTGCCGGTGGACGGCACGTGCGGGCCGCGGCACAAATCGGTGAAGCTGCCGTGCGAGTACAGCTTGATTTCGTCGCTGGCGGGAATCGATTCGATGATCTCGGCCTTGTACTTTTCGCCGATGCTCTTGAAGTAGTCCACGGCTTCGTCGCGCGACACCACGCGGCGCGAGACCGGCTCGTCTTTCTTCGCGAGCTCCTGCATGCGCTTTTCGATCTTTTCGAGATCCTCGGGCGTGAAAGGACGGTTGTAGGCGAAGTCGTAGTAGAAGCCGTTGTCGATCACCGGACCGATCGTGACTTGCGCTTCCGGATACAGATCTTTCACTGCGTACGCGAGCAAGTGCGCCGCGGAGTGACGAATGATGTCCAGGCCGTCGGCGTCTTTCTCGGTGACGATGGCAAGCGCCACGTCGCGATCGATCAGCGTGGACGTGTCGACGAGCTCACCGTCGATCTTGCCGCCGAGCGCGGCCTTCGCGAGGCCGGGGCCGATCGAGGCGGCCACTTCGGCGACGGTCACCGGATGCTCGTACTGTCGAACAGAACCGTCAGGCAGACGTATCGAAACCATTGCGTTCTCCGTGGTGCCGACCGGCGGCGGCACATACAACCAGGTCAAAAAGCCCAAAAAAAATGCGGCCCCGCTTTCGAGGGGCCGCATTCACATTTTCTGCTAACTACAGTGGCGAAAGTGGTCCTCGACTAGCGTCGCTCCGAAGTAGTTTCGGTCAACGTTCGCGGTGCCATAACCGTATTTGCCTTTTGCGCCGAGACGCTTACTGCAGTTTGCGAAACCCCGGCAAAACCGGAATTTCTCTTTCGTTGGTAGGCTCGATTGGACTCGAACCAACGACCCCCACCATGTCAAGGTGGTGCTCTAACCAGCTGAGCTACGAGCCTGAAGAAACGAGATTATATGGAGCCCTACACCGCTTGGCAAGTACTTTTATGCACCGACTTTAAATTTCTACTCACACACAGGGCACGCGCGCGGGCGCGTCGAACCGATGCCTACTGGCAACTGCGGGCACCCGCCGCCGCGCCCGCGCATCAATTCTTGCGTGAAGCGCGCACCACGCCCGTTACTTCACCGAGCAAGGTACACGCGCGCTGAATTTGCGCAGCGTTCGAGACCTCGACAGTGAATTGCATGAATGCGGCGTTACGACGCGATTGCGTTTTCACTCCAATCACATTCACTTTCTCGCGCGCGAAAACTTCGGAGATATCGCGCAGCAGACCTTGCCGATCCGTTGCCTCAATGCTGAGGTCGACGGGATAGACCGATTGCCCGCGGCCGCTCATGACATCGGCCGACCATGCGGTTTGCAACACACGCTCCGGCGCGCGATCGGCCATGCGCAGGAAGGTCGGGCAATCGCTGCGGTGGATCGACATGCCCTTGCCGCGCGTGACGAAGCCGCTGATGTCGTCGGGCGGTGCGGGACGGCAACAGCGCGCGAGTTGCGTGAGCAAGGCATCGACCCCAACCACCAGCACACCCGTGGAAGCCCCGCGGGCAACGCTCGCGCCGCTACTGCGCTTCTCGAACTGTTCCGGTGCTTCGACGACAGGCTCGGGCGGCGGCGCGTCGTGCAGCGCCTGCTCGACGAGCCGCAGGCTGAATTCTTCCTTGCCGACCACCGAGAACAGATCGTCGGTGGTCTTGAAGCCTAGCTTGGCGGCGAGCTGATCGAGATTGACCGACGTCTTGCCCTCGCGCTGCAGGGTCTTTTCGACCATCGCACGGCCGCTCGCGATGTGCTCCTGCACTTCGACCGCGTTGAACCACGCGCGCACTTTCTGCCGCGCCCGATGGCTCTGCAGATACCCTAGTTGCGGGTTAAGCCAGTCACGCGACGGACCGCCCTCTTTCACCGCGACGATCTCGACCGTCTGACCGTTCTGCAACGGCGTGTTGAGCGGCACCATCGCGCCATCGACACGCGCGCCACGGCAGCGATGCCCCAGCTCGCTATGCAGGTGATAGGCGAAGTCCACCGGTGTTGCGCCGTGCGGCAGCGGAATCACTCGCGCCTGCGGCGTAAGCACGTAGATGTGGTCGTCGTCGAGCGTAGCCTGGCGCAGTTGCTCCCACGGCTGCGCGGCGCGCTTCTCGCCGTGCTCGCCTTCCGAAACGTCATCTTTCCACGCGAGCAGCTGACGCAACCACGCGATCTTCTCGTCGTACTTCTCATTGGCGCTGAACTGGCCGCCGTAACCCCGCGTGCCCGCTTCCTTGTAGCGCCAGTGCGCAGCCACTCCGTACTCGGCGAACTGATGCATTTCCTGCGTGCGGATCTGCACTTCGAACGCGCGGCCGTCGTCGCCGATCACGACCGTGTGCAGCGATTTATAGCCGTTCGGCTTCGGCCGCGAGATGTAATCGTCGAACTCTTTCGGCACCGGCTGCCACAGGTTGTGCACGATGCCGAGCACCGTGTAGCAATCCTTGATGTCCGGCACGATCACGCGAAACGCGCGCACGTCGTACAGTTCGGCGAAGTCGAGTTCCTTGCCGCGCATCTTGCGCCAGATGCTGTAGATATGCTTGGGCCGGCCGCTGACTTCGGCCTCTACATTCGCCGCAGCCAACTCCTGCTGCAGCCGCTCGATCGCCTGCGCAACATAACTTTCGCGCTCGACGCGTTTCTCGTCGAGCAGCTTGGCGATGCGCTTGTAAGTGACCGGTTCTTCGAAACGGAGTGCGAGATCCTCGAGCTCCCATTTCAGTTGCCAGATGCCGAGACGGTTCGCGAGCGGTGCGTAAATATCGAGCGTCTCACGCGCGACGTCGGGCGACGGCGTGATTTTCGCCGCCGCGTAGTAACGCAGCGATTGCAAGCGCGACGCGAGCCGTATCAGCACTACACGAATGTCCTGCGCGAACGCGAGCAGCATCTTGCGCAGCGCCTCGACCTGGGCGCGGCGCGCGGCCTGTGCATCGCGCCCGGCTTCGGGCATCGCATTCTGCGCCGCGCGCAAGCTCACCGTACCCAGGCGCAGCAACTTGCGCACGTCGCCAACCAGTTGCGCGACTTCTTCGCCGAAGTTGTCGGCAATCACGCGCTCCGGGTCTTGCAGATGCGGCGTCAGCGCGAACAAGGCCGCCGCCAGCACAGCCGGCGGATCGACGTTGAGCGTGCGCATGATCGACGCCGTACCCGCCGCATGCTCCGCCAGCAACTCGCCCGATGAGAGCCGCACCTCGCCCGCATGTTCGCGCACGAACGCCATCGCTTCGTCGAAGGAAGGGATGGGTGCCGGCGTGCTCGTAACGATTTCGGTAGTCATGGTGCGACGGCCCACCGGGCCAGACGGATCAACGGAATTTCAACAACAACTGCGAGACCAGGCTCATCCAGGCTCAATCGCGCTGCGCGGCGACCACGACGATTTCGACGAGGCACTTCGGATTCGCGAGCTTCGCTTCCACGGTAGCGCGCGGCGGCGTGGCGCCTTGTGCGACCCACTCGTCCCACACTGCGTTCATGCCGGCGAAGTGCACCATGTCCGAGATGTAGATCTGCACGGACAGCAACTGCGACTTGTCGCTGTTCACTTCAGCCAGCAGACGGTCGATATGGCCGAGCACTTCGCGCGTCTGACCCGTGATGTCCTGATCCGCGTCTTCGGCGATCTGGCCCGCGAGGTAAACGGTGCCGTTGTGCACGGCGATTTCCGAGAGACGCTTGCCGACGTGGTGACGAATGACTGCCATGAAGAATCCTGAGGTTGGTTGAAAGTTGATCGAAGATGCGTTTCGCGTTGCGTCCAGTCAAGGACGCCGCGCGGAACCCGATATTATGACGCGTCGACGGCCGGACCGATAAAGAACTGCCTCGCGAGGTCGATCTGATCGGCCGACAAAAACGCCGGCGCATGCCCGACGCCCGCGACTTCCGCGTTCGATACGGCGCGTCCGGTCTCGACCATCTTCGCGACGGTCTCACGCGAGAGCAGATCCGATTGCTCACCGCGCACCACCAGCACAGGCCCCTGAAACACAGCCAGCGAATGCCACAGCGCCGCTTCGCCGAGTTTGGTCGCCTCTTCGGTCGTCGCGGCAAACGGCTGCGCAATCCGGGGGTCATAGCGGAGCACCCACGCGCCGTCCTGCTCATGCAAAAGCGGCGTATTGATCTCACGCCATTCGTCCGGCGTGAGCGGGCCAAAGGATTGCGCCAGCAACGCAGCGTAATCGATGCCCTGCTGCAGCGTTTCGAAACGCACCGGCTTGCCGAGGTAATCGCCGATACGCTGCACCGCCACCGGCTCCAGATGCGGACCGACGTCGTTCAACAACATCTTGCGAATCGGCGTTTCCGGCAGACCGGCCAGCGCGAGCCCGATCAGACCACCCATCGAAGTGCCGAACCAGTCGACCGTTTCGACGTTCAGACGCGCGATCAGCGTAACCATGTCGGCGACGTACTGCGGGATGCCATAGAAGTTGGGGTTCGCGAGCCACGAAGACAAGCCCCGCCCCGCCACATCCGGACACACCACGCGGTAAGTACCGGCGAATTCCGCCGCGAGGCGGTCGAAATCGCGCCCTGAGCGCGTCAAGCCGTGCACGCACAGCAGCACACGCGGGTTGCCCGGGTCGCCCCACTCGGTATAGGCGATACGGTGCAAGCCACCGGGGCTCGCGCACTGCACATAGCGTTGGCGCGGCGTAGGCCGCCCGGCGGTGGAAGCGGACGTTTCGGTCATCTGGGTTCCTTGCAAATACGCTGCGGATTCGGCCTGGGCACAGTAGGGATCAATACGCGTCCAATCTTCAAAGGATTGTAAACCGCTTTGCCGCACGGCAAGGATCAGCCTAACGGCCTAGGACGGCCGAAGACTGTGCAGAACGAACACCCGGCGCTTAAAACAAAGCGGGCGAGACTCACGCCTCGCCCGCCCCGGATCCTGCCTCGCCGCCGCGTGCCGGTCATACAGACCAGAACCGCGGACGGCTCACAACACCATTCAGCTCACCGCGCTCACATCCAGCGGCGCGCCTGTCTTCGCCTTGATTTCGTCGACGCTGACGCCCGGCGCCAGTTCAGTCACCTTCAGACCGTCTTCCGTGATTTCGATCACGCCGAGGTCGGTAATGATCTGGTCGACCACGCCCACGCCCGTCAGCGGCAACGTGCATTCTTCGAGAATCTTGTGCTGATCGCCCTTCGCGACGTGCTCCATCAGCACGACCACGCGCTTGACGCCCGCGACCAGATCCATCGCGCCGCCCATGCCCTTGATCATCTTGCCGGGGATCATCCAGTTGGCCAGGTCGCCCTTCTTGCTGATCTGCATCGCGCCCAGAATCGCCAGGTTGATGTGGCCGCCGCGAATCATCGCGAACGAATCCGCCGACGAGAAAATCGACGAACCCGGCAGCGTGGTCACCGTCTGCTTGCCGGCGTTGATCAGGTCGGCATCCACTTCTTCTTCGGTCGGCGACGGGCCGATGCCGAGCAGGCCATTCTCCGACTGCAGCCACACTTCGACGCCAGCCGGCACGTGGTTCGCCACCAGGGTCGGCAAGCCGATGCCGAGGTTCACGTAGAAACCGTCCTGCAATTCCTTCGCCGCGCGTGCGGCCATTTCGTCACGAGTCCATGCCATGATCAGTCTCCTTTCGCGCGGACGACGCGTTGTTCAATGCGTTTTTCCGGATGCGCATTGAGCACAATGCGCTGCACGAAAATGCCCGGCGTGTGGATCGCGTCCGGATCGAGTTCGCCCACTTCAACGATTTCCTCGACTTCCGCGACCGTGATCTTGCCGGCCATCGCGCACATCGGGTTGAAGTTACGCGCAGTGCGGCGATAGATCAGGTTGCCCGATTTATCGGCTTTCCATGCCTTGACCAAAGCGACGTCGGCCGTCAGCGAGTGTTCGAGCACGTAGTGGTTTTCGCCGAACTGGCGGGTTTCCTTGCCCTCGGCGATCAGCGTGCCGTAGCCGGTGTTCGTAAAGAACGCCGGAATGCCCGAGCCGCCTGCGCGCAGCTTCTCGGCGAGCGTGCCTTGCGGCGTGAATTCCAGCTCGAGTTCGCCGGCCAGATACTGGCGCTCGAACTCCTTGTTCTCGCCCACATACGACGAGATCATCTTCTTGACCTGGCGCGTTTCGAGCAACAGGCCGAGGCCGAAACCGTCGACGCCCGCATTGTTGCTGATGCAGGTGATGCCCTGCACCTTCGAATCGCGCAGCGCCCCGATCAGCGCCTCGGGAATGCCGCACAGCCCGAAGCCACCGACGGCAAACGTCTGCCCGTCCTTGACGATGTCTTTCAGCGCCTCGGCGGCGCCTGGATAGACCTTGTTCATCGTTTGTCCCTTCCTTTATGGAAACCCGAAACCGGTTCGTTGCGACTTCGATAAGACGTTCAGCGGGCAAACGCCCGACACGTCATTCTAGTCATCCGCGGCCGGCTTTGCGCTCAGGTTGCCCTGCCTCGCGCCAATGCCTGCTGCGGACGCTTCGCCGCGTTGTCATGTGCTCGAAAGAGTACGCTGGGCGCGCCATGCGGCACAATACGCAAAAATACATAAGTACTTGCCGCCAACCCATGCCCGCCCTGGATTACCAAACCGCGTTTCACCTCGCCCCGATCGGACTCGTGCTGTCGCGCGAACGGATCATTGAAGACTGCAACGACGAGCTGGCGTCGATATTCGGCTGCACGCGCGAGGCGCTGCTTGGCCAGTCGTTTCAGATTCTGTATCCGTCGACGGACGAATTCGAGCGGATCGGCGCGCGGATTCCGCCGATCATGACCGCGCAAGGCAGTTACGCGGATGACCGGATCATGAAGCGGGCCAATGGGGAATTGTTCTGGTGCCACGTGACGGGCCGCGCGCAGCAACGCACCGACCCGCATGCCGCGGGGGTGTGGACTTTCGAGGATTTGAGCGCGACGCGGCGCGTGGCGGTCGAATTGACGCCGCGCGAACGGGAAATCGCCGCGCAACTGGTGACGGGCAAAACCAGCAAGCAGATCGGACGGGTGCTGGATATCAGCCCGCGCACGGTCGATGTCTACCGCGCGCGGCTGATGCGCAAATACGATACGGGGAATGCGACCGAGCTATTGCAGCGTTTGCTCGGGCACTGACGGCTCTGGAATCGGATGCCGGCTCGGTTGGGAGGGCGACCTTGAGGCGACCCGCAGCGAACGCGAGAATGGCTCCAGGTTCCATTGCGAGCGCGGCTACGAGCTTGTTACGGGAGCCGGGCGATCAAGCCGCCTTGACCAGCGCCGCGCGCTCGATCGTGTCGCGCAGTCGATCCGGAACCGGCACCGACTTGCCTGCGGCGTAGTCAATCCACACGCAGCGCGCAGCGCCACGGGCATAAACGGTGCTCGGATCATCGGCGCGCACGAGTTCGAAGGCCGTGTCAAAGCTGCTGCGTCCGGGCGTGGCCACGGACATCCGGCCGATCACATCGCCGGGATAGTGCAACTGCTTAAGAAACTCCATCGACGCATTGACGATCACCGGCCCCTGCCCGTCGGCGTTGCTGCCGACCATACCCATTTGTTCGAACCAGGAAATCCGCACCTGCTCCATGTAACGGAAATAGACCGTGTTGTTCACATGGCCGAATGCGTCCATGTCGCCCCAGCGGATCGGCATCGACATCTCAAAAACTGCGTGAAAATCGCTCATCGTCCTTCTTTAACGGGTTGAAACCAGGTTGAAGCCGGCGCGCGGGCCGGCGCAAAAATCCCATCAGGCCCCCAACGGCGGCCCAAAGCCGCGTTCAGGCGATCCCGAACCCATCGTCGGCGGCGATCACCGAGCCATTGATGAACTGCGATTCGTCGGCCGCCAGCAGCAGCAACAGCCCGTCCAGATCCTCCGGCTTGCCGACACGGTGACGCGGCAGCAGCGAGACCAGCTTCTGCCCCTGCTCGGTCGACCAGTGATGATGGTTGATCTCAGTATCGATATAGCCCGGGCAGATGGCGTTCACGTTGATGCCGTGCTTGCCCCATTCCAGCGCCATGGCTTTCGTCATATGAACGACGGCGGCCTTGCTCATCGAGTACAGGCCGATCTGCGGCAGCACGCGCAAGCCCGCCATCGACGCGATATTGATGATCCGGTATGACGGCTTCTGCGCGTTGCCGCCGCGCATGATCATGCGCTTGGCGACTTCCTGGGCGACGAAGAAGGCGCCGCGTGTGTTAGTGTCGAACACGTATTCGAAATCGGCTGGCGTGACTTCCGTGAGCTTCTGCGTGGTCGACACGCCTGAATTGTTCACCAGAATGTCGATCGTGCCCGCCTCGGTTTCCGCGTGAGCGACGGCTGATTTGATGCTCTGGTAATCCGTGACGTCGAGCGAGACAACGTGCGCCGCGCCGCCGGAGGCTTCGATCTCGGCGCGCAACTCCTTCAGACGCTCGGTGCGGCGACTCGCCAGCACGACCTTGGCGCCCGCCTGCGACAATACCTGAGCAAAGCGCTTCCCCAACCCGCTCGAGGCGCCGGTGATCAGCGCGACTTTGCCTTCCAGATTGATCGAACGGCCCATTGTCGTTCCCTTGTTCGGTTGTTGTTACAGACGCGGTTGATGGGTGCGGTAGGACCGGCACTGCGGGTCATACCGTATCACAGAAATAGAACGATCGTGCTAATCTCTGCTCATCGGGTTGCAGTGGCGGAGACCATCGCCCACAATACGATCCCGAAAAGGCATTCTAACGGTAAGAAGAGGAGCATCAATGACCCCCGCAAGTCTCATTGAGCAATACGGTCCACGCGAGTCGATGGAATACGACGTCGTGATCGTCGGCGGCGGCCCGGCCGGCCTGTCCGCGGCGATCCGCCTGAAGCAGCTGGCGGCTGAAAAAGGCGTCGAGATTGGCGTGTGCGTACTGGAAAAAGGCTCGGAGATCGGGGCGCATATCCTGTCGGGCGCGGTGATGGATCCGCGCGCGATCACCGAACTGATCCCGGACTGGAAGGAAAAAGGCGCGCCGCTGACGGTGGACGTGACCGAAGACAAGTTCCTGTTCCTGACCGAAACCGGTTCGAAGAGCGTGCCGACCTGGGCGCTGCCGGAGAACTTCAAGAACCACGGCAACTATGTGATCAGCCTCGCGAACGTCACGCGCTGGCTGGGTCAGCAGGCCGAGGCGCTCGGCGTCGAGATTTTCCCGGGGTTTCCTGCTGCGGAGATTTTGTATAACGACGATGGCTCGGTCAAAGGCGTCGCGACCGGCAATCTGGGCATCGGCAAGGACGGCGAGCCGACCGAGAACTTCCAGCTCGGCATGGAACTGCACGCGAAATACACGCTCTTCTGCGAAGGCGCGCGCGGGCATCTGGGCCGTCAACTGAACGCCAAATTCAAGCTGCGCGAAGGCGTCGATCCGCAGGTCCACGGCATCGGCATCAAGGAACTGTGGGAAATCGATCCGGCGAAGCACAAGCCGGGTCTGGTGATGCACACCGCCGGCTGGCCGCTGGAGAACGACACGTACGGCGGCTCGTTCCTCTATCACATGGACAACAACCAGGTGGTGGTGGGCTTCGTGGTCGGCCTCGGCTACACGAACCCGTACCTGTCGCCGTTCGAGGAATTCCAGCGTTACAAGACGCATCCTGCCATCCGCGCGATTCTGGAAGGCGGCAAGCGGGTGTCGTACGGCGCGCGGGCGATCACCGCGGGTGGCCTGCTGTCGCTGCCGAAGCTGGTGTTCCCGGGTGGTGCGCTGGTCGGTGACGATGCGGGCTTCCTGAACGCCTCGCGGATCAAGGGCTCGCATGCGGCGATCAAGACCGGCATGCTGGCGGCTGACGCTGCGTTTGAAGCCGTGCAGGCCGGACGCACCAGCGATGAACTCACGGCCTATCCGGAGAGCTTCAAGACGTCGTGGCTGCACACGGAACTGCATCGCGCGCGCAACTTCAAGCAGTGGATGAGCAAGGGTCTGTACCTCGGTACCCTGATGGTCGGCATCGAGCAGAAGCTGCTGGGCGGCAATGTGCCCTGGACGCTGCATCACCAGCATTCCGATCACGAGATGTTGAAGCCTGCTTCGCAGTGCAAGCAGATTGTCTATCCGAAGCCGGATGGCAAGCTGACGTTTGACCGGTTGTCTTCAGTGTTCATCTCGAACACCAACCATGAAGAGAATCAGCCGGCTCACCTGACGCTGAAAGATCCTTCGGTGCCAGTGAACGTGAACTGGCAGACCTATGCCGGTCCGGAATCGCGCTACTGCCCGGCTGCGGTGTATGAGTTCGTGAAGAACGATGATGGCAGCGAGCGGCTGGTGATCAACGCGCAGAACTGCGTGCATTGCAAGACCTGCGATATCAAGGACCCGACCCAGAATATCGTCTGGGTGACGCCTGAAGGTGGCGGCGGTCCTAACTATCCGAATATGTGATTCGGTGCTTGTTTGCCGTGCGCGGAGCTTGTATGTCTGTCCGCGCGCGGCACGCGGTCAATTGCTCCGAGCAGGTAAAAGACAAAGCGGCATCCGCTACAGGTGTATTGCCAACGCCACCGCAAAGCAAAAAGCTCAGACGCCCCGCATCATTTCAATCCGCTCTCGCACTTTAGCCAGCACCGGCGCCCACGCGCCAATCTCAGGCTGTCGAAAGAGCTCAATAGAATCGTACCAGGCCGCGGTGCGCCATTCGTCGCCCCAAAACCATGCCGACACATGATCGATCATCAAACACGTCGGCACGCCGAGCGCGCCCGCCAGATGCGCGGGCCCGCTATCCCAACTTTCGCTATTCGCGGCCTCGGCTGATGCCAAGTCATTGATTTTAAATGACGTGCATATCAACAGTCTTCACTACAGGGCGTACGTTTTGGTAGCGGCGACTGGCGATGGCCGGGCCGTGATTTTCGGCGGTGGCTGTGCGGGCAAGGTCAGGCGCAAATGGTCAAGCAGCAGGCGGTGCTCTGGTTCTGGCTGGGTGTAGCGAGACAGGATCAGGTCGCGTCCGTCAGTGGTCGGCAGATGAACGTCGACCATCTGCATGGTCTTGAATTTCTCCAGCACTGCGCGCGGTGTCAGGCCCGGCGCTGCGCGCCTGAGCTGGTTTTTCAGCGTCACCTGCAGACAGTACGCCAGGAAAGCGACGAAGATATGGGCTTCGATGCGCTCTTCCCGGAAATGGTAGATTGGCCGTATTGATAAGTCATGCTTAAGTTCCTTGAACGCCTGTTCGACCTCAGTGAGCTGCGTATAGAAGGTCCAGAGCTGACCCGGATCGTGGCCTGTCAGGTTGGTGCGCAGCAGGTATCGTCCTTCCCGGCGTCGCGTCCGGCGCAGCCTGGCGCGGTCAAGCTCAAAGTGGAACGTGTCCGGCGTCACGGCCTCATGGCTTTGTGGCAACGTCAGCCTGATCAGATAAGCGGCTCGCCCGGCGTCCTGTCTGGCCGCTCCCACCTTCATGAGCAGTTCATCACGCGTGAGGCCTTGCCCCTGCAATTGCTTGAGCCGTTGTACATAGCGCTTGAGCCGGCGTTGCCGCATGCCACGTTCCTTGCCGATGCGATGCTCGCTCTCGGCTAGCACGTAGGTTTCGCTGTCCTGCGGCAGGCGCTTGACGTGCACGCCGTCCCGGATTCGCTCCCACGACTTTGAGAGGAAGGACTGCTCCAGTTTGCTCAGGCGACCCTTGGGCGTGCCCACCAGATACGAGGCGCCCATCTCGCGCATTTGTGCGAGCGTCTCTTCCGTTGGGATTCCCCTGTCCATGACCCACGTCCGATTTGCCTTGCCGTATCGGGCTTCGATGCGCCTGAGCAGATCCGATAGTGTGGTGCAGTCCGCGGTGTTGCCGGGCAGCACTTCGTAGCTCAGCGGAAAGCCTTCCGGGGTGACGATCAGGCCGATCACGACCTGCCGACAGTCGCCGCGCTTGTCGCGGCTGTAGCCGTACTGACGCTTGTCCGGCGCTTCCCGCGGTGTGTCGCTCTCAAAGTAGGTGCTGGTCAGGTCGTACAGCAGCACGTCGAACGAGGCGCCGAACAGTTCGCCCCAGCGCTGCTTGAGAAACAGCATCAGGGCATCCTTGTGCGGCAGCAGCTTGTCTAGGCAGCGATACAGCGTATCTTTGCCGGCCAGCGCAAAATCCGCGTCCAGCAGATCCGCCATCGCGCTCGATGTGAACCAGTGCCGGTGCAGGCGCCACTCCGAGCCAGGATCGATCAGCCGATACGCCACCAGGGTCTGCAGCACTTGCAGCCAGCGGGTGCCTTTGCGCGACGCCGGCAGGCGTGCCGACCAGAATTCGTCCATGCCCAGCTGCTGCCATAGCACACACGACAGCCAGCACGCCCCCCACTGCCGCGGGCGCTTCAGCTGCATCTCGCTCAACCGCACGCCGATCGCCCTGGCGTCATCAGCCGGCAGCGCATCATCTGCAAACAGCGCGACCTGACGCCGGGTGCCTTCGTCAAAGACCTCGATCGATTTGCGCCAGGCAAGTTTCTGACTGTCGTTGATCTCACCCAGGTACAGCACTTGACGCTGCATCACCTTGCCATTGATCAGACGCCGGTTCTCCACCACGCTCCAATAGTGGTGCGTCTTGCCGTCCTTGATCCGCTGGGTGCGCTTGAGAAACATGCGCACAGTGTAGGAACACGCTGCCGCAACGCCAAGGACCAAGGTCTTCACTACAAGCGATTTTCGCCGTCCCCCGCGCACCACCACACAACAAATCAAGGACTTACGACTGCGGTCGGGTCAGGAAATGGCGAAAAACGGTGGCTTTCAGGCGCGAATAGCGAAAGTCGGGCTATCGATCGTGACGACCAGATCCAGATTCGCCAGCAACGCGGCGACATCGTCGAATCCGGACTGAAAATGGTGGGTCAAGTCGGCAACATCGAGCCCCTTGGTTCGCCACTGCGCGACCGTCTGGCTGCGCCCAGGCGACAACGCAAACCAGGTCACACCCGGCACGCTCAATAGCGGCTCGAGTTGCTCGACGGGCACCGACCGCCGCGTATCGCGGATATGGTCAGGATTGCCGTTCCACACTAAACCGACGTTGCGATTGCCCGGCTTGCCGGCCGTGTGCGCATGAACCCGCTCGCGCCATGCCTGCGCACGCTCGGGTTCGGCGCTCAGATACGGCGCACCCCATCCCATTGCATCGAAGACGCCAAGCCGCAGTGGCAAGCTCATCAACCCGCAATGGAAATCCGGCCGGGTCTCAAGGCTCGTTTCGAGCGGCAAGTCAGCAGGCAGCATCCGTTCGAATAGATGCCGCAATGGTCCGTCGTGACCAAAAATCACCCGGCCGCCCTCGCGTCGCGCCCGCTCCGCCAGCAGCGGCAGAAAGCGCACCGCCCAAAGGCAGTCGCCGTTGCCTTGCTCGCCATACACGATCAGCGTTTTGCCTTCCAGCGATTCGCCCTGCCAATGCGCACTGATCGCAGCGAGCGCATGCTGCGCTTTGTTCAAATCGTCGGCGAACGCGACGCGTGATTCGTAATGCACCCAGCCTTCGGCGAAACGTCCCGTGCGGATTTCGAGTTCCGACAGATCGAACAGCGCATGCGCGTTATTCGGCGACAACGCCAGCACTTGCCTGAGTAATGCTTCCGCTTCAGCAAACCGCGCCTGTTCCTTGATGCACAACGCGAGCTTGTGAAGCGCCACCGGATTGCCCGGCACAGCGCGCACCGCGTCGCGCAGCAATCGCTCGGCCGACTCGAAGTCGTCACGCTGTTGCACGGCCGCTGCCCGCCAGATCAGCGCGTTGGCGTCTTCGGCGTTTTGCGCGAGCAATAGCGCCGTGGCGGAGTCGACCAGCGACCAGTCGCGCACGATGAAGCCCGTCTGCGCGATCGTGTGAAGCAGCGTAGGTTCGCAGGAGGGATCGAGCTGGTAAGCGCGCACCAGCGCCGCGAGCGCCTCGCGCCGAAGGGCCTTGTCGCGGCCGGCGCGTTCCAGCAGCGCTTGTCCGAACGCGAGGCAGTCGGCCGCGCCGGCATGCGACGCGGCGGCGCGCGCTCGCAGGTCCGCGAGTTGGCTATCTGCCGGCTCGATGTTCGTATCGGTCATTGAGACGATGCTGCGCGCGCAGTACGAGGACGCTCAGAGCGCGCCCTTTACGGCGCGCTCGCCGCGATCTTCGGCGTGCTGACGGCGACATCGCCGCATTGCGCACGGTGGCGCAGCGCGTGGTCGATCAGCACCAGCGCGAGCATGGACTCGGCGATCGGCGTGGCACGGATGCCGACGCACGGGTCGTGGCGCCCGAACGTTTCGACGATGACCGGCTGGCCCGCCTTGTTGATCGAGCGGCGCGGCGTGCGGATGCTCGAAGTCGGCTTGATCGCGATGGACACCGTGATGTCCTGCCCGGTCGAAATACCGCCGAGCACGCCGCCCGCGTGATTGCCGACGAAGCCTTCCGGCGTCAACTCGTCGCCATGCACCGAACCGCGTTGCGCGACGCTGGCGAATCCGGCGCCGATCTCGACGCCCTTCACCGCGTTGATGCCCATCATGGCGTGCGCGATGTCCGCATCGAGGCGGTCGAACAGCGGCTCGCCGAGCCCGACCGGCACACCGGAAGCCACTACGTTGATGCGTGCGCCGATCGAGTCGCCGTCTTTGCGCAACGCGTCCATGTAACTTTCGAGTTCCGGCACGATCTCCGCATTCGGCACGAAGAACGGATTCTCACGCACATGCGCCCAGTCGACGAACGGCACGTCGATCTCGCCGAGCGCCGCCATGTAGCCGCGGATCTCGGTACCGAACTTTTCGCGCAGCCATTTCTTCGCAACGGCGCCGGCAGCCACCGTAGGCGCAGTCAGACGAGCCGACGAACGGCCGCCGCCGCGATAGTCGCGAATGCCGTATTTCTGCCAGTAGGTGTAGTCGGCGTGACCGGGACGGAAGGTGTCCGCGATATTGCCGTAGTCCTTGCTGCGCTGGTCTGTATTGCGGATCAGCAGCGCGATCGGCGCACCGGTGGTCTGGCCTTCGAACACGCCCGACAGGATCTCGACCTTGTCTTCTTCCTGGCGCTGCGTGACGTGGCGCGACGTGCCCGGCTTGCGGCGGTCGAGTTCGAGCTGGATGTCGGCTTCGCCAAGCGCCATGCCCGGCGGGCAGCCGTCGATCACGCAGCCGATAGCGGGGCCGTGCGATTCGCCGAAGGTCGTGACAGTGAAAAGCGTACCGAGCGTGTTGCCGGACATGGGCGTCGTCCAAAGAAATGCGGGGAAGGCACTATTATGCCAGCCCTCAAGGGGCCAGGGCCGCAGCGCGCGACGAGCCTTTGCCTTCCGGACGAGTCGCCGGCAGGGCGGGGCCGCAGGTGGGCGCGCAGGAATGACTGCCATATCGGCACACAATGCGGCACACAACCCGGGACACAACCGCGAATTCCCTGACGCCGCAGCTTGCGCTACCGGCCCGATCGGCAGGCCGTTATCCCGCGGCTCTACTTCCGCGCCCCACGCAACTCGGTGACGATCTGCTGCAGTACCCCCGGCGTCGCTTCTGCCGGATCGATCGGCTCACCCACCGCCAGCGTCAGCCGGCTCATCACACCCTTCTGGATCGGCCGCGGCCAGTGCGCGTCGTTGGCACGCGAAAACACGCTGCCCCACAGTCCGCGCAGCGCCATCGGTATCACCGGCGCCGGCGTGCGGCGGATGATCTCGGTCACGCCGTGGCGGAACGGATTCATCTCGCCGGTCGTTGTCAGCTTGCCTTCCGGGAAGATGCAGACCAGGTCGCCCTCGGCGAGCGCCTCGGCGCAGCGCTCATAGGCGCGCGCCAGCAGCGCCGGATCCTGATGGGCGGGAGCGATCGGAATTGCCTTCGCATGGCGGAACACCCAGCCGGCGAACGGCGACTTGAAGATCTGATAGTCCATCACGAAGCGGATCGGCCGCGGGCTCTCGGCCATGATGACGATCGCGTCGACAAAGCTCACGTGGTTGCACACCAGCACGGCCGCGCCCTCTTCCGGAATCCGTTCGGCATGCACCAGACGAATCCGGTAGAACGTGTGCACCAGCACCCAGGCGATAAAACGCAGCAAAAACTCGGGCACGAGTGAATAGATGTACGTCGCGACGACAATGTTCAGCAACGCGGTGACGAGGAAAATCGCCGGAATGCTGAAGCCCGCCGCGGTCAACCCCAAAGCCATCAACGCCGAGACGATCATGAACAGCGAATTCAGAATATTGTTCGCGGCGATGATGCGCGCGCGGTGGCTCGGCTGGCTGCGGCTCTGGATCAGCGCATAGAGCGGCACGCTATAGAAGCCGCCGAACATGGCCAGCAGAAACAGATCGGCCAGCACTCGCCAATGGGCAGCTCGCACGAGAAATTCGCCAACGCTCAGCAAATGCCCGGCGGCCGGCAACGCATGACTCGCGAAGAACAGATCGATCGCGAACACGCTCATGCCGATCGAGCCGAGCGGCACGAGGCCGATTTCGATGCGCCGCTTCGAGAGCTTTTCGCACAGCAGCGAGCCAATGCCGATGCCGATCGAGAACGTGCCGAGCAGCACAGTCACGACGTCCGGATCGGCTGACAGCACATTTTTCGCGAAACTGAAAAACGAAGACAGAAAGGTCGCGCCGACGAACCACAGCCAGGAAATCCCCAGCAGGCTCAGAAACACCGTGCGGTTTTCGCGCGCGAGCTTCAGGTTGCGCCACGTCTCGCTGACCGGATTCCAGTTGATGCTCAGGCCGGGCTGCGGCGCTGCCGTGACAGGCACGAAGTTCGACACCAGCCGCCCCACCAGCGCAATCCCGACACATGCGCAGGCCAGCACCACAGCGCCATGCTCGACGAAACCCGCGCCCACGCCGCCGACGATCGTGCCGATCAGGATCGCGACGAAGGTGCCCATCTCGACCATGCCGTTACCGCCGACCAGTTCCGACTTCGACAGATGCTGCGGCAGGTATGAATACTTGACCGGTCCGAACACGGTCGAATGGACACCCATCAGAAACGTGCACGCATACAGCAGTGGCGCGCTATGCAGCCAGAAACCCGCGCCGCCGATCAACATCACGACGATTTCAAAGCTCTTGACGAAGCGCGTGAGCATCGCCTTGTCGTACTTGTCCGCGATCTGGCCGGAGGTGGCCGAGAGCAGCACGAACGGCAGAATGAAAATCGCCGAGATCAGGAACGCCGCCGTTTTCGGATCGACACCGGAAAAGCGCGCCGCCTGATACGTCACAAGTGACGTGAAGCCGATCTTGAAGACGTTGTCGTTCATCGCGCCGAGGAACTGGGTCCAGAAAAACGGCGCGAAGCGGCGCTGGCTGAGCAGGCGGAACTGCGACTCGTGCGACTCGTGAGGGCGGGCGGTACGGCGGGCAGCAGGTAACGGACGATCGCTCATGAAATTCCGGAACGGACTAAAAACGGGCTAAAAGAGCAACGAGGTGGAAATAGCCAGGAACGGGCTGGGCACAAAAAAAGCGCACGCTTTCGCGCGCGCCTTGACAGCATCTTCACCCTCACGGCAACGGCGCGAGCGCCGCGGTGAGCCACCGCGCGTTAGTTAGCGCGGCGCCGGTTGCTGTTCCTGCTGTTCTTCCGGCCAGTCGCGGATGTAGGCCTTCAGCATGCGGTTTTCGAAGCCCTGCTCTTCGACCACCGCCTTCGCGACGTCGTAGAACGAGATCACGCCCATCAGCGTGCGGCTTTCCATTACCGGTAAATAGCGCACGTGGTGCTCGAGCATCATGCGACGAACCTCATTGACGTCCGTCTCGGGCGTGCAGGTGAGCGGATGGTCGTCCATCAACTTGCGGATCGTGGAGGTACCGAGGCTGCCGTGGTGCTTGCTCAAGGTCAGAATAATTTCGCGAAACGTCAGCATGCCGACGAGGTCGCCGTATTCCATCACGACCAGCGAGCCGATATCGTGCTCGGCCATGGTATTGACTGCGTCGTGCAGCGTGGTATCCGGCGTAACCGTGAAAAGGGTGTTGCCTTTGACTTTAAGAATGTCGCTGACTCGCATGATCTGTCTCCGTGATACCCGCTAAGCTGATAATGCCTGAATGACTTTCGATCCTAGCGGAAAGGTCCATAAAAGGAAAGCGGCCCGCCCACCAAGGCGCAACGGGCGTTTGCACGGTTAGCCGGGCACGATCCGGACCGCGCGCATCGGGAAAACCGCGCTTGAAGCGATCCGTGCCGATGATAGGATGGCCGCCACTTTCACCTTTCGCGAGGCCGTCCGTGGCCTCGCCGCCCACGATGTCCGCCAACCGTTTCGATACGCTTGCGCTGCACGCCGGCGCAGCGCCCGACCCGACCACCGGCGCGCGCGCCACGCCTATTTACCAGACTACCTCGTTTTCGTTCCGCGACTCGGACCACGCCGCGGCGCTCTTCAACATGGAACGCGCCGGCCACGTCTATTCGCGCATCTCGAATCCGACCGTGGCCGTGTTCGAGGAGCGCGTTGCCGCGCTTGAAAATGGCGTGGGCGCGATCGGCACGGCCAGCGGTCAGGCGGCCCTCCATCTGGCGATCGCCACGTTGATGGGCGCCGGCTCCCATATCGTCGCTTCCAGCGCGCTGTACGGCGGCTCGCATAACCTGCTGCACTACACGCTGCGGCGCTTCGGCATCGAGACAAGCTTCGTCAAACCCGGCGATCTCGATGCGTGGCGCGCCGCACTGCGTCCGAACACGCGCCTGCTGTTCGGCGAGACGCTCGGCAACCCCGGCCTCGACGTGCTCGATATCGCCGCAGTGGCGCAGCTCGCGCACGAACACCGCGTGCCGCTGCTGGTCGATTCGACCTTCACCACGCCCTACCTGCTCAAGCCGTTCGAGCATGGCGCCGACTTCGTCTATCACTCCGCGACTAAATTTCTCGGCGGCCACGGCACCACGATCGGTGGTGTACTCGTGGACGGCGGCACATTCGACTTCGACGCGTCCGGCCGTTTCCCCGAATTTACCGAGCCGTACGAGGGCTTTCACGGCATGGTGTTCGCCGAAGAAAGCACGGTCGCACCGTTCCTCTTGCGCGCGCGCCGCGAGGGTTTGCGCGACTTCGGCGCGTGCCTGCACCCCCAAGCCGCCTGGCAACTGCTGCAAGGCATCGAGACACTGCCGCTGCGCATGGAACGGCACGTCGCGAATACGCGCAAGGTGGTCGAGTTCCTGTGCGCACACCCTGCCGTCGAAACCGTGGCCTACCCGGAACTGCCGTCGCATCCAGACCATGCGCTCGCGAAGCGTCTGCTGCCGCGCGGCTCGGGCGCGGTGTTCAGCTTCAATTTGCGCGGCGATCGCGCCGCGGGGCGCAGTTTCATTGAAACGCTCTCGCTGTTCTCGCATCTCGCAAACGTCGGCGACGCACGCTCGCTGGTCATCCATCCTGCATCGACGACACATTTCCGCATGGACGCCGCCGCGCTCGCCGCAGCCGGCATCGCCGAAGGCACGATCCGCCTGTCGATCGGCCTCGAAGACCCCGACGATCTGATCGACGACCTCAAGCGCGCGCTCAAAGCCGCGCAGAAAGCGAGCGGGACGACTGCGCCCAGGAGCGGACCGTCCGCCAATACCGTCAAACCCCGCCCGGAGTCCGCATGATCCTCACCGTTCAAGGCAAGCCCGCTTATGCGTACACCGGCGGCAAACCATTCGACTCCAGCCTGCCGACTGCCGTGTTCATCCACGGCGCCGAGCATGACCATAGCGTGTGGGCATTGCAAACGCGTTACTTCGCGCATCACGGCTTCGGCGTGCTGGCGGTCGATCTGCCCGGACACTGCCGCAGCGCCGGCCCGGCGCTTACCACCGTGACAGCCATGGCCGACTGGCTGGCCGCCCTGCTCGACGCCGCGGGCGTACAGCGCGCATTCGTGGCCGGCCACAGCATGGGCTCGCTGATCGCACTCGACTTCGCCGGCCGCTATCCGGCGCGCGTGACGCACCTGGCGCTACTCGCCACCGCCGTGCCGATGGCCGTCTCCGACGCCTTGCTCGATGCCGCCCTGCATCGCGAGCCCGATGCAATCGGCATGGTCAATCAATGGTCGCACTCGACGCTCGCCGCCAAGCCGTCGTGCCCCGGCCCGGGCTTCTGGCTGCACGGTATGAATCAGCGGCTGATGGAACGCGTCTCGGCGTGCGGCGAGCCGCACCTGTTCCACACCGACTTCACCGCCTGCAATAGCTACGCGGATGGCCTCACGCGCGCCGCGCAGGTGCGTTGCCCGACGCGGTTGATCGTGGGCCGGCGCGATGCGATGACGCCACCGCGCGCGGCCAAAGCGCTCGCCGACGCGCTCTCTCAAGCCAGTGTGCCGGTCGACACCGTCATGCTCGAAGCCGGCCATGCCCTGATGACCGAGCAGCCCGACGCCACGCTCGACGAGCTGTTCAGCTTCGCCTCGAAGGCCGCCCGTGCCGTTCCAGGGGGCGTTCAATAGTCGCTGCGAATCGTCACGATAACCGCGCAGGCAAAGGCGCACCATCGGCCGAATGGCCAGGTTGCGCGCCTGCCCCGATAGCCGCACAATGGGTCAAGCCGGTTCTCTCCCAGCGCGCGCAAGGCATGTCGGCGCGCGGCGAAGCAACCTGGGAGCGACGGGCAAGGAATCGAGTAGCGTCGACATTCGGAGGCCGTGATGGCTCATACCGCGCACACCGATCACTTCGCGAGTTTCGCGGAGTTCTACCCGTACTACCTGAGCGAGCATCGCAACACGGTATCGCGGCGGCTGCATTTCGTGGGTTCGCTCGGCGTGATCGGCTGCCTCGCCATGGCGCTCGCCACCGGTGACTGGCTATGGCTGCCGGCTGCCGTGATTTGCGGATATGGCTTTGCCTGGGTCGGGCATTTCTTCTTCGAGAAGAACAGGCCGGCTACCTTCCGGCATCCGCTTTATAGCCTGATGGGCGACTGGGTGATGTTCAAGGACATCTGCGTGGGGAAGATTTCGCTGTAGGTTTGCCGCCGCTTCAGGCAGCCTGCTCAGGCGCACTGCTCAGGCAGCCTGATGAGGCATTGAAGAAGCACCCTGCTCGCTTTCCGGCGCTCGCGCTGCCCGCGCGGCAGCACGCGCCGCCAGCAGCGTAGCGAGCGTCACTTTCAGCTTGTCGTTTTCCAGCGCCGCCAGCAGCGTCTGGCCATCCACGCGCGTAGAGTTCAGTTCAAGCTGATATTCGAGTTCCGCGCGGTCGATCACGAACAGGCCGAACAGACGCTCGACCGTGATCTGCGCCGGATTGGCCAGCAGCAGGAAGTGCGCACGCGTGTCGTCGTCCTGCAAGCGCGCGATCCACTCGATCTCCTCAAGCTTTTGCAGCAGCTTGATCGTGGTATCCATCTCGCGGCGAAGCATTCGCGAGAGCTCCGGCACGGTGCAGCCACGCTTGCCGGCATCGCGCGCTTCTGAGAGCCGCGCGAGGAGTTCAAGCGAATCGAACAGATCGCTACCCTCGAAAGTCGGCCGGTGAAACTGGCCAATGCGGATCGCCGGCAGCGCCGACGCGATCATCGCCCCGGCCAGCGCGATGAACCAGCATAGGTACATCCACAGCAGGAATAGCGGCACAGCGGCAAATGCGCCGTACACCGTGGTGTAGGTGGGAATCCGGCGCACGTAATAGCCAAAGCCCCGCTTGGCGAGTTCGAAGGCAATCGCAGCCGTAATCCCGCCGATCACTGCGTCACGCCACTCCACCCGGCAATTCGGCAGAAACACGTAAAGCATCGTGAAGGCAAGCGCCGTCAACGGCAGCGCGGCGCCGGTCAGCGCCCAGTCGATTACCGGCGGAATATGCTGGACGGCCGTGGTGAGCGCCATGGACCGCGTGAACAGATAGGAAGAAATCGACAGGCTCACACCGATCAGAATCGGGCCGAGCGTGATGATCGCCCAGTAGACCAGAATGCGCTGCGCGATCGGTCGCGCCTTGCGCACCCGCCAGATCACGTTGAAAGCGGATTCCACGGTCATCATCGTCATCACGGCGGTGACGAACAGAAAAATCATACCGATCGTCGTGAGGCCCTTGGCCTTCGACGCGAACTGATTCAGATAATCGAAAATCTGACTGTTGAGTTGCGCAGGCATCAGATGGTCGGCGAGGAAAATCTGCAGCGACATCTGAAACGAGCTGAAAATCGGAAACGCGGTGAATAACGCAAACGCGACGGTGGCGAGCGGCACGAGCGCAAGCATGGTGGTGAACGTGAGACTGCCGGCCACCTGCGGAATGCGGTCTTCGCTACTGCGCTTCGCGGCAAACTGCGCGAGCCGTTTAAGCGTGTCGAGATCGAAACGCACCCTGGACAACAAACCCACCTCCTTGCTTCTTCAATCGGTGTTTCGGGACAGTGCGCGAGGCCTGGCCGAATGGCTACGGATGGCCTGTGCAGCGGACCCAGCCCCTATAATACCCGTTCACGTGCGACACGACTCTATCGTGTAGAGGCGCGCCGGACTCTTAAAAATCCGGCAGAACACCCGGTGGCACAAGGCTTTCCGCGAAAGGCTCCCCGTCGATTCGACGGCGTTTCTCGAGCGCTAAGTCCATTAATTGATGGCGGAAAAAACAGCTACCTCCTTCGGAGAAAGTCGGTTTTTCACGTCCATCGACTCAGAAAGCGTTGCATCCACACAACGTTCACAACGAACTTTGTTACGTGGAATTACAACGTCTTATAACGAAAATAGCGTGCTGACCTCCTCTTTTGGGATGGCCAAATCCAACGCAGAAATCTGAGCCGGGGCCCACTCGATGTGTGCAACTCCGATCTTCATTGTTCAACCGTGCTGCATTGGCGGTAGCGAACCTTTTGTGCGACCAAAAGTAGCCTAGGAAAACATGCGTCACTGGTAACGGTGGGGTGTGAAGCTTTTCTGACAACGTAGCCCCCTGCGCATCAACAGGGCACCGCTACTCCGTGAGGGGAACGGTGGAGACTCCGAGCAGCGATGGGGTCAAGGAGCTAGGCTGGCGGACATGGGCAACATATGTGAACTACTGATAAACCTCGTAAGTATTGAGGCGCCAAAGCTGCTGACTGACGACGCAAGTCGTCTAATGGCGTTAACCAAACGGTGTGTGGCCGGTCATTTCGTTGTGAACTCGAAATGCGTCGCCTTCACGGCCACCGGGGGAGAGGTAGGCCCTAACTCTGTCGTGTGAAGATCAGGGAACGTGGTAAGCCCGTATGGCTGCCCTCGGGCAGGTAAACCGCAAGGAATACTGTTGGCTGTGCGGGTATGGGAGGACGGAGAAAGCGAATGCCGGGCTGTAATGGTCCGGATAGGGGTTGCGACATCATCCCACGCGAAAGCGGGCAGACTTCCGTCTGGTCTTTCGTCGCAAGACGGCTGATTAACCCTTGAAACTTGGAGAGCACACGGCGTCAGCCGCCCGTGCTCATACTCAACTCCCCCGCGGGGCTCCATCGCCCCGCAAGGGATGCTGGTGCCTGCTGTCGGGAAATAACATCCGAGCAGGAGAGCAGCATGAAAGTATCTTGTCGAAAGACTCGATCTGCGCTTTCCGGCGCTCCGCACGACTGGTTTGCCATAGATTGGCATCGAGTCGAACGGAATGTCCGAGGGACGCAGATTCGAATTGCGAAGGCAACACTGGAAGGCAACTGGCGCAGGGTGAAAGCTCTGCAACGGATGCTAACCCGCTCGTGGTCAGCCAAAGCACTGGCTGTGCGGCGAGTGACTCAAAACCAAGGGAAACGGACAGCGGGAGTTGACCGGGACCTGTGGGATTCACCTGAACGCCGATGGCACGCCATCGACGAGTTGAAGCGGCGCGGATACAGGCCTCTGCCTCTACGCAGAGTCTTTATTCCCAAGGCCAATGGAAAGGAACGCCCCTTGGGCATTCCGACCATGAAGGATCGAGCGATGCAAGCTCTATACTTACTGGCCTTGGAACCTGTGGCGGAATCGACGAGCGATCCGAACTCCTACGGATTTCGGCGCAATCGATCGACCTCCGACGCAATGGCTCAGATATTCGCCACTATGTCCCAAGGAGCTTCGGCTGCTTGGGTTCTTGAGGCGGATATCAAAGCCTGCTTTGACAATATCGATCACGACTGGCTGCTCGCCAACGCCCCTATGGACCTAGGAGTGCTTCGGAAGTGGTTGAAGGCTGGCATTGTCTTTCATGGCCAGTTTCAGGCGACAACCGCTGGTACGCCACAAGGGGGAATCATAACACCACCAACAACAGAGCAAACTGCCGGATAAAATTGGGTCTGCGCATTTCAAGGGAGTGCCTGGCGCCGTGGTCCAGAAGCTGTTCCAAGGTTGATGTGGACCTCGTCCTTGAGACGGTCGCTCCCGCTGACAGAAGGTGCAGCGATGACCCGAGGACGTAAAAAATGGCGCGTACGTCTGGCCTTCGAGCCGAACCGCTACGCCCAGGAGCAGTTGCAAAAGGCGTACGAGCAGATCAGTCCGATCGAAGCACGCGCAACGGCACAGCCGTCCGCTACGCGGCGCGCAGCGGCCAGGAAGGCGACCGTCAAGCGAGGTGGACGATGAGCAAAGCTGCGATGGTTGCGCTCTATGCGCGGGTATCCTCCGAACAGCAGAACAAACGCGGCACCATTGAAAGCCAGATCGCTGCACTGAGGGAGCGTATTTCGGCTGACGGGGCGCAGATCGTCGATGACATGTGTTTCGTTGACGCTGGCGTGAGCGGCGCGACACTGATCAGGCCACAGCTGGAGCGACTCAGAGACTGTGCCGCGCTCGGTGCGATCGATCATCTGTACATCCTGTCACCGGACCGGCTGGCGCGCAAATATGCGCACCAGGCGCTGCTGATGGAAGAGTTCACGGCCTGCGGCATCCAGGTGGTGTTCCTCAATCACGCAATCGGTACGACGCCGGAAGAGTCACTGCTGTTGCAGATGCAGGGCATGATCGCCGAATACGAGCGGGCGAAGATCGCTGAGCGTCACCGTCGTGGCAAGCTTCACGGCGCAAAACGCGGCAGCGTCAATGTACTCTCCGGGGCACCCTACGGCTACCGCTACATTCGCCGGCAGCTTGACGGAACGCCGGCCCGGTACGTGATCGAACTGCCCCAGGCTGCAACGGTCCGGGCGATCTTCCAGTGGGTGGGGATGGACCGCCTGAGCATAGGAGAAGTGGTACGCCGACTGACCGAGTCGGGTACTGTGACGGCATCGGGCAAGCCGTACTGGGACCGCAGCGTGGTATGGGGCATATTGCGCAATCCTGCGTACATGGGGCGGGCTGCGTTCGGCAAGACGCAGTCGCGCGATCACCTGCAGGTGCGCGTGCGTGCCCAGCGCCACAGTGCCGACGTGCCCAGAAAGCCGTATTCAACAACACGCACAGACCCGCAGGACTGGATCGAGATCCCGGTGCCGGCCATCATCAGCGAGGCGCTGTTTCAATCTGCTCAGGAACAGCTTGCCGAGAACCGCAAGCTGGCACGCCAGAGGCGCGGGAGCGCGCCGCTACGCCTGCTGCAAGGGTTGACGGTCTGCGGCCAGTGCCGTTACGCCTATTACGCAAAGAAAGTGAGCAAGGCTGCGTCCAAGGGGCATCAGCGGGACTACGCCTATTACCGCTGTGTTGGAACCGATGCCTATCGCTTCGGCGGCCAACGTATCTGTGACAATCTGCAGGTTCGAACGGACCGGCTCGATGATCTGGTATGGCAGCAGGTCGTGGAATTGCTAAGGCATCCGGAACGACTGAAGAACGAATATGAGCGTCGACTGGATATGATGGAGCGCCATGAGAAGCGTGGCTTTGACACGAGCAACCTTGAAAAGCAGCGGCTGCAACTGGAAAAGGGCAAGTCCCGGCTGATCGACAGCTATGCAGACGGTATCATCGACAAGACCGACTTCGAACCGAAGATGGAGCAGCTGAAGAACCGGCTTGAGCAGATTGACCAGCAGATCCTTGAGTCCAGACAGCAAGGGGCGGTGCAAAGCGAGTTGTTTCTGGTCATAAACCGGCTCGAGGAATTTGCAGGCGCCGTCACCGAAAAACTGGATACGATTGATCTTGAAACGAAGCGCAGGATCGTGTTGGGTCTGGTCAAGCGCGTCGAAATCCACAAGGATGAAATCGTCGTTGTGTTCAGGATCGATCCACAGCCGGGGGCTCTCGCCAGCGAAAATCCGAATGATTCAGACGACGGAGTGAAAAGTATGCAACATTGTACGAGGCGTAATCTCCCCGACCTTGGCTAACGTGGCTCTAAACGGGCTGGAACGACAACTGACCTCGCAGTTAGCAAGCGAGCTGGGAATCGGGAAAGCCAAGAAGCTGAAAGTTAATGTCGTGCGATATGCCGATGACTTCATCATCACGTGCGTCTCGGATGTAGCACTCGAAACACACGTCAAGCCAAAGGTAGTCACCTTCCTCGCACAACGAGGTCTGGAGCTATCTGCGGAAAAAACGCGTATCACTCACATTGCAAACGGCTTCGATTTTCTTGGCTGGAACTTCCGGAAATACTCCGGCAAGATGCTCATCAAACCGGGCAGGAAGAACGTGCAAGCGTTCTACCGAAAACTCAAGGAAACGATTAGCAAACACAAGACGGTGCCGCAGGAGGAACTCATCCGCCTGCTAAACCCGATGCTACGAGGATGGGCCGAGTATCACCGTCCCGTAGTGGCCAAGCAAGCGTTCAGCCGAATGGATTATCTGCTGTTCAAGGCATTATGGCGTTGGTCAGTGCGTCGTCACCCTGCCAAGAGCGCCGAGTGGGTAAGGAAGAAGTACTTCCCCTCACCCGACAATCGCAACTGGGTTTTTCGCACCATGGCCGTCAACAGTGAGGGAGTACGAGAGTGGAAGGAGCTACACACACTCGCGTCCAACCCCATCAAACGCCACGTCAAGATAGCGGGTGAGTTCAATCCGTTCGACCCTCAATGGGAAAAACGAGGAGAAGAAGTGCGACAGGAGCGCATGCTTGCATCGATGCGTCACCGAACGTCATGGTCCGCTCTTTATAAATCTCAACGAGGACTGTGTGGGCTCTGTCAGTGCAAGATCACGAAGGAAACGGGATGGCATGATCATCACATCCAATATCGCGTCCATGGTGGATCGGATGCGCTATCTAATCGTATACTCTTGCACCCTGACTGCCATACACAGGTCCACAATCTTGGGCTAGCAGTAGTGAAACCGACCCTCTCTTTGGAGAGGGCCTTGTAAAGGCTTGAGCCGGATGCTGTGAAAGTAGCACGTCCGGTTCTTAGGGGGCCCCTCTTCCGTAAGGGAGGGGGGCTACCCTACCGATGAGGCCTATGAAAGACATTCTCGTGCTTTATTACAGCCGTCACGGCGCCACGCGCGAGCTCGCGTTGGCCATCGCGCACGGCGTCGACAGCGTCCCCGGCATGCAGGCGCGCGTGCGCACCGTGCCGGCGGTTTCCACCGTCTGCGAAGCGACCCAGCCGGATATCCCCGCTGAAGGACCGCCCTACGTCGAACTGCGCGACCTCGAAGAATGCGCCGGTCTCGCGCTCGGTTCGCCCACCCGCTTCGGCAACATGGCCGCGTCGCTGAAATATTTTCTCGACGGCACCACGCCACAGTGGCTTTCGGGTGCGCTGTCCGGCAAACCGGCCTGCGTGTTTACGTCCACCGGCAGTTTGCACGGTGGCCAAGAATCCACGCTGTTGTCCATGATGCTGCCGCTTCTGCATCACGGCATGCTGATCGTTGGCATTCCGTACACCGAGAGCGCGCTCTCCACCACGCAAACCGGCGGCACGCCCTATGGCGCGTCGCATTTCGCACGTGCAGGCACGGCCGAACAGGGCATCTCCGCCGACGAAAAGACGCTTGCGATTGCCCTCGGTGCACGCGTTGCCCGCACGGCGGCGTCCATGAGCGAGCGGCCGTGAACGCAACCGCCATGCCCGTGCAGCAAAAACGCGCCGCCGCTTTCGGCGCGACGGCCGCCTTACTCGCGCTGATCGTCTTGTCCGTCGCGTGGGAATGGTGGCTCGCGCCGCTGCGCCCGGGCGGCTCGGCGCTGGTGCTCAAAGCCGTGCCGCTACTGCTCGCCCTGCCCGGCGTGTGGCGGCACCGGCTTTACACGCTGCAATGGGCGTCGATGCTGATCCTGCTGTATTTTGCCGAGGGCATCGTCCGCGGCTGGAGCGACCGCGGCCTGAGCGCCCGCCTCGGCTGGCTCGAAACCTTCCTCGCCGTGATCTTCTTCGTCTGCACGCTCGCGTATGTCGCACCGTTCAAGCGCGCGGCCAAACGGGCAGCGAGGCTTGCAGCACAAGAGAACGCCAAGCAGACCGCCGGACAGGCCGAGGGAAACACGCGATGAGAACAGCGTTTCTCGTGTCACTTGTCGCTTCACCTCCCGCGTAACCTGTCCGCCGAACATCCTGACCGACCAACATGACCCAAGCCGCTTTCCTCACCGCTTGCCGCGCCGCCATCGGCGCCGCCCAGGTGCTGACCGACCCGCACGACACCGCCCCCTACCTCACCGACTGGCGCCGCCGCTACGCCGGCGCCGCCTGCGCGGTGCTCTGCCCGGCCACGCCCGACGAAGTCGCGGCACTCGTCAAACTCGCCGTCGAGCATCGCATCGCGCTGGTGCCGCAAGGCGGCAACACCGGCCTGGCCGGCGGCGCCACGCCGGATGCAAGCGGCGCGCAGGCGGTCGTCAGTCTGCGGCGTCTGAACCGCGTGCGCGACATCGATCCGCACAACAACACGATCACCGTCGAAGCCGGCGTCATCCTCGCCGAAGTGCAGAGACACGCCGCGGAAGCCGACCGCCTGTTCCCTCTGAGCCTCGCCGCGGAAGGCAGTTGCACGATCGGCGGCAATCTCGCCACCAACGCGGGCGGCACCGGCGTGCTGCGCTACGGCAACACGCGCGAGCTGTGTCTGGGCCTGGAAGTGGTCACGCCGCAGGGCGAACTGTGGGACGGCCTGCGCGGACTGCGCAAAGACAACACCGGCTATGACCTGCGCGATCTGTTCATCGGTGCGGAAGGCACGCTCGGCATCATCACCGCCGCTGTGCTCAAACTGCATCCGCAGCCGGCCGCGCGCGTCACGGCGCTCGCCGCGCTCGCGTCACCGCATGCGGCGCTCGATTTCCTGTCGCTCACGCAACGCGTCGCCGGGCCGCTTCTGACCGGCTTCGAACTGATGTCGGATTTCTGTCTGCGGTTGGTGGGCCGGCATTTCGAGCAGATGCGCTACCCGTTCGCCGAACCGCACGCCCAGGTCGTTCTATTGGAACTGTCGGACAGCGAGAGCGAGGAGCATGCGCGCGGACTGTTCGAGCGTCTGATGGAAACCGCGCTCGAAGAAGGCCTGGTCGAAGACGCGGTAGTCGCGGAAAACCTCACGCAGTCGCGTGCGTTCTGGAATCTGCGCGAACACATCCCGCTCGCGCAGGCTGAAGAAGGTCTGAACATCAAGCACGATATCGCGGTGCCGATTTCGCGCATCGGCCACTTCATCGAGGAAACCGACGCGGCGATTGCGCAAGCCGTGCCGGGGGTGCGCATGGTCACGTTCGGCCATCTCGGCGACGGCAACCTGCACTACAACGTGCAGGCGCCCGAAGGCGTCGACGCGAAGGCGTTCCTCAAAACCTGGCAAAGCCCGATCAACCAGATCGTCTACGACAGCGTGCACCGGCATCGTGGCAGCATCAGCGCGGAACACGGTCTCGGCCAGTTGAAGATCGACGAGGCGATGCATTACAAACAGGACGTCGAGGTGCAGTTGATGCGCGCCGTCAAACGCGCGCTCGATCCGCTGAACCTGATGAATCCGGGCAAGGTGCTACGCTAGCGTTTGAAGCCTTCGCCATTGGGTGCGAGGCCCATTGCAGGAGCCGTCGTCGTGAAGATTCGAGTGCTGTCCGATCTGCATCTGGAGAACGACGAGCCCGAACTGATCCCGCATGCGCACGCGGATCTGATCGTGCTGGCCGGCGACATCCACAATCACGCGGCCGGCCCGCGCTGGGCCGCGCAAACCTTCGACGGCGCCGTGCCGGTGATCTACGTGCCCGGCAATCACGAGTACTACGACGGCGAATTCGGCGCGCTCGAAACGGCCCTCTACGACGCAGCCGCGCAAGTCGACAACGTGCATGTGCTGAACAATGCCACGCTGGTCGACCCGCAAGGCCGCTGGCGCGTGCTCGGCACCACCTTGTGGACCGACTTCGCGTTATACGGGGCGGATCCCGACACGCTCGCCGAGTCCATCGACGCATCACGCCGAGCGATGCTCGACTTCCGCGGCCTGATCCAGATGAACTGGCCGCACAACACCCAGGACTCGCCGCGCGATTTCACCCCTGACGATTCCCTCGCACTGCACCGGCAGGCGCGCGCCTGGCTCGAACACGAGGTGGCGAGGCCGTTCGATGGCAAGACGATCGTCGTCACCCATCACGCGCCGCATCGGCTGAGTCTGGCCGAGCGCTACGCGGAAGACCGCGTGTCGGCCGGTTTCGTCAATCATTTGCCGGAACTGGTGCGCTCGCCCGTCGCGCTGTGGATTCACGGGCATACGCATACGCCGTTCGATTACACCGTGAACGGCACGCGCGTGGTTTGCAATCCACGCGGCTATCTCGACCGGCGCACCGGTCAGCCGGAGAATCCGCAGTTCACGTGGGATAAGGTCGTCGAGATCTAGCGCCGGCTTGGGGCCGATCAGGGTAGCGCGGCAAGGCGCCAGGCACTACGCTGCTGTTGTCGTCGGGTTCGGGTCTTGCCGGCGCGTGACCGGCGCATGGGCGTTGGAGCATCGGCGAGTCGACGCGTTGGTACATTGGCGTGTCGGCGTTAAATCGGCGCGAAACCGCCCGGATAACCCGAATCGGTCAAACCCGCCAGGCAGGTGATCTCCGGAGGTCGCTCATGTGTGGTCGAATCAGCCAATACCGTGATCCGCATCTGTACGCACAGCACCTTGGCCTCGCCGATCCGCTCATGCTGTTCGACGCCGCCGACCGCCGACCCGGCTACAATCTCGCGCCGGGCACCCACCCGCTTGCGATTTACTCGGACCAAACGCTGCACGCGATTCACTGGGGTTATTGCCCGGATTGGGCACGCGAGCAGCATCTGCCGCAGACGATCAACGCGCGCGCCGAAACCGCGCCGCATACGCGCTACTTCAAAGATCTGTGGAAAACGGGACGGGTATTGGTACCGGCAGACGGCTGGTTCGAATGGCGCATGGAAGCGGCGCCCGGAACATCAAGCGGAGATAACGCGGGAGAAGCCGACGCAACGGTCCGCCAGCCCTACTTCGTGCACCTGAAAAGCGACGCACCGATGTACCTCGCGGCCTTATCGAGCGTGCGCGGCACAGAGCCGCAAACGGAAGGCATGGGATTGGTGATCGTGACGGCCACCGCCGACGCGGGCCTGATCGACGTGCACGGGCGCCGCCCGCTGGTATTCGCGCCGGAGGCGGCGCGCCGCTGGCTGGATCCGGCCCTGCAGCTCGACGAACTCGAGCAGCTTGCACACAGCGCCTGCCTACCCGCCGCGCGGTTTCGCTGGCACCGGGTGAGCCCGGAAGTAGACCGCACGCTCAACGACGAGCCGGGTCTGATCGAAGCGCTGCACTGAACGTGCGAAGCGCGGAAGACAAAACGAAAAATTGCAACAGCAAGCTCAATCGGCGCGTGGTGGGCAACCCCGGCGGGCGTTCGAGCCTCAGAGCTTCAGCGATCGCGCCGTTGTCCCTGCAAATCAGGGCGCTCGACCTTGATCGGTACCAGTTGCGGTTGCTGGTCGCGCAAGCGGCGCAGCAAATCGCGCGATGCGGCGATTCCGATCAGTCCCAACATAACGGCCACGCCGATCATCAAATGCGTATCCATGGATTCTTCGTCCTTCAAGTGTTGCGGTTGTTGCGATTTGCCGAACGGCGGCGAATTGAACGCGTCCGGCAGAATGCGGCAGCGTATGAACCACACGTTAGCAAATCGACCGCGACGCAGAAGTAAGGAAATGTTGCGACGCGGCACTTTTGTAACAGGTTACCACGCCGCATCGGCATGGAACCGTCAACAATGGTCAACCGCCCGCGTGGCGCGGCTTCAGCTGCGCGCGAACTGGCGCAATTCTTCCTGATCGACGGCCAGTGTGACGGGCAGTTCGTCGCGCAGGAATTCGACCCAGGTGCGAATTTTCGCGTCCAGATACTGCCTCGACGGATACAGCGCATACAGATTCATTTCCTGCGACGTGTATTCCGGCAACAACCACACGAGTTCACCGCTACGTAAGCCGCTGATCGCCGAGTACAGCGGGATCAGTCCGACCCCCATGCCGCTGCACGCCGCGACCGCCATCGCTTCGGCGACGTTCACCTGGAAGGTGGCCGGGCCGAGGGCGATGGTTTCCTCACCGTTCGGGCCGTCAAAAATCCATTTGTCGGTCGGGAATATCGGCGTCACCATTTGCAGACAAGTGTGGCGCGCGAGGTCAGAAGGCGTTTGGGGCACGCCGTGCCGCTCCAGATAGGCCGGCGACGCGCATGCGATGCTGAACGCGCTGCAAAGGCGCTGCGACACCAGCCCCGAATCCGGCAGGCCGATCGCCAGTGTCAGCGACACGTCAAAACCTTCGTCAAGCAGATCAGGCATGCGCTGCGCGAGCGTCAGTTCGATATTCACGTCCGGATAGCGCGCCTGATAGCGGCCCACCGCAGGCACCACATAGTGCTGACCGAAGCTCGTCATCGCGTGGACCTTGAGCTTGCCGGACGGACGCGCGTGGGCGTCGCCTGCCTCCGCTTCCGCCTGATCCACGTACGCGAGGATCTGTTCGCAGCGTTGCAGATAACGCTCACCCGCCTCGGTCAGCGCGATCCGGCGCGTGGTGCGGTTCAGGAGGCGCGTGCGCAGGTGAGCTTCCAGATCGGAAACCGCGCGCGACGCGTACGCCGTGGTCGTGTTCAGGTGCTGCGCTGCCCCCGTGAAGCTGCCCGCTTCGACGACGCGGACAAATACGCGCATGTTTTGAAGCGTATCCATACTTTTTCCCAGTGATCGGTAGCGATTGTTACACGATTCGCAAAGGCGATTGTCTCATATTCCGTAAAAATGCCTTGCATCTTTACCGGTTATTCCCCAATCAATCGAAAAATATAATGACGCACATGCTTCTATAATCAATTTTGGAGGAAATCGTGCAGTCTCCGGTACAGAAAGGGATCGCCGCAGCCGCGGTTCTTACGATTCTATTAACAATCGCCGGCTGTGCCAGTACCGGAGGCATCGCGCCGCAAGACCGCGGAATCGAGCCCTCCTCGCTCGACGCAGGCAACGCCATCCGGGCCGCCAACGCGGACGCCCAATGGCCGGCCACCGACTGGTGGCGCGCCTATAACGATCCGCAGCTCAATGAGTGGGTCGAAGCCGCGCAGGCGGGCAATCCGAGTCTCGCTGCCGCCCAGGCGCGCGTGCGCGAAGCCATGTCTATGGCGGGCGTCGCCCGTTCGGCGCTATCGCCGCAAGTGAACGGCAGCCTGTCGATCCAGCGCCAGAAATGGGCCGACAACGTCTATTACGGCCCGGGCCCGCTCGCGGGCGAGCAATCGTGGAATAACACCGGCACGCTGAGTCTGTCGTACAACCTCGATATCTGGGGCAAGGACAAGAATGCCGCCGAACGCGCACTCGACGCCGCCCATGCAAGCTCAGCGGATTTCCGCGCCGCCCAGCTCGAACTGGAAGGCAACGTGGTGCGCACGTACATCGAGATGTCGATGAACTACGCGCTGCTCGATATCGCCAAATCCACACTGCAGCAACAACAGCAGATCGTCGACCTGGCGAACCGTCGTCTGAAGGGCGGCATCGGCACGCAGCTCGAAGTGAGCCAGGCCGAAACGCCGATGCCGGAATACGAGCGCCAGATCGACGCGATCGAAGAAAAGATCGCACTCGGCCGCAATCAATTGGCCGCACTGGCCGGCAAGGGTCCGGGCGCGGGCGACGCGATCCAGCGCCCGACGCTCTCGCTCGACACCGCCCCTGCCAGCCTGCCGAGCGCCCTGCCTGCGGATCTGATCGGCCATCGGCCGGACGTAGTTGCAGCGCGCTGGACGGTTGCGGCGCAAGCGCGCGGCATCGACGTCGCCAAGGCCGACTTCTATCCGGACATCAACCTGCTGGCGTCGATCGGCGGATATGCGGCAATGGGTCCTCTGTTCCAGTTCCTGAAAGACCCGGCGCATAGCTGGAGCGCGGGTCCGGCGCTGTCGCTGCCGATCCTCGACGGCGGGCGCCTGCGCTCGCAGCTCGGCGCGGCGTCGGCAGGGTACGACGAGGCGGTCGATAGCTATAACCAGTCGATTGTCGGCGCGCTGAAGGATATCTCCGATCAGGTGATCCGGATCCGTTCGCTCGCCACCCAGGCGCAAGACGCCGACCGTTCGGTCGCGGCGGCTCGCAAGAACTACGACCTCGCGCGCGAAGGGTATCGGCGCGGTTTGACCGACTATCTGAATGTGCTGATCGCGCAAAGCCAGTTGCTGCGCGCGCAGGAAGGCGTCGCGAAGATTCAGGCCGAGCGTCTCGCCGCGCATGCGTCGCTGGTCACGGCTTTGGGTGGCGGGCTCGACGAACCGGCCAATGGCCCGCAGGCGAACGAGACGCTGCCGGCGCACGGGAAGGGCAAGAGCCAGCCGTCCGTCAACGCGCGCGCGGCTGACTAAGGAAACCGACCATGTCAGCCTCCCCCTCTCCCGCTCCACGCCCCGCGTCGTTTGCCGCGCTCTACGCGGCCGCCGCCGACTGGGCGCGCACCGACGGTCTCACGTGGATCTATCTGTTCAAAGCGCTCGCCGCCTGCTTCCTGGCGCTCGGCATCGCGATGAAACTCGACCTGCCGCAGCCGCGCACCGCGATGACCACCGTGTTCATCGTGATGCAGCCGCAAAGCGGAATGGTGTTCGCCAAGAGCTTCTACCGGATCTGCGGCACGTTAGTCGGCCTCGTCGTGATGCTTGCATTGATAGGCCTGTTCGCGCAGCAGCCGGAACTGTTCATCGTCACGACTGCGATCTGGGTCGGCATCTGCACCGCCGGTGCCGCACGCAATCGCAACTTCAAGTCGTACGGTTTCGTGCTGGCCGGCTATACCGCCGCGCTGATCGGCATCCCCGCTTCGCAGCATCCGGATGGCGCGTTTCTGAGCGCGCTCACGCGGGTGGCTGAAGTGGTGGTCGGCATCGTCTGCGCGGGCGCCGTTAGCGGGCTGGTGTTTCCACAGTTCGCCGGCTTGCAGATGCGCGGCACCGTGCGCGCGCGTTTCTCGGCATTCGTCGAGTATGTGTCCGCCTCGTTGGCCGGCCGCAACGACCGTGCGCAGATCGAAGCGACGAATGCGCGCTTTGTCGCCGATATCGTCGGCTTCGAAGCGGCACGCAGCGTCGCCGTGTTCGAAGGCCCCGATTCGCGGATGCGCGGCGGCCGTCTGACGCGGCTGAACAGCGAGTTCATGGCCGCGTCGACGCGCTTTCACGCGTTGCATCAGTTGATGAACCGGCTGCGCGATGCGAACACGCGCGGCGCGGCGGTCGCGATCGAAGCGCTGGAACCGTACTTCAAGGAAATCGCCCCCTTGCTCGCGAAATCCGGCGAACCGGTGTTGAGCGCCGCGGATGCGGTCCACGCCGCCGCGCAACTCGACGCGTACAAGGCTGAACTGCCCAATCGGGTCCGCGCGACACGCGCCGCACTGGAAACGCAGCCGGACGCGCCGCTGCTCGACTTCGACACCGGCGCCGAATTGCTGTACCGCTTCATCGACGATCTGCACGCGTACGCGGCCACCTATGCGTCGCTTGCCGTCGACACGCACGAACGTGAGCGCTGGATCGAGCGCTACGAGCCGAAGACCAATGCAATCGCCGCGGGCGTCGCAGGCTTGCGCGCGGCTATCGTCATGATGGTGCTCGGCGCGTTCTGGATCGCGACCGCGTGGCCGAGCGGCTCGACCTTGACGCTGGATGCCGCAGCGATCTGTGCGCTGGCATCGTCGTCGCCGAATCCGAAGCGCACGGCGTTCCAGATGGCCGGCGGCACGCTGGTCGCCTCGGTGATGGGGATGATCGCGGTGTACGGCGTGTATCCGCACATCGACGGCTTTCCGCTGCTGTGCGCCGCGCTCACGCCGTTCCTGCTGCTCGGCGTGTTCATGACGACGCGGCCCGCGCTAGCCGGCTACGGTGCCGGCTACTGCATCTTCTTCTGTTTCCTCGCCGGCCCGGACAACCTGATTCACTACGACCCGAGCGGCACCATTAACGATGCGATTGCGCTGGTGCTGTCGATGCTGGTGTGCGCGGTTGCTTTTGCCGTACTGCTGCCGCCCTCGACGCCGTGGCTACGCAACCGCCTGCTGGTGGACCTGCGCCGCCAGGTGGCGCTGGCGAGCCGCGCGGGCATGCACCGGGTGCGTTCACGCTTCGAGAGCGGCGCACGCGATCTGATGTCCCAGATCAACGCGCTCGCACAGAACGAACCCGAAGTCAAACGCGATACCTTGCGCTGGCTCTTCGCGGTGCTCGAAGTGGGCAACGCGATGATCGACTTGCGCGGCGAAGTGGCGGCGTTGCCCCGCGACGCGCGCTACGCGAAGTCGATGCCGTGGCGCGTCACCTTGAGTGCGATGTGCGATGCGCTGGCCGCGCTGTTCGAACGGCCGCGCGCGGACCGCTTCGACCGCGCACTGGCGGCGACTGCCGATGCGATCGCCGCCGTTCAGCAGGTGTTGGCCACCTTCACGCCACCGCGAGAGGAGCAGCATCAACTGCAACGCATTCTGAGTCAACTGCATTTCATTCGTACCGCGCTGCTCGATCCGCAATCGCCGCTTGAACCGCTGATGAGCGGACCTGCCAACGCGTCAGAAGGAGTTCGTCATGCCACGTGATATCGCTGTTTTCGACGCCTACGTGCCGGCCATCGTGCTGCTGTTTGTCGCGGGCGCCGCGCTTACCTGGGTGTTGGACCGCGTGATTGCCTATACGGGCCTGTATCGCGTGGTGTGGCATCCGTCCTTGTTCCGGGCCAGCTTGCTCGTTTGTGTGTGCGGCGTGCTGGGTCTCGCCGTTTATCGTTGATCAGAGTCGAAACATGACCATCCGAAATATTGTTGGCTTCGTCGCGACAGCCATTATTTTTATCGTCGCGATTTTGATTGGGCGCGTGTTGTGGGTTCATTACATGGATGAACCGTGGACACGGGATGGGCGCGTGCGCGCTGAGATCGTCAATGTGGCGCCGGATGTGTCGGGCGCGGTCGTCGATTTGCCTGTTAAGGACAATCAACTGGTCAAGAAGGGCGATCTGTTGATGCAGATCGATCCGTCGCACTATCAGATTGCTGTTGAGCAGGCAGAGGCTGCGGTTGCTGCGCGCAAGGCGGAGTTGCAGATGAAGCGCGATGATGCGCAGCGGCGTGCGGATATGGATGCTTTGGTTGTGTCCAAGGAGAGTCGTGAGAATGCTACTCACACTGCGTCTGCTGCTGAGGCTTCTTATCAGCAGGCTTTGGCCGCGCTCGATGCGGCTAAGTTGAATCTTGAGCGGACTCGGGTGGTGTCGCCGGTTGATGGTTATGTCACTAACCTGAATGTGTTTCGCGGCGATTATGCTACGGCTGGTTCGGCCAAGCTGGCGATTGTTGATAGTCACTCGTTCTGGGTTTATGGGTATTTTGAGGAGACCAAGCTTCCTCATGTTCGTATCGGGGATAAGGCCGAAGTTCGGTTGATGAGCGGGGGTACCCTGCAGGGGCATGTCGAGAGCATCTCTCGTGGGATCTATGATCGGGATAATCCCGAAAGCCGTGAGCTGCTGGCTGATGTGAATCCGACTTTTAACTGGGTGAGGTTGGCGCAGCGTGTGCCGGTTCGGGTGAAGATCGATTCTGTGCCTGATGGGGTTGTGCTGGCTGCTGGGATTACTTGTACTGTTGTTGTTAAGCCAAGCTAAGCAAATTGCCTGCGCGGCGCTTGTGTCTGTGTACCTACGGCGTTGGCCTTTCCTTGATTTCTTATTGGTTTACTAGTCCGAAGTTTGAACACCTGAACCACTGCTGAGCAAGAAGTGGCGCGCCTTTGCGCCATTTTTTGTGTCTTAAATGTTCCCATGTAAATGATGCATTTGCGACGAGATTTCATCTTGATTTACC
>NZ_WOEY01000028.1 GCF_013177695.1 Paraburkholderia solitsugae | reverse complement strand
GCCCGGGCATGGCGGGTATGGCCGGTCTGGCGGGTGCAGTCGCCGCTCCGGCTGCTGCCGCGCAAGTGGCGCCCACCATGGCGGCAGCGCGGATGGTGTCAGGTTCGGCCGCCGGTTCGGTAACAAACGCCTCGGCCGGCGCAGGCCATCCGTCGCCGATGCAGGGTTCAGCCGCCCGTGGAGGCGCGCAAGGAAGCCGCTCCACGGCCGCCCAGCAGCCGTTCTCGTCCGCTCCGCCCGCGAACCCCAACAACACGCCGGCGCAGACAACGCAGCGTCCGGCTTCGTTCGGCGCACCGGCACCGAGCTATACACGGCCGATGGCCACCGAACAGAAGGTCACGCCGCCCGCCAGCGTCCAGGAGACGCTTCGCAGCATCGCGGAAAACGCCGCGCGCTGGACCGACATCGCCGGCGTCAGCCTCGCGCGCAGTAGCGGCGCGGAAAACGCGATCGTCACGACGAATTCGTTGAGCACCGAGCCGCTGGTCGAGACGGGGCCATCGGGTGTGGCTTCGTCGCGTGCAAGCGAAGTTGAAATCGCCGCGATGCCGAGCGTTAGCGCGCCCTTGCAGAACGTAGCCGAGAATGCGCCGGACCATACACCGCCGCAGTCGCCAATAGAGACGCAGCGGATCGAAGCGGCATCCGAGGCGCCGATCGAGGACAACACCGAGCCCGTCGTGCAGTGGCCGATTGAGCCGCCGCTCATCCAGACACCGTTGGGCACGGCGGCCACAGCAGCGTCCGCATTGGCATCGACACAGGCGGAAACACCGCTAGTACCGGCGTCGACACAAGAAGTAGCACCGCCAGCACCGGCGACGACGCAAGCAGTAGCATCCGCACCGGCGGAGGTATCGGCACCGACACCGTTAGCCGCACCGGCACCTGCACCTGCACCTGCACCTGCACCTGCACCTGCACCTGCACCTGCACCTGCACCTGCCTCGCAGTATGCAGCGCCGGTGCCCACCCCCACGCCGTTTCAGATCTTCGCGGCCCAGTTGCAGGCGAGCGACGCGCAAACGGACGTGTCGTCGCTCGTTGAGGACGAACCGACGCAATTCGCGAATCAGAGCGACAGCAATGCAAACGCAGCCGCTGAACGCGAGCAACCGATCAGTCATGCGGTGCCGTCGCAGGTGGCGGCATCGGATGTCGCCAACATCGCCGTTCCCGCAGAAGCAGCGCATGCCGAAACTTTGCGCACTGAGCAGGGACGGCCGTTTGATCAGCCTGCCGCGTATTCACAAATCGCAGCGTCGAATGGGACGACTACTGCTGATACAGCGGCAGTAGCGCACGTTAGCGAAATGTGCACCGAAGAAGTGCCGCTGTCCAACCCGGCTGCCGCACTGTCGCAGGACGCGACGACGCACATTGGGCAGATCACACCCACGCAAGCGCACAGCGCGACGCCCGTGCCAATGCATCACGCCACCCCGCCATGGCACGTCGCGAGCGTGAGCGAAGCACCCGCGCCCGTCGATGCGGAAACGGTGGACGCCCCTGCCCTATCGGATGTATCGGATGTATCGGATGTATCGGATGTATCGGATGTATCAGGTGTATCGAACCTATCGGACATATCCGGCGATTTGAACTCGTCACCCGCCTCGGACGCTTCTACCGCCGTCGCCGCAGTACAGCCGCAAAGCGCTGCATTGCACGCGTCGAATGTGGTTCGTTTCCCTGGCTTCGCTATTCAGGCCACACCGGCGGCCTCTGCCACCATCGTCGACGAAAGCGCCGACGGGTTGGGTTACGCGCCGAACGCACCGGCAACACCGGCAGCACCGGGCTTCCCCACCACCCCAACCGCGTCTTCCGCCGCCCACTTCACAACCGAACAGTCGACCGAGCCCGCAGAGCCCACCGAACTCGCAGAACCCGCCGTCCCGCGCACGCCGCTGCGCGGCCACAGCCCGGCCAACGGCTTCGAATTCCGCGCGCCCGCGGCATCGATGGTCGAGTTGCCGACCCTCGACCTGCTCGCGCTCGCCGATACCGATGTCGAGCCTGTTTCAGAGGAAAAACTCATCGAAACCGGCCTGCTGATCGAGCAGCGTCTGCAGGAATTCAAGGTGCCGGTCACTGTGGTCGGCCATTCGGCAGGCCCGGTCATCACGCGCTTCGAAGTCGAGCCGGCACTCGGCGTGCGCGGCAGTCAGATCGTCGGCCTGATGAAGGACTTGTCGCGCGGCCTCGGCCTCACGTCGATTCGCGTGGTCGAGACGATTCCCGGCAAAACCTGCATGGGTCTCGAACTGCCGAATGCCAAGCGGCAGACGATTCGCCTGTCCGAAATCATCGAAGCCAGCGTCTACCAGAACTCGCATTCGCAGTTGACGTTGGCGATGGGCAAGGACATCACCGGCCATCCGGTGGTCGCCGATCTGGCGAAGGCGCCACACATGCTGGTCGCGGGTACGACAGGTTCGGGCAAGTCCGTGGCGATCAACGCCATGATCTGCTCGCTGCTCTTCAAGGCAACGCCCGAAGAAGTGCGGCTCATCATGATCGACCCGAAGATGCTGGAACTGTCGGTGTACGAAGGCATTCCGCATCTGCTCGCGCCGGTCGTCACCGATATGAAGCTGGCGGCCAACGCGCTGAACTGGTGTGTCGGCGAAATGGAAAAGCGCTATCGGCTGATGTCTGCGGTCGGCGTGCGCAACCTGGCAGGCTTCAACCAGAAGATCCGCGATACGGAAGCCAAGGGTAAGAAGCTCGGTAACCCGTTCTCGCTGACGCCTGAAGCACCCGAGCCGCTCGCGCCGCTGCCGCTGATCGTGGTGGTGATCGACGAGCTGGCCGACCTGATGATGGTCGCGGGCAAGAAGATCGAAGAGCTGATCGCACGTCTCGCGCAGAAGGCTCGCGCCGCCGGCATTCACCTGATTCTGGCGACGCAGCGTCCGTCCGTGGACGTGATCACCGGCCTCATCAAGGCGAACATTCCGACACGCGTGGCGTTCCAGGTGTCGTCGAAAATCGACTCGCGCACGATTCTCGATCAGATGGGCGCTGAATCGCTGCTCGGCCAGGGCGACATGCTGTTCCTGCCGCCAGGCACGGGTTACCCGCAGCGCGTGCACGGCGCATTCGTCGCCGACGAGGAAGTGCACCGGATTGTCGAGTATCTGAAGCAGTTCGGCGAACCGCAATACGAAGAAGGCATTCTCGACGGCCCGGCGACCGAAGGCGCGTCGCCCGACCTGTTCGGCGACACGCCGGATGCCGAAGCCGATCCGCTTTACGACGAAGCCGTCGCGTTCGTGGTGCGCACGCGGCGCGCGTCGATCTCATCGGTGCAGCGGCAGTTGCGCATCGGCTATAACCGCGCGGCGCGTCTCGTCGAGCAGATGGAGACGGCGGGCCTTGTATCGGCAATGGGCATCAACGGCAGCCGTGAAGTGCTCGCGCCGGGACCGGCGGAATAAACGGGACGGGCCAGTAGCAGCCAACCAAAAGCCAACCAAAGCCGGACAAAAAAACGGGTCGCTCGAAGCGACCCGTTTTTCATGCAACGCGGTATTCAGATCAGGCTCAGCCAACGAATGCTTACCCGCATCCGCATCACACGCCGAACGCATGCTTGCTCATATTCAAGTCGAGCGCTGAACGCAACCTCACCCATGTGCATATCGCGCGCAACCCCACCTCACGACGGCGACACCAGCTTGAAGTCCACCGGCGAATCGATCTCGATACGCTTCGGATTCGCTTCGAGCAAGCCGCTCTGCTGATCGCGCTTGAACACATACACCGTGCCGCTATTCTGATTGCCGACGATCAGCCAATTGCCGGTCGGGTCGATCGCGAATTCGCGCGGCGACTTGCCGAGGCTCGACTGATGCCCGATCGTCTTCAGATGACCATTGACCGGATCGACCGAGAAGATCACGATCTCGTTCGCATCGCCGCGATTGGTGGCGTAAAGGAAGCGCCCGTCCGGCGACAGATGAATGGCCGCGGCGCCTACCGCGCCCTTGAAGCCCGGCTCGGTCAGCGGCATGGTTTGCACCTGCGTGAGCTTGCCGTCGGCGTAGTTGAAGGTGCTGACTGTGGCGGCCAGTTCACTCGTCAGATATGCATGCTTGCCGTCCGCACCGAACACCAGGTGACGCGGGCCCGTGCCTGCTTTTTCCTGGGTGTAGCGCCAATCGGTCGGGCCGAACAGGCCGCGGCTACCGTCCGGCGTGTAACGGTACGAGTACAGCTTGTCGGCGCCCAGGTCCTGCGCGAACAGGTAGTGACCGTCCGGCGAGAACACGGTGGAGTGAACGTGCGAGTTGTCCTGACGTCCCTTCACCGGACCGCCGCCTTCATGGTGCACCGTGAGCACGGACGCACCCACCTGACCGTCCGCCTGCAATGGGAACACCGCGAAGCTGCCGCCCGGATCGGCCGCCACCGAGTAGTTCGCGGTCAGCAGATATTTTCCGTCCGGCGACAGGCTCAGATAGCACGGGTCATTGCCATCCGACGAGACCTTGTTGAGAAAGGTCAACTGGCCGCTCGCGGCGTCGAAGCGAAACGCGCTGATGCCGCCGCGTTGCGTGGCCGGGCCGTTGTCGCCGGGCAATTCGTTGACCGCATAGACGAAGCGGCGGTCACGGCTCACCACCAGGTACGACGGGTTGACCGTCTGCGCGACCGACACGCGGGTCGCTTCGCCAGTCTTCGTGTCGAAGCGATAAACGTATATCCCCTCGCTCTTGCCGCCGGTGTAAGTGCCGACCAGCATGTCATAGACGCCGTCGGCGGGAGCCGGGCCGGCATCTTGCGCGAACGCATGCGAAGCAACAATCGAGACCATGAGCACGAAACCTTTTATTATCGAGCGGGCGGAGCGCAGAGGAGCTGGCCGCCCGCCGCGCCATGAGGTGGATTGAGCAGAAGGCAATGGAGATGAAACGGCACGCACTGCGGCCCGGTGAGGACGAAGCATGGGACCTCCTGGACATCGGTTATCTAGTTAATTCGGTTGTAACGGTGTCTCTGGTCTGCCGCGCAATCGGTCGAATTGTTTTGTCGAAGCAAGTATAAAAGCGTTGCGTCGGATCATGCAGTGAATCCGGCTTTTCAACCGCGTCTCACCCCTCTCACACTACGGAGTCTTCATGAACGTCACACTCAGCCTGGGCCCGCTCGTTTCGTTGATCGCCGGTATTCTGATTCTCGTCATGCCGCGCCTGTTGAACTACATCGTCGCGCTCTATCTGATCATCATCGGCATCATTGGGATTTTCGGCGTGGGGGCGTCCCACTTCTAGGCGGCGACCGTTAGCAGGACGAGCAGGAAAGGACGTGCAACCGGGCGCAGTGCCGGCTCGGCAACGTCTCGCACATAGGGATTACCGGCGTGGAAGCGGCACGCGTGTCGATACCGGCTGCGGCAGCGCAACAGTTGACGCAGCGAAGCGGTACGTGCGCGACCGATTCGCGCGAGGCGCAGCGTGCCGGATGCAAGACCGCCGCGCGGCGCAAACCCGCGCAGTGGACGGTCAGCCGTTCGAAAGCTGGTCGAGCCGCAAACGCCCCTGCAGCGACAATCCACCGACGGCATAATGACCGTCACCTTCCTGATGACGCCGGAAGCAGGCCCGTTCGATCAGAAAGGCCGCCGCAGCCAGCATTCCGTTGCGGCTCAGGCCCAGCCGGCCATGTTCGAGCGGCAACATCGAATCGTCAGCCAATTCGCTGGCGGCGGAGAGAATCGTGATGCAATCGGATTTCGACGGGTTCAGCATTGCTTGGGTCCTCGAAAACGGCGTCTGCATGCGCCATGGGCAAGGCCGGTGCATGATCCGGGGAGCTCCGCGCATCGGCATGAAAAATGATTGTAGGCAGTGATTTGACAATTACCAACTCGCGTTTTGCCGCATTGCGTGCTGAACCAAAGCGCATAGCGCGAGTCCGGTAATAACAACAACCCCAAGCGCGGTGACCTTCGCCCCGCGTAAAACCGACGCGTTCCTCCATGCCCGCACTCATCGAAGACTATGCGCTGATCGGCGACGGCCACACAGCAGCGCTCATCTCCCTCGACGGTTCGGTCGACTGGCTCTGCTGGCCGCGCTTCGACTCCGGCGCCTGCTTCGCCGCCCTGCTCGGCACGCCCGACAACGGCCGCTGGCTGATTTCTCCGGTCTCGGATACAGCGCCCAAGATCACGCGCCGTTATCGCGGCGAAACATTGGTCCTTGAAACCGATTTCGAAACGCCCGAAGGCGCGGTCACGCTGATCGATTTCATGCCGCCGGGCAACGGCTGGTCGGAGATGGTGCGGATCGTCGTCGGCAAACGCGGCACGGTGCGCATGCAGATGGAACTGGTGCTGCGTTTCGATTACGGCTTTTCGATTCCGTGGGTCGATCGCCTGAAGCACGACAGCGGCATCAAGGCGATCGTCGGCCCGGACACCGCGGTGCTACGCACGCCGGTCGAGTTGCACGGCGAGAACATGAAGACCGTCGCCGAGTTCACCGTGAGCGAAGGTGAGCGCGTGCCGTTTTCGCTGGCCTATGCGGCCTCGCATCTGCGCATTCCGCCGGGCCGCGATCCGCACACGTCGCTCGCCCGTACCGAGAACCATTGGCTCGAATGGTCGGCGCGCAGCACGGTCGAAGGCAAATGGGCCGCGCAGATCCGCCGTTCGCTGATTACGCTGAAGGCGCTGGCGTACGAGCCGACCGGCGGCATCGTCGCGGCACCCACCACGTCGCTTCCGGAACAGTTGGGCGGCACGCGCAACTGGGACTACCGCTACTGCTGGCTGCGCGACGCCACTATCACGCTACTGGCGATGATGCGCGGCGGCTACTACGACGAAGCCCGCGCGTGGCGCAGCTGGCTCGGCCGCGTGATGGCCGGCGCGCCCGATCAGTTGCAGATCATGTACGGGATCGCCGGCGAGCGGCGCCTGCCCGAGTTCGAAATCGACTGGCTGCCGGGCTATCAGGATGCCAAACCCGTGCGGATCGGCAACAACGCGGTCGGCCAGCGCCAGCTCGACGTCTATGGCGAAGTGATGAACGCGCTGCATCTCGCGCGCGTCGGCGGCCTGCAGGCAGACGACACCGCATGGAACGTGCAGCGCGCGTTGCTAGGCCACCTCGACACGATCTGGGAAGAGCCGGACGAAGGCATCTGGGAAACACGCGGCGGCCGCAAGCACTTCACCTTCTCGAAGGTGATGGCGTGGGTCGCCTACGACCGCGCCATCCGGTCGGCCGAGATGTTCAAACTGGATGGCCCGCTCGATGAATGGCGCGCAACCCGCGCGACCATCCACGCGGAAGTCTGCGCCAAGGCATGGAATCCCGCGCTCAACGCGTTCTCCCAGTCGTACGGCAGCGACCAGCTCGATGCGAGCGTGCTGCTGATGCCGCTGGTCGGCTTCCTCCCGCCAGCGGATCCGCGCGTCAAGGGCACGGTGGAGGCGATCGAAAAGGACTTGATGCACGACGGCTTCGTGATGCGCTACCGCACCACCGAATACGACGACGGCCTGCCGCCCGGCGAAGGCACCTTCCTCGCGTGCTCGTTCTGGATGGTGGACAACCTGGCATTACAGGGGCGCATCGATGAAGCCATCGCGATGTACGAACGGCTGCTCGGCCTCTGCAATGACGTCGGTCTGCTCGCGGAAGAGTACGATCCGGCCGCGAAGCGCCTGGTCGGCAACTTCCCGCAGGCGTTTTCACATGTGGCGCTGGTGCACACCGGCCTGAACCTGATGAAGCACGAGCAGGCAATGGCTCAGGCGACCGGACAGCCGCCGCATAACGGCACCGCGGCAGAAGAACTTGATGCTGCGGCAACCCCTGATAGCGGCACGGCAACATCGCCAGTACCATGATTTGATGACAGTTTGCGCGCAGCCCGCACGCAAATTGCTGCATTGCACAAGTACGCTTTGTTCAGTATGATCGAGCAGACTGTTGGCCGAAAATCAATGTGCCTACAACCAATACGGCCTGCCGCAACGCCACACGCGTGTTTGCCAAGCCCCATGCGAACCGCTTAAACGGAGCACCCATGCTCTACCAACTGCACGAATTCCAGCGGGCGATGTTGAGCCCCCTCACCGCCTGGGCCCAGGCCGCGTCGAAATCTTTCGCGAATCCCGCTAGCCCATTGGCCTATGTGCCCGGTGCCACACGCCTCTCAGCCGGTTACGAACTGCTTTACCGGCTCGGCAAAGATTACGAAAAGCCTGAGTTCAACCTTCATCAGATTGTCAAAGACGGTCATAACATTCCGATCATCGAACAAACGATTATCGAGAAACCGTTTTGCCGCCTGATGCGCTTCAAGCGATTCGCCGACGACAGCGACGCTGTCACCCAATTGAAAGATGAGCCGATCGTGCTGGTGTGCGCGCCGTTGTCAGGCCACCACGCCACGCTGCTGCGCGATACCGTGCGCACGTTGCTGCAAGACCACAAGGTCTACCTGACCGACTGGATCGACGCACGCATGGTGCCGCTCGAAGAAGGTGAGTTTCATCTCGACGATTACATCGCTTACATCCAGGAATTCATCCGGCACATCGGCGCGAAGAACCTGCATGTGATCTCGGTATGCCAGCCCACCGTCCCGGTGCTCGCCGCCATTTCGCTGCTGGCGAGCCGCGGCGAAGACACGCCGCGCACCATGACGATGATGGGCGGCCCGATCGACGCGCGCAAGAGCCCGACCTCGGTCAACTCGCTCGCCACCCAGCACTCGTATGAATGGTTCGAAAATAACGTGATCTTCACGGTACCGCCGAACTATCCGGGCGTGGGCCGTAAGGTTTACCCGGGTTTCCTGCAACACACCGGTTTCGTCGCGATGAATCCGGAGCGGCACGCGGCCTCGCACTGGGATTACTACCAGAGCCTCCTGCGCGGCGACGAAGACGACGCGGAAGCGCATCGCCGCTTCTACGACGAGTACAACGCCGTGCTCGACATGGACGCGGACTATTACCTCGACACGATTCGCGTCGTGTTCCAGGAATTCCGTCTCGCCGAAGGCACGTGGGACGTCGCAGGCGAACGGGTGCGTCCGCAGGACATCAAGAAAACCGCGCTCTTCACCATCGAAGGCGAGCTGGACGATATTTCCGGCGACGGGCAGACGTTCGCCGCGCAAGAGTTGTGCAGCGGCATTCCGGAAGAGAACAAGCGTCACTTCACCGCGGAAAAATGCGGCCACTATGGCATTTTCTCGGGCCGTCGCTGGCGCACCATCATCTATCCGCAGCTGCGCGACTTCATCCTCGAGCACAATAAGGCGCCGAAGGTAGCGAAGGAAAAAGTCGAAGCCTGAGCACCGCGCGCGCAGACATAAACAACGGCCTCTTCTTCAGAGGCCGTTGCTTCTTGTGACGCGTCTTATGCCGTTACGCGCAGCCGCTTACTTCCGCAACAGATACGCAAGCAGCAACTCGGTGTTCATCTGAATCACTTCGCTGCGTTCGCTCGCACTGCTGAAATCGCGACCGAGCGTCGCTTCGAGCGTGAAGCGGTTCGACACGACGTAGTAGCCCATGCCTGACAGCGTCACGTAAAAGCGCAGCGGATCAACGTTGGTGCGAAACAGCCCCGCGCGTTGACCCCGCTCAAGAATGCCGCCGAGCGTGGCAACGATTGGCGAGATCATTTCGCGGATGCGCGTCGACTTCTGCATGTAGCGTGCCTCATGCAGATTCTCGTTATTGACGAGACGCAGCAACTCGGGATGATCGCGGTAGTAATCCCAAACAAAATGCGCGAGACGTGTCACCGCCTCGACCGGCGCAATGCCGTTCAGTTCGAGTGCGCGTTCCGCTTCATTGAGCGCGCTGAATGCGTGCTCGAGTACCGCAGTGAAAAGCTGCTCCTTGCTACCGAAGTAGTAATAGAGCATGCGTTCATTCGTCTCCGCGCGGCGGGCGATCTGATCGACGCGCGCGCCGAACAACCCTCCATTTGCAAACTCTTCGGCAGCCGCAAGCAGAATGCGGCGCCGCGTGCCTTCAGGATCTCTTTTGATTTTCGGCTGATTCATGGTGGCATCGTCTTCGTGAGCCGCGTTATCCGGATCGCGCCGCCGGCCTCTCCTCGGGCCTTGCACCGACAGCACTGAACGGGCTGGTTGGGGGAACACCCTTATGCGGTCTTTCGAAAAAGCGCTTCGATTATGGCACATGGATTGCGGATGGCAATTGGGGAAATCGGCGATAATGTGCTATTTAGTTCAGCCCACGCGGCCGCAAGGCAAGCTCCAACGTTGTGACCGTGATCGACTCCAAAACACTCGCAGACCGTATCGAGGATCTGCTGCCCCAAACGCAATGCACAAAGTGCGGCTATCCGGCATGCCGTCCGTATGCCGAAGCCGTCGCCCGTGGCGAAGCGAACTACAACCAGTGCCCGCCGGGTGGTGCCGAAGGCATCGCGCGTCTCGCCGCCCTGCTCGGCAAACCGGTGATTCCGCTCAATTCCGCCAACGGCGTCGAACGGCCGCGTCCGTTGGCGGTTATCGACGAACAAGTTTGCATCGGCTGCACGTTGTGCATGCAAGCTTGTCCAGTCGATGCAATAGTTGGCGCACCGAAACAGATGCATACGGTCATCGTCGAGCTCTGTACCGGTTGCGACCTGTGTGTGCCCCCCTGCCCGGTCGACTGCATTGCGATGCCGCCGGTCACGGGTGAGGCAACCGGCTGGGACGCATGGAGCCAGAGCCAGGCCGACGCCGCGCGCGAGCGCCACAACCAGCGTGAGGCCCGTCTCGCACGCGAACGCGAAGCTGCCGAAGCGCGTGCTGCAGCGCGGCGAGCGGTCAGCAGCACACCCGCTCAGGTGACAGAGATCAATGCCACGGCAACCGTCGCCGCGCCCGCAGCGGATGACGCCGAAGCGAAAAAACGCGCGATTATCCAGGCCGCACTCGAGCGTGCCCGCCAGAAGAAAGAAGAGTTGACCGCCAAAGGCCAGGGTCCGCAGAACATCGAGCGCGTCAGCGCCGACGTGCAGGCGCAGATCGACGCCGCCGAAGCACGCCGCCGCCGTCTCGGACTTGCCGCGGACAACACCGCGGGTAACACTGAAATTCCGCCAACGAAGCGCTAACCCTTGACTCTACGCTGCGCATGAACGCGAACAAACGCCGCGCCATCTACGAGACGCTTCAGAGTCTCAACCCGCATCCCACGACCGAGCTCGAGTACACCACACCGTTCGAACTGCTGATTGCCGTGCTGCTGTCGGCGCAAGCCACCGATGTGTCGGTGAACAAGGCGATGCGCAAGATGTTCCCGGTCGCGAACACGCCGCAGAAGGTATTCGATCTCGGCGAAGAAGGGGTTGCCGGCTACATCAAGACGATTGGCCTGTATCGGACCAAGGCGAAGAACGTGATCGCAACCTGCCGCATTCTGCTCGACCAGTACGGCGGCGAAGTGCCGGAAGATCGTGAAGCGCTTGAAAGCTTGCCGGGAGTCGGCCGTAAGACGGCGAACGTGATCCTGAACACGGCGTTCGGTCATCCGACCATCGCCGTCGATACGCACATCTTTCGGGTTGCGAATCGAACTGGGCTCGCGCCAGGCAAAGACGTCCGCGCGGTCGAAGCAGCGCTGGAGAAATTCACGCCCGCCGAGTTCAAGCAGGATGCCCATCACTGGCTGATTCTGCACGGCCGCTATGTCTGCAAAGCACGCCGGCCGGAATGCTGGCATTGCGTGATCGAGCCACTGTGCGAATTCCGGCCCAAGACGCCGCCACCGGATCTTTGAGGGTGGTGCGCCGCCAGCACGCTACGTTGGCCCGGCGTAAAATGGCGCCCTGCACGCACGCCTCAGGCGCCCCACACCAACCGCACCGCTCCCACGATGTTCAATCCTAGCCGCGACGAAGTCCGCCAATTTTTCACCGACACCTGGCGCAAGCAGCGTCAAGGCGAGATTCTGACGCCGCTCGAAGCGATCGCGGCCGACTGGATCGTCGAGCATCCGGAATATCACACCGATCTGGCCAGCACGGAAGCCGCCCAGGCTCAGGACTACTCGCCCGAACGCGGCCAGACCAACCCGTTCCTGCATCTGTCGATGCATCTGGCAATCACCGAACAGTTGTCGATCGACCAGCCACCGGGCATCCGCGCGGCGCACGAGCGGCTCGCCGCACGGCTCGGCTCGACCCACGAGGCGCAGCACGCGATCATGGACTGCCTCGGCGAAACCATCTGGGAAGCGCAGCGCACCGGCACTCCGCCAGACACGGACGCCTATTTGCAGCGCATCGAGCAGCGCGCCACGCGGGACTGAAGCATTACCCCAGGCAATTCAGGCGCTCAAGGGATTTCAGGGCGCCCAAAGCCCCGCCGCGAGCACGCCCGAGCCTCGAGCCGCCGCACCATCCATCCGCCACACCGCGCGAATCACGGCCCCAAAAGCACAACACCCCGCCGAAGCGGGGTGTCGTTCAATCTGAAAGCAACGCAAAAACAGCGCGACGCGATTACTTCTTCTGCACCAGAGCGCCGTCCAGCGATTCGATGTAGGCCGCGATATCTTTCATATCGCTTGGCGACAGGCTTTGGACCTGCGCCTGCATGATCGCGTTGTTGCGACCGAGGTGCGGGTTGCCGTTGCCCATCTGGTACTGGCGCAGCGCCCAGTAGACGTAGTCGGAATGCTGACCGGCGAGCTTCGGATATTCCGGGCTCACCGGATTGTTCAGGTTGGCGCCGTGGCAAGCCGCGCAGTTGTGGTTGCCGGCCAGCACCTTGCCGTTGCCGGCGTCAGCGGCGTACGCGCCGTTCGCTGCAACCAGACCGATAACTGCCGCCGACGCGCATGCAGCCTTGAACACCGTGTGGAGTGCCTGTTGGGGCTTATTCATGAATTCTCCTATCCCGCGAATATATTTAGCCGAGTGACCGGTTGGGTGACCGCAGCCGATCACTTGTCGGGATTGTTCTTCGAAGAGGCATTTTGCGCTGCGTAGTAGGCAGCGATGTCGGCGATGTCCTGATCCGACAGCGACGTGGTGATCGCGCGCATCGTTTCGAAATGGCGGTCGCCCTTCTTGTAGGCGTGCATGGCGTTTTCGAGGTACGCCTGATTCTGGCCGCCGAGCATCGGCACGCGGTAGACCTCAGGGTAAGCCGTACGGTATTCAGGGATGCCGTGGCAGCCAATACACATCGCGACCTTGCCTTGGCCCGCCTTCGCGTTGCCGACGACATCCGCTGCCTGCGCACTGGCCGCATAGCCCGCGAGCACCGACAGCGCTGCGATCACGACGTGTTTGCCGACGAATTTATTCATAGCATGTAACCTGGCTTGAGGGGAAACGGGCGCCCGAAAAGGCAACGGCCCGCGCCGTCATTCTTATAGGGTAGCCACGCAGGCTAAAAAAATCGGGCTAATTGTACCGCGACGCCGCGCCGAACGTCCACCGCGCGGGGCCAGCGGCGCATCCGGCCACCGCAAAGCCACGACTAGCGCCATTTTGCTCCATCGCGCCTGCTGCGCGTGGCTTCGTGCCACCCGCAGCGTTTCCGCCGGCCTTGCCCGAGACGTCCGACGCCCAACGCCCGGCGCACCCGCCCACCGGGCACGCCGGACGCGTAGAGGCTGCTCGCAAGCGACGCAACCGCACGCGAGCCGGTGTCCGACACCGCGGGTGACACCTTACGCGAGCCCGTTTCAGCGCAACAGGCCTTCTGACTTATACTGGGTTTTTTCCCAAAAAAGAGCATCTCGCCATGCGTTTTGAAGGCTCATCGCAGTACGTCGCCACTGACGACCTCAAGCTCGCGGTCAACGCCGCGATGACGCTGAAGCGCCCGTTGCTGATCAAGGGCGAACCCGGCACCGGCAAAACGATGCTCGCCGAAGAAGTCGCCGCCGCGCTCGGCATGCCGCTGTTGCAGTGGCATATCAAGTCCACCACCAAGGCCCAGCAAGGTCTGTACGAGTACGACGCGGTGTCGCGCCTGCGCGATTCGCAACTCGGCGACGAGCGCGTCAAGGACATCCGCAACTACATAGTCAAGGGCGTGTTGTGGCAGGCGTTCGAGTCGGACGAGCAAACGGTGCTCCTGATCGACGAGATCGACAAGGCCGACATCGAATTCCCGAACGACCTGCTGCGCGAACTCGACCGCATGGAGTTCTACGTGTACGAGACCCACGAGCTGATCCGCGCCAAGAAGCGCCCGCTCGTGATCATCACGTCGAACAATGAGAAGGAGCTGCCCGACGCGTTCCTGCGCCGCTGCTTTTTCCACTACATCAAGTTCCCCGACCCGGTCACGATGCAGCAGATCGTCGAAGTGCACTACCCCGGCATCAAGAAAGAACTGCTCGCCGCGGCCATGCAGAGCTTTTTCGAGTTGCGTAACGTCGCCGGCCTGAAGAAGAAACCGTCCACGTCGGAACTGCTCGACTGGCTGAAGCTGCTGCTCGCTGAAGACATTCCGCCCGAAGCGCTGCGCTCGTCCGACCAGAAGCAGATCATCCCGCCGCTGCACGGCGCGCTCCTGAAGAACGAACAGGACGTGAGCCTGTTCGAGCGGCTGATCTTCATGAACCGCAACAACCGCTGACTGACCGTTGATTAACCGCTAACACCCGTTGATGAAGGCGCCGCGCCGCACACCCGCCGCCGAGGACACAGCATGCTGATCGACTTCTTCTACTCGCTGCGCGCAGCCAAACTGCCGGTGTCGGTGAAGGAATACCTGACGCTGCTCGAGGCGCTGAAAGCCAATGTGATCGCACCGTCGCTCGACGAGTTCTACTATCTCGCGCGCATCACGCTGGTCAAGGACGAGCAGTATTTCGACAAGTTCGATCAAGCGTTCGGCGCGTATTTCAAAGGCGTCGCGCAAGCCTCGGAGTTGGCTTTCGACGTCCCTCTAGACTGGCTGAAGAAAAAGCTGCAACGCGATCTGTCGCCGGAAGAAAAGGCGCAGATCGAAGCGATGGGCGGCCTCGACAAGCTGATGGAGCGCCTGAAGGAACTGTTCGACGAACAGAAAGAGCGCCACGAAGGCGGCAACAAATGGATCGGCACGGGCGGCACCTCGCCGTTCGGCAACGGCGGTTATAACCCGGAGGGCGTGCGCATCGGCGGCGACGCGGCGGGCAATCGCACCGCGGTGAAGGTGTGGGAAGCACGCGCCTATCGCGATTACGACGACCAGGTCGAAATCGGCACGCGCAACATCAAGATCGCCCTGCGCCGCTTGCGCCGTTTCGCTCGCGAAGGCGCGGCCGAAGAACTCGATCTGCCCGACACGATCCGCAGCACCGCCGCGAACGCCGGCTGGCTCGACCTCAAGATGGTGCCGGAGCGGCACAACAAGGTGAAAGTGCTGATGCTGCTCGACGTGGGCGGCTCGATGGACGATCACATCAAGCGCACCGAAGAGCTCTTTTCGGCCGCCAAGGCCGAGTTCAAGCACCTCGAGTTTTATTACTTCCACAACTGCGTGTACGACTTCCTGTGGAAGAACAATCGCCGCCGTCACGCCGAGCGCATGCCGACGTGGGACCTGCTGCACAAGTTCACGCCCGACTATAAGCTGATCTTCGTCGGCGACGCGACCATGAGCCCGTACGAAGTGCTGCAACCGGGCGGTTCGGTCGAATACAACAACGCCGAAGCCGGCGCCGTGTGGCTGCGGCGCCTCGCCGATCACTTCCCGCACTATGCATGGCTGAATCCGGAGCCGGAGGGGTTGTGGGCTTACCGGCAGTCGGTCAGCGCGATCCGGGAAGTGCTCGGGCACCGCATGTATCCGCTTACCCTCGCCGGACTCGAAACGGCGATGCGCATGTTGAGCAAATAGTCAGGTCGCGTTTTCACTCCAACTACAAGAAATTTTCAGTATGAGTCCGTCTTCATCGCCTGATTTGTCCCCTGCCAACGTACACGCAGGGCGGCTCAGGCCGTTTGCCGATACGTCGTTATCCGCTGTCGTCGCCGGCTTCGTCGCGATGATGACGGGCTATACCAGCTCGCTCGTGCTGATGTTCCAGGCAGGCCAGGCCGCGCATCTCACCGATGCGCAGATTTCGTCGTGGATCTGGGCATTGTCGATCGGCATGGCTGTCTGCACGATCGGTCTCTCGCTGCGCTTTCGCGCGCCGATCGTGATTGCCTGGTCGACGCCCGGCGCGGCGCTGCTGGTGTCGTCGCTGCCGCATGTGGCCTACCCTGAGGCGATTGGCGCATTTATCGTCTGTGCGGTGTTGCTGACGGTGGTCGGCCTGACCGGCTGGTTCGACACGCTGATGAAGAAAATCCCGGCAGGCATCGCCTCGGCATTGCTGGCGGGCATTCTGTTCGAGATCGGCATCGAGATTTTCCGCGCCGCGCAGTTCCAGACCGCGCTCGTGCTAACGATGTTTTTCACCTATCTGATCGTCAAACGCCTCGCGCCGCGCTATGCGATCGTGACGACGCTGATCGTCGGCACGGCTGCCGCCGGCGGCCTCGGCCTGCTCGACTTCAGCCGTTTTCACATCGCGCTCGCGCATCCGGTGTTCACGATGCCGGCGTTTTCGCTGGCTGCGAGCATCAGCATCGGCATTCCGCTGTTCGTCGTCGCGATGGCCTCGCAGAACGTGCCGGGGATCGCCGTGCTGCGCGCCGACGGCTACACCACGCCTTCCGCACCGCTGATTTCGACAACCGGCATCGCCTCACTGCTGCTCGCGCCGTTCGGCTCGCACGGCATCAATCTTGCTGCGATCACGGCGGCGATCTGTACCGGCCACGAAGCGCACGAAAACCGCGACAAGCGGTACACCGCGGCGGTCTGGTGCGGCATTTTCTATCTGATCGCCGGTATCTTCGGTGCGACCATCGCCGCGCTGTTCGCCGCCCTGCCGAAGGCGCTGGTGGTCTCCGTCGCGGCGCTCGCGCTGTTCGGCTCGATCATGAGCGGCCTTGCCAACGCGATGCAGGACCTGAAACAGCGCGAGGCTGCCTTGGTGACGTTCATGGTGACGGCCTCAGGCCTCACCCTGCTGTCGATCGGCTCGGCGTTCTGGGGGCTGGTGGCGGGCGTGCTGACGCAACTGGTGCTGAACGCCCGGCGCGCCTGAATCCGCCATAGAATAGAAGCATCCGGCAGCGTTTTCCGCCAACATGGCGAGCAGACGCTGCAGCGTGACCCGCGGCCGCCGGAACTGTTTTGCCTTTTCCGTCCGGTGGCAATCTCATTTCTCCTGAACCACGGCGCACGCGCGCCATGAAGGCTCGAACATGACAACCGCACTCGACCAACTCAAGCAATACACCACCGTCGTGGCCGATACCGGCGACTTCCAGCAGCTTGCCCAGTACAAGCCGCAGGACGCGACCACCAATCCGTCGCTGATTCTGAAGGCTGTCCAGAAAGACGATTACAAGCCGCTGCTCGAAAAGACCGTGAAAACCCACGCGTCGAAGCCGGTTGGCGCCATCATCGACCAGTTGCTGATCGCCTTCGGCACCGAAATTCTCAAGATTATCCCGGGCCGTGTGTCGACCGAAGTGGATGCGCGCCTGTCGTTCGACACCGCAGCGTCGATCGCCAAGGGCCGTGAACTGATCGCGCAGTACAAAGACCATGGCATCGGCCGCGAACGCGTGCTGATCAAGCTGGCCTCCACGTGGGAAGGCGTCCGCGCCGCCGAAGTACTGCAGAAGGAAGGCATCCACTGCAATATGACACTGCTGTTCTCGCTCGCCCAGGCCGCTGCCTGTGCCGAAGCGGGCGCGCAACTAATCTCGCCGTTCGTCGGCCGTATCTACGACTGGTACAAGAAGAACGCCGGCAGCGCGTGGGACGAAGCGAAGGACGGCGGCGCCAACGACCCGGGCGTCAAATCGGTCCGCCGCATTTACGCGTACTACAAGAAGTTCGGCTACAAGACCGAGGTGATGGGCGCGAGCTTCCGCACCCCGGGCCAGATTCTGGAACTGGCCGGCTGCGACCTGCTGACCATCAGCCCGGATCTGCTGCAAAAGCTGCAGGAGAGCACCGACAAGGTCGAGCGCAAGCTGTCGCCTGAAATGGGCGAGAGTGGGGACATCGAACGCGTGCCGGTCGACGAATCGTCGTTCCGCTTCCTCGTCAACGACGAAGCCATGGCAACTGAAAAGCTCGCTGAAGGCATCCGCGCGTTCGCTGCAGACGCCGTCAAGCTGGAAAAAATGATCGAAGCGCTGCGTTAAGCCGAGCCTTCGCGGCTGGAGTACGCGGTCGGGCACGTAGTCCAATACGCGGCCCTGAACCCTCCGGTTCAGGGCCGTGTGCCGTTTACAGGCTTACGCTCGATACGGGCCAGCCCCTTACGAAATATTGTCACAATCGCTGCCCTGACAGACGACTACAATCGTCTGCACGCCGCGCCCTCGGTACGTTTATCCAAGGCATGCGGCGCCGCTGACCCCTATTCCGGGAGACGAACATGTACGTTCAGCCTTACGTATTTTTCAACGGCCGCTGTGAAGAAGCGCTCAAGTACTACACCGAGAAGCTCGGCGCTGAGGTGTTGTTAATGATGCGCTACAAGGACGCGCCGCCCGACCCGCAAAATCAGCCGCGCCCCGGTCTGGAAGAAAAGATCATGCACGCCTCGGTCAGGATCGGTTCGACCGTCTGGATGGCCTCCGACGGCCACTGCGACCCTCAGGCTACGTTCAGCGGCTTCAGCCTCTCGCTGACGGCTGACGACGCCGCGTCGGCGGAACAATATTTCAATGCGCTGGCCGACGGCGGTTCGGTGACGATGCCGTGGCAAGCCACCTTCTGGAGCAAGGGCTTCGGGATGCTGGTGGACCGCTTCGGTCTCGCGTGGATGGTGACGGTACCGGAGGCTTAAAGGCCTTACACCTTCAGCAAAGTCCGCGAATGCCGCTCGATATTCCAGTTCGGCTCGGTTTCCAACAATAGCGCGCGCAGCCGATCCACCTGTTCGGCTAATCGCTGGCCGAGCCAATACGGCCCCTGAAGGTCGGGTGGCAATTCAAGCGCCACGTCGCCGCACGCCTGCACAAGCGGCGACGCGGCCGGAATGCCGAAGTGTGTCGCGCGGCCAAAGCGCAGGCCGCGCGCCATCGCTAGCAGAATGCCACGCACGGCGTGCACCTCGGCGCCACACTCCCGCACATACGCAGCGCGCGCCGCGGCATCGGCGCGCATCAGCGGGCCGGTTGCCAGCAACTCCAGCGAACTGAGCACCGATCGATGCAGCCGCTGGATCTCTTCGAGCGTGGCCTTCGGCACATCGATCTCCTTCGCCACCGAAGGCATCAGCGAGCGCAACTGAACCAGCCGCTTGTTGATCGCGAGGAAGCGTTTGACCTGATCCTCCTCGCTGATCGTCTCGCCTTCCAGCAAACGCGTATAGATCTGCGCACAGGCCCGCAGATTGTCGGCGATCCCGTAGCGCCACGAATAGGTCGCATGCAGCGGCAACGCGAACGAAAACGCCAGCGCGATCACGATGCCGATCAGCACGTTCAGCGTGCGCCAGAGGCCGACGTCGATCAGATTGTCACCATGGCCCGCGACGATGCACATCGTGATTGCCGTCAGCAGGCCGATATACCCCGACGAACCGATCGCGAACCAGGCGCAGATTCCCGCGACGATCGACATCAGCACATAGGTGAGCGGCAGCGAGCCGGTCAGGTTCTGCAACAGGATCAGCGCAAGACCGATCGCCGCGCCGAGCAGCGTCCCGGCGGCCCGGTCAGCGGCCTTCTTGCGGATATTGCCGTGATGCTGCAAGCCGCCGATCACCACCAGCAGCGTCACCGACGACCAGATACCGTGAGGAATGTTGATACCGGTGGTCGCGAGAATCGACACCAGCATGGCGACGCCGACGCGCAGGCTATGCAGCATCTTCGCGTGGCGATAGCGGTAGTACGGCGACGTGATTGTGCGCACCATGCGGCTAATGGCCGAGCGGGGGGCGATTACGCGGGGGGAATCGGCAGAAGCCATGGCTCGCGCGACGGACGCTTTGGAGGACGGTTCCGCTATCGTGCCCTGGAGTGCCCCGGAAAGACAAACGCCCGCAAACTTTTGTCTGCGGGCGTTGCTTTCTCAAGCGGACCGGACCGGCTGACTTAGCCTTCGACCACGTCCAGATAGTCTTCCGGACGGGTGCGGTCTTCGGCGCGCTGCATGCCGAACATCCGCACCAGCAGGCTCACCACCACCGACACCACCAGGTTGACGATCAGCGACCACACTGCCGCGTAGCCCGGAATCGCCATGCCGAACAGGTGGATCGTGAAGATCGAACTCGCCAGCTTCAGCGAGATCGCCATCCACGTGCCGGTGGCGATGCCGACCGCCCAGCCGATCAGGAGGCCGCGGTAGTCGAGCACGCGCGTGTAGAGACCCAGCACGATAGCCGGCAGCGTCTGGATGATCCAGATGCCGCCCAGCAGTTGCAGTTGAATCGCGTACGTCAGCGGCAAACCGAGAATGAACGCGACGGCGCCGACCTTGACGATCAGCGACACCAGCTTCGCGACATTGGTCTCCTGCTCATGCGACATGTTGCGGTTCACGAACTCCTTGTGAATGTTGCGCGTGTACAGGTTCGCTGCCGCAATCGACATGATCGCCGCCGGTACCAGCGCGCCGATACCGATCGCCGCGAACGCCACACCGACGAACCACGACGGGAAGAAGTGCAGGAACAGCGCCGGCACCGCGAAGTTCGGGCCGAACGCCTTGAAGTACGGCGCGAATTCCGGCATGTCCTTCACGCCCGAAGCCAACGCCATGAAGCCCAGCAGGGCGAGCAGGCCGAGCACCAGCGAGTAAGCCGGCAGCATCGCCATGTTGCGGCGGATCGTGTTACCCGACTTCGACGACAGCACCGCGGTGATCGAGTGCGGATACAGGAACAGCGCAAGCGCCGAGCCGACCGCAAGCGTCGCGTACGCGCTGTAGCCGTTCAGGCTCGACACGTCCGGTGCCTTCAGCAGCAGCTTGGCCGGCGGCACCACGCTGAAGATATGGCCGAAGCCGCCCAGTTGCGGCGGAATCACGATGATCGCGGCAAAGATCACGATATAGATCAGCACGTCCTTGACGACCGCGATCATGGCCGGCGCGCGCAGGCCCGACGTGTACGTGTAAGCCGCCAGAATCGCGAAGGCGATGATCAGCGGCAGATCGCCGACGAAGCCCTTGGTGTCGAAACCCAACGCGCCGATCACCACTTCGATACCGACCAGTTGCAGCGCGATGTACGGCATCGTCGCGACGATGCCGGTCACGGCGATCGCCAGCGCCAGCATACGGCTGCCATAGCGAGCCGAGACGAAGTCGGCCGATGTCACATAGCCTTGACGTTTGGCGATGCTCCACAGCTTCGGGAAGACCACGAACGCGAACGGATAGATCAGGATCGTGTACGGCAGCGCGAAGAAACCGGTTGCGCCCGCACCGAACACCAGCGCCGGCACGGCGATGAAGGTGTAGGCGGTGTACAGGTCGCCGCCCAGCAGGAACCACGTGACGATGGTGCCGAAGCGCCGGCCGCCGAGGCCCCACTCTTCCAGATGAGCGAGGTCACCCTTGCGCCAATGGGCCGCGATAAAACCGAGAATGGTGACGCCGATGAAAAACAGGACGAAGACGAATGTTGCGGTGGCGTTCATTATTTTGCGCCCCCTTGCGAGCTGCCCGGGTTGCCCGATGAGCGGGTCTTGGTCTTGAAGTACACGAGCGCCGTGATGACCGCGCTGATCAGCACCCAGAGGAGCTGATACCAGTAGAAGAACGGAAAATCGAACAGCTGCGGTTCGACCTTGTTATATGACGGCACCCAGATCATTGCGATCCAGGGCAACAGCAGCAACCAGAGCCAGTGCTTGCTGGCCTTGTTCGCGTCGGCGTCGTGAGCCATGACGTCTCCTCTTCCCTATTATTGAAATGTTGGCCCGTGTTTTGACGGGTGGTGGATCCCACAGCGGACGGCAGCCCTGCGAGGGATCGCCCCGCTGATGCCCACGGGCGCCCCGAAAGCTTCGAAAGAGTATAGGAGCGGTGAACGTCCGGTCAAGCAGGGACGACCCGATGCGGGACAATGCTTTTGAGGCTGGCGGGACGGGGCTTTGACGTGGGCGGGGCACTGCGTCGGAAGAGGGGGCGCGAGGCTCGGTGCGACCGTAAGCCTGGAACCGGATAGCCGATGCCCGGCTCGCGCGTGAGCCCCTAAGCGGAACGCGGATCGGCTGTGCGATGCGTGATGAGTTGCGGCGTTGAAGACCGTCGCGTGGGCGCAACGGCGGAGGCCTTCCCAGGCTTGCAGCAGTCGAGCCAGCTTGCCCGGCCCGACCGTTTCACTCGTCAGATTGTGAACGAGCCGCCGTTCTGCCCGGTCGATTCCTGCAGACCCTTGATCCACTTGCGCGCCGGCAAACCGAGTTCAGCTTCGATCAGCTTCGCGCGTGCTTGCAGTGCCGCGAACGGCACGTCGAGCGCCGGGCCCGAGAAGGCGATCGCGATGCGGTTGCCGTCATGCACTTCCGGCAGCGCGACCACGCGGCCATCGAAGGCTTCGTTGAGGCGCTTCATGTTGCGCACGAAGCTCGGATGATCGCCGAACAGGTTGATCGTCACCACGCCCGCGTCGGTCAAACATGCGCGCACCGCACGGTAAAAGCCGACGCTGTCGAGCACCGGGCCACGCGCGGTCGCATCGTAGACGTCGATTTGCAGCGCGCCGATCGTGCCGTGATTGGTGCGGTCGTTGACGAAGTCCCATGCGTCCATTTCGTGCACGGTCAGGCGGGCATCGTCGTGCGGCAGTTCGAACATCGTGCGCGCGGCCACGACCACCGCCGGGTTCACTTCAACCGCCTCGACCTTCGCGCGCTTCAGGAAACGGTACGCAAATTTGGTCAGCGCTGCGGCGCCCAGACCGAGCTGAACGATACGCTTGGGCGTTTCGATGAACAACAGCCAGGCCATCATCTGCTGCGCGTATTCGAGTTCCACATGATCCGGCTTGCGCAGACGCATCGCGCCTTGCACCCATTCCGTGCCGAAATGCAGGAAACGTACGCCGCCCTCTTCCGAGAACGTGACCGGCGCGAAACGCGGTTTGCGCGGTGCTTCGATTTGCGGCGCATCGTGCAGGTCGTCGTCGTGCAGCACACGTTTTTTGTTGCGCACTGCTTTTTGTTTGTTCAGCGTGTGGTCGCCGGCGTCAGCGTCTTTGTTGCGGAATGCACGGGCTTCAGCCGAGGCGCGCTTGATCAGTTTCGTCATGTAAGGATGTCGCGCCAGAGACGCAATTTTTGGTCGAACGAGAGCATAGCATTCGCCGGGCTCGACGAAGGCAATACGAGGGTGGCGTAGCCCGCTTCGCCAATTACCGACGCAAAGCGGCCCGCCGTCTTGCCGTTAAAGCAAACTTTGGCGAGCTTCGGTGCGTGGGCGCGGAGCGACGCGAAATCGTTGGGACTGGCATTGCGGATCGCTGCGTCGAGACTGCCTTCTCGCTCGCATGCGGCGAGCACGTCCCACACGCCGATGCCATGCGCGAGCAAACGCCCTAGCCGCTCTTCGTAGGCGAGCTCGGGAAGCGGTTCGTCGAGCACCGTGCCGAGCAAACGCCAGAACTGATTGCGCGGATGCGCGTAATACTGCGTCACCGCGAGCGACGCCTCGCCGGGGAAGCTGCCGAGAATCAGCGTATGCGTATGCGCCGCGACGACGGGAGGAAAGCCGCGCAGCATCAGCGCTTCACCTGACTGTCCGATACCGGCGCTTGCGCGGATTCACGCGCGCCCCGATCGGCAAGGTGTTCTTGCTCCGCCCGCGGCGCAGCATGGGCGCGCGACGCCGTATGCTCGAGCGGCCGGCCATGTTCCCGCACATGAGTGCGCTGCGGCGCGGGCGCGGACGCCGGGTGCGCAGACGGCACGCGCGCCGTATTCACAAGATTCGCCAGCTGCGCCCACAGCGCGGGCAACATGCATTCGGTCACCAACAGCGGCGCTCCGTGACGCTCGAACACCGAGCGGCGCGCAACCAGCGCGTGCGGCGGCATGTCATCGATTTCACGCGCCGCCAGCCGGTACAGCGGATGACGTGCCGTCAACCTGCGGCTTACCAGCGACGATCGCGCGACGCTGCTATCGCTGTAGAGCAACTCGGCGAGCGGCCGCGTGCGCAGCCGGCGCGTGGCCTGCCACACACCGACGCTCGCCGCGAGGGGCGCCACGCTATGCGCCGCGACAAACGGCACACCATCGACCGACAACACCACCTCCCGAACCCACACCGGTGCACGCGGCGCAAGGCCGAGCGCGGCGTATTCGTCGGCCCACGGCAGGGCGACGGCTTCGCGCGTCACGCGCACCGCGACTTCGCCGAGCGTGCGCAGATGCGCGGTCAGTGATCCGCCGCGGGTCAACCAGTCTTTCTGGGCGGCGCTCAAACCGGGTAAGGGCGTGACGCGCCAGTGGGCGTCGGCGGCATCGAAACGGATAGGCATGGTGTCGGATTATAACGGCGCAGTTGTCAGAGGATCGCGAGTCCCTCATCGGCCGTCCCGGCGGAAACGTCAGTCGAGCGCCATGCCAGGCGGAACCAACTCAATCAGTGTATCGATTTCAGACAGTTCCGATTCTCCTCGTCCAGCGATGCGCGATACAACCGTCGTGCTTTAACAAGTCGACGGCCCGCCCGCGATCGAAGGGCGTGCCATGTGATCGGATATTGAAGGAGAAAAAAGAGACATGAGAACATTCCTGGCCGCTACCGCATGCGCAATGTCTGTCGTGCTGATGGCGGGTTGCGCAGCCCCGCTGAACCGCGATACTGAAACATCGTTGAACAAGGCCGTCGGCATCGAAGTGACGCCCGTCGCTAACGGTGTCTCAGTCAAGCTGCCCGAAGCTGCGCTGTTCGAGTTCGGCAAATCCGAAGTGCGCGGCGATGCAGCGGCAGTCGTCGATCGTTCAGCCGTTCTGCTCAAGCGCAGCAAGAAGCCAATTCTAGTCGAGGGATACACGGACAACGTCGGCACGCTCGACTATAACCAGCAGCTTTCCGAAGCACGCGCCACTGCGGTAGGTTATGCGCTCGTGGCGCGTGGTGTGGCGATGGACCGGATCCGGACGAAGGGCAACGCGTACAACAACCCCGTCGCCAGCAACGAGACAGCCGAAGGGCGTGCGCTGAACCGGCGCACCGAGGTCGTCGTGCGCGGTGAAACGATGGATACGCTGATGGGAAAGAAGTAGGCGTTCGCCACCTGACGCCAGATTCGTAAAAACGCCCGCGTCATGCGGGCGTTTTTATGTGCGCATTCTTATAGACGCGACTTTCCAGTTTCCGCGCCATTCGCGCGAACAACTACCGCGCGCCTGGCATCGCTCGCAAACGGGCCGCCACGCGCTCGACTACCGGCTCCCACGCCCCCGGCTGCGGCTGCCGGAACAGTTGGACAGCGTCGTACCAAGGCTGCGCTTCCTCATTACCCCAACACCAGTGCGACACGTGATCGAGCATCGCCAGCACGGGACGCCCCAACGCGCCGCCCAGATGCAAAGGCGCGCTATCGATGGTCACGACCGCATCGAGCGCGCTCACGTGAGCGGCCACGTCGTCGAAACCGGCCTCGTAGTGCGCAGTCAGATCGCGAACGCGATACCCCTGCGCGCTCAAAGCCGCCACATCGGCGTGACGACCCGGCGTCAACGGATGGAACACCACATTGGGCAGCGCAAGCACCGGAGCCAGTGCCGCAAGCGGAATCGACCGCTTCGCGTCGCGACGATGCGTCGGGCTGCCCGACCAAACGAGGCCGACATGCAATCGCGCTGCCTGTCCGTCACCTGCGCTGACCCGTTCGCTCCATGCGGTGACGCGGCTTGCATCGGCATACAGATACGCCGCGCCGCGCACGTGGTCAGGCAGCAAGCCAAGGATCGACGGCACGCTCATGATCGGCAGGCCAAAGTGCGGCTTGCCGAGCGGTCCATCTTCGATGGACACGCAATCCGCGTAAAAACGCGCAAGCAGCGGCTGTAACGCCCGGCGCACCGCGAGTACCAACCGGCCGCCCTCGTCGCGTACGCGCGCCGCCAGCTCGGGCACAAAGCGCACCATCTGGATATCGTCGCCGTTGCCCTGTTCGCTGTGCACGAGCAAGGTCTTGCCGGCGAGCGGTTCACCCTGCCAGCGCGGACACAACCGCTCCATCACTGTTACGACGTTGTTCGGCTCGCGGTCGTCGCGCGTCAGGCGCGCCGCGAAGTGCGGCCATGCGTTCGACCAGTCGCCGCGCCGCAATTTCAGATCGGCGAGATCGACGGCCGCCTGCGGCGCGGCCGGGTCGAGGGTGAGGGCTGCATGCAGCGCCGCTTCGCTATCGGAAAAACGCGCCTGCTCGGCGAGATACATACCGATTGCGCCCAGCACGTGGGCATTGCCAGGTGCGGCGGCATCGACAGCACGCATGGTCACCTCTGCCGCGGCGGCGTCGTTGCACTGCCATTGTGCGTGGCTCAGTTGCCAGGCGATTTCGGCATCGGCGGGATCGCGCGTCAGCACCTCGCGGCAAACACGCTCGACCGTGGGCCAATCACGAATCTCCCGGAAAGCCAATACGAGCTGCAACGGCAACGCGGGGTGGATTGCCGGATCGAGCGCATAGGCCCGCAACAGCGCTGCGCGGCGCTCGGCTCGCGCGCTCGCATCCGGCAACGCCGCAAGCGCAATCGACAACCACCAGGGCGTTCGGGCGTCTTGCGGCGCGTGCGGCTCATACGCGCGCAACATGTGCGCGGCGGCCGAATGCGCGCCACAGCGATCGATCAGCCAGACGATCCATTCGACCGTCGCAGCGAGCGGTTGCGCGGTGACCGCCAATTCACTGTTGCGCTGCGCAGCCTCGGCGCGGCCGAGTGCGTCGGCGAAAAGTGCCACGCGGGCATGACGCGCGCCGTTGCCTCCAGCCTGCGCTTGCGAAGCACTGTGGTACGCCGCTTCAAAACGCTCTGCGCTCGCGCACAGGTCTGCATGTAATTGCGGCGTGACACCCTCTGCAACGAGTTCGAGGGCTCGTCGCTCGGCAGCGTCGAAACCTTGCTCGCGCAAGATTGACCACAGGAGCCGCACGGGATCGGCAGGGGTTAGCAATGCGGAATCGGACATGGGAATACAGAGAGCTATCGCAACGCGTCAATGCGCAATCGCAGAAATAAGATCGGATGCGCAAACGGCTTGGATATTGCAAATAATCCTTTTAAGCATCCGAATTTCGAACGCGAGAGCATAAGACAAAACTGCGTTTCCACATCTCATAAACCAATCTCAATTTAAGGTCGTTGAATAGTTTTAATTAGTTAACCATAATTATTTTTCAGGCGATTTTTTCGGGCTTGAAAATCGTCTGGATCAACAACAAACTACAAAGGATCTTAGGCTTGAATACTACGAACTCGAAAGAAACCTCTGACCGCATCGCACATCTGGCCGCCGTCGTATTGCGGCGTCCGGGTGCCTGGTATCAGGAAAAGGAACTTGCCGGTTCTGCGCTCGCGCAGCACCACACGTCGAAACAGACCAGCACGGCGATCGGCAGTCTCGCGGCGAAAGTCCTGGCTGATCCTCATTCCTGCATCGAGGCAAAGGAACTGGCCGGCTCCGTGCTATCGCAAGTGCGTCATTTGCATGGGCAAGCGCCCGCGCACTAAAACCTTACCGCGCCCCATCCAGGTACCTGCGCGAGACCTTCGCCAGGCAGCCGCGACAATAAAGCACGGAGCAAAAAAATGCGCTGCCGAAGCAGCGCATTTTTCAATCACAAGCGTCAAGGCGACACCGGTTCGAGTTCAGTTCAAACTCGCAAACTCAACTCGCACGCGCAAGCAACAACGCGTTGGTACGCTTCACGAAGCTCGCAGGATCTTCCAGCGCGCCGCCTTCAGCGAGCAGCGCCTGATCGAACAGCAGATGGCACCAGTCGTCAAAATTCGCGCTATCCGCGTGCAAGCCCTTCACCAGCGCATGCTCCGGATTCACTTCGAGAATCGGATGGAACGACGGCGCTTCCTGACCCGCCGCCTTCAGCATACGTTGCAAATAGCCGCTCATTTCGCCATCGTCAGCCACGAGGCAAGACGGCGAATCGGTCAGGCGGAACGTCAGGCGCACGTCCTTGGCCTTGTCCTTCAGCGCTTCCTTCATCTTCTCGACGAGCGGCTTGAACTCCTCGCCGACCTTCTCCTGCGCCTGCTTTTCTTCGTCATTCAGCGCGCCCAGATCGAGATCGCCACGCGCGACGCTTTGCAGCGGCTTGCCGTCGAATTCGTTCAGGAACGACAGCATCCATTCATCGACGCGATCGGTCAGCAGCAGCACTTCCACGCCCTTCTTGCGGAACACTTCGAGATGCGGGCTGTGGGTCGCGGCCTGCCAGGTGTCGGCGGTCACGTAGTAGATCTTGGTCTGCTCGGGCTTCATCCGCGCGACGTAGTCGGCGAGCGACACGGTCTGCTCCGGCGATTCCGTATGCGTCGACGCAAAACGCACCAGCTTCGCAATACGCTCGCGATTGGCGAAATCTTCGCCGATGCCTTCCTTCAGCACCTGACCGAATTCCTTCCAGAAACCGGCGTACTTTTCGCGGTCGGCATCGTTTTCCGAGTTCGCCAGTTCTTCGAGCATCGACAGCGAACGCTTGGTCACGCCTTCGCGGATCGCCTTCACGTCGCGGCTTTCCTGCAGGATTTCGCGCGACACGTTCAACGGCAGATCAGCCGAATCGACCACGCCTTTCACGAAACGCAGATAGCCCGGTAGCAGTTGCTCGGCGTCGTCCATGATGAACACGCGCTTCACGTACAGCTTCAGCCCGGCGCGATGATCGCGGTTGAACATGTCGAACGGCGCATGCGTCGGCACATACAGCAGTTGCGTATACTCGCTGCGGCCCTCGACGCGGTTATGCGTCCACGTCAGCGGATCCTGATGATCGTGCGAGAGGTGCTGGTAGAACTGCTTGTACTGTTCTTCGGTGATGTCGTTCTTCGAACGGGTCCACAGCGCGCTCGCCTGGTTGACGGTCTCGTCCTCGTCCTTCGTGACCATCTCGCTCTTTTCAGCGTCCCACTCTTCCTTCGCCATCAGGATGGGCAGCGCGACGTGGTCCGAGTACTTCTGGATGATCGACTTCAGACGATGCGACGACAGCAGTTCGTCTTCATCGGCACGCAGGTGCAGCGTGATGGTCGTGCCGCGCGCGGCACGTTCGATACTCTCCACCGCGAAATCGCCCTCGCCTGCGCTTTCCCAGCGCACGCCTTCCGAGGCCGGCAAGCCGGCGCGGCGCGTTTCGACCGTGATCTTGTCCGCGACGATGAAGCCCGAGTAAAAGCCCACGCCAAACTGGCCGATCAGCGCCGCATCTTTCTGCTGGTCGCCGGAGAGCTTGCCGAAGAATTCCTTGGTACCCGAGCGCGCGATCGTACCGAGGTTGGCGATCGCTTCGTCGCGGCTCATGCCGATGCCGTTGTCGTCGAGCGTGATGGTGCGCGCCGCCTTGTCGTAGGACACGCGAATCCGCAAGTTCGGATCGTTTTCGTACAGCGCGCTGTTTTCGATCGCTTCGAAGCGCAGCTTGTCGGCCGCGTCGGACGCGTTCGAAATCAGCTCACGCAGAAAAATTTCCTTGTTGCTGTACAGCGAATGGATCATCAGGTGCAGAAGTTGTTTAACTTCTGCCTGAAAGCTCATGGTTTCTTGTGCCATGGTCGGACTTCCTCTCTGTTACGAATGGGGTTCTAGTCAGGCGTGGCGCACGGCCGGCCGCGGACCACATTGGCCGCGGAGGCCGTGTCGCCGGATCGTCCGGCTAAATTGGGGCAAGCCGGCGCAGTTTCAAGAGGCGCGCCGCGCGACGCCGTCCAGATAGCGGCACAGGAACGTCGACAGCTCGGGGTCCCCGCAGTTGGCGATATTGAAACGCATCCACGTGGTCGGCGACTGCTGCGGTGAAAACAGACTCCCCGGCGTCAGCAGAAAGCCTTCTTCGTGCCCGGCGGCGGCGAGCGCGCTCGCATCGACGCCGGTATCGGCCCACAGGAACATGCCCGCCGCGGGCGTCAGGAACAGCTTCAGGCCGGTCTTTTCGAGCATCCGCACGGATTTTTCGCGCACGCCGTCGAGCCGCGCGCGCAACCGCTCGACGTGCCGGCGGTAATGGCCCTCGGTGAGAATCTTGTAGAGCACGCGCTCGTTCAGTTCGGGGCTCGTCATGCCGACCAGCATTTTCTGATCGCTGACGGCCCTTGCCACCTCCGGCGCGCAGGCGACAAAACCGACGCGCAGATTGGGCGCGAGCGTCTTCGAAAAACTGCCCAGGTAGATCACGCGCTTTAACTGGTCGAGGCTTGCGAGCCGCGTGCCAGGATGGCTCGGCGGGCACAGATCGCCGTAGATATCGTCCTCGACGAGGATGAAGTCGTACGCTTCGGCAAGCCGCAGAATGCGGAACGCCTGCGCGGCCGTGAGTGACGTGCCGGTGGGATTCTGCAGCACCGAATTGATCACCAGCATTTTCGGCCGCCACGTCTCTACCAACGACTCGAGCGCGTCGAGGTCCGGCCCATCCGGCGTGTACGGCATGCCGACCAGCCGCGCGCCTTGCGACGCGAAGCGCCCGAACATCTGAAACCAGGCCGGATCGCCGACGATCACCGCATCGCCCGGCTTCACGTAAATCCGCGAAATCAGGTCGATTGCCTGGGTAATGCCGGAGGTCATCACGATCTGATCCGGCGAAACGCCGATTTCCAGCTCCTCCAGCCGCGTCTGCAACTGCTGGCGCAGCGGCAAAAAACCCTGCGGCGTGCCAATGCCGAGCATCTGTGCACCGCTTTGCCGGCCGAGCGTGCGCAGCGCGTTAGTGATCAGATCGCCGTCGAGCCAACGTGCAGGCAGGTAGCCCAGGCCTGGGCTGCGCTCGGGGCGCGCACCCGTATGCAACATATTGCGCAGCAGCCAGACGACGTCGATCGTGGCCGGCGCGGGCGCTGCGGCGGCAATGGTGCGGATCTCGGCCGTCGGCGCACCGCCCAATCGTTCGCGCACATAGAAACCGGAACCGCGCCGCGACTCCAGGTAGCCCTGCGCCACCAGCCGCTCATACGCCTCGACCACGGTGAAGCGCGACACGCCCTTGTCCAGCGCCAGCTTGCGGATCGACGGCATGCGCATGCCGGGACGGAATACGCGCTCCTCGATGCGGCGGCGCGCCCACTGAACGAGCTGCTCGACCAACGTCAGCGACGCCGTATCGTGCGGAGTGGGAATCTGGGCAAGCGGGACGGACATAACGGGCTCCAACTGTACCGAACGGTATCGAGTCGATTGTACCGTTACTGTGCCGGTCGCCGACGCTACATTTAAAGCTACATTTAAGATAAGCAACGGATGATGAAGCGGCTCGGGTTACACCATGCCGCTCACGCGCGACTTCGGGCAAGACCAGCCCAAACGCCATCCGTCTGGCCCGCCGACCCGGCAAACGGTTATGCTTACGACCCCGGCCACGCTGCTGCCGCACCCGGCGCGCGTTCCGGCTTACCGCAGAAACCGCTTTCCTGATCCGCCATGACTGCCCATTCGCTCCGTCTCGATCACCTCGTGATTTCCGCCCGTACCCTCGACGAGGGCACGCAGTACGTCGCCGACACGCTCGGCGTCGCACCGGCCGGCGGCGGCGCGCATCCGCTGATGCGCACGCACAATCGCCTGCTGAACCTGTGGGGCGGCGTGTATCTGGAAGTGATCGCGGTCGACCCGCAGGCCGCCGAACCCGCGGAGGGTGCCGCGCCGCGTGCCCGCCTGTTCGCCCTCGACGACCCGGCGACGCACGCGCGGCTCGAAAAAGGGCCCTACCTGTCGCACTGGGTCGCCCGAGTCGACCGCCCAAGGCGGCTCACGGCGTGGCAGACACAATATCCGCAGCGCATTGCACCGATCGTGCCGATGACGCGGGGCGATTTCAGCTGGGGTCTTTCGGTGCCTGACGACGGCACCTTCCCCGCGTGGCAAGGCGCCGGCGACGGCGTGCTGCCGTCGCTGATCCAGTGGGACACGCCGCGGCATCCGTCGGCGGCCCTGCCGGAAACGGACATTGCACTGAAAGCTTTGAAAGCAGTCCATCCGCAGGCCGACGCAATTGCCGCGCAATTGCACTGGCTGGGCGCGGCGCACCTAATCGCACTCGAGCCCACGGAAGGCGCAGCCGCGCTCGTCGCCGAGTTTGAAACACCCGAGGGTCTACGGACCCTTAAATAAGCAGCGCGCGCAGGTCGACGACTCGCGCGATAATCGAAGTTTTGACCGGTTCCAGAGATACCAGCAGAGGAGACCATGGACCAAAGCGACTTGAAAGCCCCCACGTGGCAACTGTCCGAACGCGCACGCAAGCTCACGAGCTCGGCGATCCGCGAGATCCTGAAGGTCACGGAACGGCCCGAAGTCATTTCGTTCGCGGGCGGCCTGCCCTCGCCGGCGACCTTCCCGGCCGAACGTATGCGCGAAGCATCCGACCGCATTCTGCGCGACGCGCCCGCCGCGGCTTTGCAATACAGCGCGACTGAAGGCTACCTGCCGCTGCGCGAATGGGTCGCGCAACGCTACTCGGTGAACGGCGCGCAGATTCGCCCTTCGCAGGTACTGATCACGACTGGCTCGCAGCAAGCGCTCGACCTGCTCGGCAAAGTGCTGGTGTGTCCGGACAGCCCGGTACTGGTTGAAACGCCGACTTACCTCGGCGCGCTGCAATCGTTCTCGATGTACGAACCGCGCTACGTGCAGGTGCCGACGGACGAGCAAGGCCTGATCCCCGAGGCGCTCACGCCTGAGCTGACGGCCGGCGCGCGCCTCTTGTACGCACAACCGAACTTTCAGAATCCGACGGGGCGACGCCTGCCGCTCGAACGCCGCCGTGCGCTGGCGGCGTTTGCGAAGACCGCACCGTTCCCGGTCATCGAAGACGATCCCTACGGCGCGCTCGACTACGCAGGTGTTCCGCTGCCCACCATGCTGTCCATGGCGCCGGATCATATTGTCCATCTCGGCTCGTTCTCGAAAGTGCTGGCGCCGGGCCTGCGGGTCGGCTACATCATTGCGCCTGAAGAGTTGATCTTCAAGCTCGTGCAAGCCAAGCAAGCCACCGATCTGCACACGCCGAGCTTCACGCAACGCATCGTGTACGAAGTGATCAAAGACGGCTTCCTCGACACGCACGTACCGACCATTCGCGAGCTGTACCGCGATCAATGCGCGGCGATGCTGGCCTCGCTCGAACGCTACATGCCGGAAGGCGTTACCTGGAATCGTCCGGAAGGCGGCATGTTCGTGTGGGTGAATCTGCCCGCGCAGATCGACAGCATGAAGCTGCTCGAAGAAGCCGTCGCACAGAACGTCGCATTCGTGCCAGGTGGTCCGTTCTTCGCGAGCGAAGCCCAGCACAACACGCTGCGCCTGTCGTTCGTCACGGTGCCGCCGGCCAGGATCGACGAAGGCGTGTCGCGTCTCGCGGCACTGATCCGCGCGAAGATCTAAGCGACCCCGGCCACCCCGCCGGGTTACCGAATTTCACTACTGACCAAGGACACACCATGGCTCAAACAAATGTGTACGACAAGCTCAAGGAACTGGGTATCGAACTGCCGATCGCAGGCGCGCCGGCAGCCGCCTATGTGATGAGCGCGCAAAGCGGAAACACGGTATACCTGTCGGGCCACATCGCGAAGAAAGACGGCAAGGTGTGGACCGGCAAGCTCGGCGCCACCCTCACCACCGAAGAAGGCAAGGCCGCCGCGCGCTCGATCGCGATCGATCTGCTCGCGACGCTGCACGCGCACGTGGGCGATCTGAACCGCGTCACGCGCATCGTCAAGCTGATGAGCCTCGTCAACTCGACGCTCGAGTTCACCGAACAGCATCTCGTGACCAACGGCGCGTCCGAACTGGTCGCTGACGTGTTCGGCGAGCGCGGCAAGCATGCGCGCTCGGCGTTTGGCGTGGCGCAGATTCCACTCGGCGCATGCGTCGAGATCGAGATGATCGCCGAAGTCGAATAACGAACTCAAACAGAACGGGCTGCCGGTTTGTCCGGCTAGTCGTCCTGAACGGTCTGAACGCGTCGCGAGGTGTCTGTCACCTGCGGCGCGTTTTGCATTTGTGGCGAGGTAGATCGTTCCGTTGTCACCAGGTAGAATCCCTGAACCCTACCAACCTGCTGGATTCGCCGGACCGCGCCCGATGCCCGCCAACACCGTTCGTTTCAAACAGGTCGACGTGTTCACGTCGGTGCCGTTCAAAGGCAATCCGCTTGCAGTCGTGTTCGATGCCGATGCACTTGATGCGGATCAGATGCAGGCGATCGCGCACTGGACCAATCTGTCCGAAACAACCTTCCTGCTGAAGCCGACCGACCCGGCTGCCGACTATCGCGTACGCATCTTTACGACGCACGGCGAATTGCCGTTTGCCGGTCACCCAACGCTCGGCACCGCCCATGCACTGCTCGAAAGCGGCTATCAGCCGAAGCAGGCCGGTCAACTGGTGCAGCAGTGCGGCGTGGGCCTCGTCGAATTGAAGGCGCTGAAGGCGCCGACTGAATCGACCGGCGAAGCCCCAGACACATGGGCATTCGCCGCACCGCCCGCGCGCGTCACAGCGCTTCCCCAAGATCGATACTCGGCACTTACTACCGCTTTACGTAGCGATGCAATCGATTTCAACGCGACACCCTGCGCGGTCGACAATGGGGCGCCATGGCTCGTGGTGCGCGTCAATTCAGCACGCGACTGCCTCGCGCTCGACCCCGATGCCGCTGCGCTCGCCGACATCGTGCATGCGATGGATACCCATGGTCTCGCCGTCTACGGTCCGCACGACAGTGACGGCCCCGCCACCTTTGAAGTGCGCTGCCTGATGGCAGGCGGTCGCTTCGGCGTCGGCGAGGATCCGGTCACGGGTAGCGCGAACGCCGCGCTCGCGGGCCTCCTGAGCGCCCAGCAGTTGCGTCCTGGCTCACACTACACGGTCCGCCAGGGCACCGTGCTGGGTCGTGCCGGCAACGTTTCGGTGCACTACGACGACGCCGCCGGCAAGACATGGATCGGTGGGCCGTCGGTAACGGTCGTCGACGGCACGTTCCGGTTGCCATGAACGGCGCAGCACACGATTGCAGGCAGGCAACCGCCGGGCTGCCGCTGGACGCCGGCCGTGTCTCGCCGCTTCCGGCCACGCTTGAGCACAAAACGTCGCACGGTCTGCACGATTAATGCGCCATGCATGACCCGAGGCCTGGCACACCTGAATTCCGGATCCCGATGAAATATTCGAAGACCACTGCCGGGCCGCGGCCCCACGGCTGGCCGCGCCGGCTGCGAATTCAGCCGGCTGGAACGATTTGCTGCGCCCGCGTATACCCGATGCGCGGACCCTTCCTTAATCCAGTGGCATTCAGTAATATCGAAATGTACCCGGTGACCTGCGGACGATCACGCACGACGCCACGCTCCCTTTTCCTGCGCAGTAGTTCTGGCACCTTGGGCACCATGCAGCCACCCATGAAATTAGCGCAGTCAATGCTCGCGCAGTTGCAAATGGCCGGCGCCAGGGAACGGGCCAGCCAATGAGCCAGCTCCGCTTCTCCGACCCGCGCGAAGCCAAACCCCGCCGCGATCCCGCTCTGCCGCGCCGCCGTGCTTTGCTCGCCATTCCCGCGCTCGGCGTGCTGGTCCTGATCCTGCTTTGGACTGTCATCTTCGCGCGCCTGTCGGTTGAGAAAGAAGCCACTAATCGTGAAGCCATGGCCTCTGCCGCGATTCTCTCCGCGGCGCTGGAGCAACACACGGTCAAGGCGATTCACCAGGTCGACCAGATCACCCGCTTCGTCAAATACGAGTTCGAGAAAACGCCGAATCATTTCGATCTCGCCAGCACGGTTGAAAAAGGCGTGGTGCAAAGCGAAACGCTGGTGCAGGTGTCGCTGATCGACGAGCACGGCACGCTGATCGCCAACACGGCCGAGCTCAATCCCAAACACATCGACCTGTCGGACCGCGAACACTTCAAGGTCCACGAACACGAAAACGACGACCAGTTGTATATCAGCAAGCCCGTGCTCGGCCGCATATCCGGCCACTGGACCTTGCAGATGACGCGGCGTCTGAATCATCCCGACGGCTCGTTCGCGGGCGTCGTGGTGGTCTCCGAAGACCCGAGCTATTTCACCAGCGACTTCTATAACAACGCGGCCATCGGCCGTGAAGGCGTGATCGCGGTGATCTCGGACAACGGCACGGTGTTGGCGCGCCGCACGGGCAGCGCCAACAGCGCCAACAGCGCCAACGGCTCATTCTCGGCGAGCGGCTCGTATCCGACGTCGGAGCATGTGTCGGGCACCTACGTCGATTCGATCGACAATGTCACGCGCATCGTTTCGTACCGGCATATCGACGGCTATCCGCTCGGCGTGCTGGTGGGCCTGTCGCAAGCCGAAGAATTCGCCGACTACAACCACACGCGCAACGTCTATCTGTTGATGGCGGGCTTCATCTCGCTTGCGATGCTGAGCTTCTTCGCGGTGGCCACCGGTTTGATCGGCAAGCTGCTCGGGCGCGAGCGGGAGATGACGCATCTGGTCGAGTACGATCTGCTGACCGGCTTGCGCAATCGCTACGCGACGCTGCAAACATTGCGGCACGACGTGGCGCAGCCTGCCAATCTCGGGCACCTCGCGATTCTCTTCATCGACCTCGACAACTTCAAGACCGTCAACGACACGCTAGGCCACAACGCCGGCGACATCGTGCTGCAAATGACGGCCTCGCGCCTCGCCGCCGCGGTTGGCGACGGCGGCACGTTGAGCCGCATCGGCGGCGACGAGTTCGTCGTAGTGATCAAGGGCGACGACGTCGAGAAGCGCGCTGTCACACTCGCCGAAGCGGCGGCCGACGCGTTCTCCAAGCCTTTCGAGGTGCGTGGCAGTTCGTTCGTGTTGCATGCGAGCATCGGCATCGCGCTCTACTCGGTCGCCAACGAGAGCGAGATCGATCTGCTGAAAAAAGCCGACCTCGCCATGTACAGCGCGAAGGACGCGGGCAAGAACTGCTACCAGTTCTATTCGCCGCAGTTGTCGCACCGCGCAGACCATTTGATGAAATGGGAGCAGCAGTTGCGCGTCGCGCTCGCCGAGGGCCAACTGTTTCTCACCTATCAGCCGAAGATCGATCTGACGCGCCGTTGCATCACCGGCTTTGAAGCGCTGGTGCGCTGGAATCATCCGCAACACGGTCTGATTCCGGCCAACGAATTCATTCCTGTCGCCGAATCCACCGGACTGATCGTGCCGATCGGCGACTTCGTGATCGAGACCGCCTGCCGCCAACTGGCGTTGTGGCAGCAACAGGGCTACGACACGCTGTCGCTCGCGGTGAACATCTCCGCAGTGCAGTTCTGGCGCGGCGATCTGTACGAAACCATTTCGCACGCGATCGAGGAAAGCGGCATCTCCGCGCGCCGTCTTGAACTCGAAATCACCGAGACGGCGATGATGGAATATCCCGAACTCGTCTCGGAGAAGATCTTCGCGTTGAAGCGCCTCGGCGTGCGGATCGCGCTCGACGATTTCGGCACGGGCTATTCGTCGCTCTCCTACCTGAACCGCTTCTCGGTCGACACGCTGAAGGTGGACCGTTCGTTCATCCAGGCGATTCCCGGCGACCGCAGCGTGTGCGTGATGGTCACCGCGATCGTCAATCTGGCGCGCTCGCTCGGACTCACGGTGGTGGTCGAAGGCACCGAGACTGAAGAGCAGATTGCATGGCTCGCCGCGCTCGGCCATATCGAGGCGCAGGGTTTCCTGTTCTCGCGTCCGGTGCCGGTCGACGCAATTCCGGCACTGCTCGAACGCTTCGGCGTATGCGGCATGAAGGGTCACCGCGCCGCGCGTGAACCCGACAGCACCCGCAGCGTGTCAAGCACCAGCACGAGCGCCAACAGCTGAGCGTGGCCTGGCGGTGGCGCGTGTGCCACGCACATGCGCGCCGCACGCGGCCGATAAGCGTATAAGCGGCGCCCCCGCGCATATCCCACCGCCGCATTACAAAACCAGCTACATTCACGCTGTACTGCATCACCGCGCGATGCCGGCTACCGGCCGCGCCAACACACACACAATGATGATCTCAGAGGGTGGGCCGCCCGCGTGCGGGGGCCCGCGTCGCCATGCAGACGATCACGAGCCAGGATGCCGCCAGGCGAGGAAAACGGGAACCGCTATGGACGCTGTTCAGGGTCGTGTTCGGCCTGTCGGCGCTGTCGTGGGGCGGCCTCGCGCTGATGGCGCAACTTGAAAACCACTACGTAGAACGCGAGGGACGGCTCTCGCGCGTGGCCTTTTCCGATCTGATCGCGCTGGCCTGGATGGTGCCCGGGCCGGTGGGCTGCAATGTCGCCGTACAACTGGGGCATGCGCTGCGCGGACGCGCTGGCGCCTGGGTGGCGGGCGTCGCGAGCGTGCTGCCCTTTTTCACGCTGATGACGTTGTTCGCGATCTTCTATCGCACGCCGCTCGTGCGCGCCGCGGCTTCCCAAACATTGCTCAATCACTTCAGCGTGGTGCTGGCGACACTGATCGCGATCACCTGGTACAAACAGACGCGCGCGCTGGTGCGCGGCAAGGTCGAATGGATCGCTGCGGGGCTCGGTTGCGTAGCGCTCTTCTATGCGCACAGTCCCGCGGCCTACGTGGTGATGCTCGGCACGGCCTTCGGCACCGGGTGGCTGGTCAGTCCGGAGCGCAATTCGCGCATCGTCGTGACGATCGGCCGGGGCGACTGGCACATGCTGGCGGCACTATGCGTGTTGCTGGTGTTGTTCGCCCTGCCGTTGCCGCATCGCTATGAACTTGCGCTGCTATGGCCGCGACTGGCCGGCGCGGGCATGACGTTGTTCGGTGGCGGCTTCTCGGCGTTACCGGTACTCAAGACGCTGTTCGTCACGCCGGCGATCGGTGTGTCGGATAACGACTTCACTTTGGCGTTTTCGCTGTCCCCGTTGTCGCCCGGACCACTGCTGAACGTGGTGCCGTTCTTCGGCTATCTGGTGGATGGCTGGGCAGGCGCGCTGATCGCGACGCTCGCGCTTTTTGTGCCGTCGGGGTGCCTGGTGGTGCTGGCGCAGCGGCATCTGCATCAATTGAAGGCCAATCCGCGCTTCGAGCATGGCATGCGGATCTTGCGCGCGGTCACCACCGCCTTTCTTGCGGTGGCCGTACTGCGCATTGCGGGGCATGTGCCGTTCAAACCGGTGTATCTGGTGACGGCACTGTTCTCCGGCATGTGCTTCGCGAAGCTCAAGGTGCCGGTGTATGTGGTGTACGGGACCGTGGCGGTCGTGTGTGGGCTGTGGCTGGCTTACTGCGCCATGCCGTAGGCGGGTGAGTCGCCCGCGCTGTGAAGCCAGACTCCAGAACGCAAGCAGAAATCCACCGTCAGTAGCGAGGCTTCAGAATCCGCGCGACAGCACCGCCACACCGATCGTCACCACGCCCAGCACGATATTCACCAGCACCAGACGCCGGATCGTGCCGACCGCCTGCGCGCCGTCAGGCCACTTCTGCGCCTGCACTGCACGCCGAATACGCGGGAACACGGCGAAGCGAATGTGCCCGAAGATCAGCATCATCACAATGCCGAGGCCGGCCATGGCATGCAACGGCCATGTGGCGTGACCGCCACCGAATTGCATCAGCAGGAAGCCACCGGTGAGGAGAATCACCAGCACGGCTGCGGCGACCCAATTGAAGAAGCGGCCGAACACCGATTCCCACAAAGGCAAGCGCAGTTGCGGCGAAAGATCGGCAATCGCCGGACGCAGACAGAAATGCGCGAACACCATCCCGCCCACCCACACCGCGACCGCGAGCAGATGCAAAAAGAGCGCGAGTTCGATAGCTTTGTTCATGTTGTTTTCCTCTCCCGACGATGCCACACCGCTTATGACGAGTGATATTAGTAGCGGCTATTGAGCGCATTCGACCGCACACCATGCGTGCAGTTCCATGTACTGGCAACGTCTTAACATTCTTTGTAGTTGTTATTGCAGCGCGTCCGATATCGCGACGGTACTGCACCCCGGATTTTTGCTACGCGTGGCGTGCGCTTCGAAGCACACGCCGCGTTCATGCCTGACTCTACTCTGCTTCCATCTATTTCTATCTACTTCTTCTACTATTACGCAGCGAGCACCGGACGCATACCGTCGAGCTTCATCTTGCTCTCAGGCGCACGCCCCTTGCGCGCCCGTTTGCCAACATGCGGCGTGAGCGTGGCGCCGCTCAGCTTTTCTTCGTCGACACGGCCACCGCGGCGCGTGCCGATCAACACCACGCCCGCTTTGTTGATGGACAGCGCCTGCACCAGTGTTTCGTTGTCGTCGAGCGCCATCAGCGTGACGCCACGTCCGCCGCCCGAGAGCGTCTTCATCTCGTCGAGGCCGAACACCAGCAGGCGTCCACCTGAAGACAAACAAGCGACATGCGTCGCATCCGGCAACATCGGCATGGGCGCGAGCGGCGTGGCACCCGCGTCGATCGTCATGAACGACTTGCCGGCCTTCACGCGGCTCACCATGTCGCCAACCTTGGCGATAAAGCCGAAGCCGTTGCTCGACGCGAGCAGCAACGCCTGATCCGCGGAAGCCGCGTAGTAATGCATCAGATGACTGCCCGACTCGAGCTCGATCAGCGACGTGACCGGCACACCATCACCTCGCCCGCCCGGCAGCAAGGCCACCGCCACCGAATAGACGCGGCCATTGCTGCCCCACGCGACCAGCGTATCCGGCGTGCGGCACTGGAACGCTGCGTAGAGTCCGTCGCCGGCCTTGAACGTGAAGCCGGCTACATCCAGGCCATGGCCCTTCAACGCGCGTACCCAACCCTTCTGCGACACCACCACCGTCACCGGCTCGTCGACCACGCGCGCTTCGAACGTAGCGCGCTTTTCCTGCTGGATCAGCGTGCGGCGCTCGTCGCCGTATTGCTTCGCATCGCCTTCGATTTCCTTGATGAGCAGACGCTTCATCGCGGATTCGCTGCCGAGCAGTTCTTCGAGCTTGGCCTTCTCGTCGCGCAGTTCGGACAGTTCCTTCTCGATCTTGATCTTCTCGAGACGCGCCAACTGACGCAAGCGGATTTCGAGAATGTCTTCGGTCTGTCGATCCGACAAGCCGAACGCGGCCATCAGCGCGGCCTTCGGTTCGTCCGATTCGCGGATGATGCGGATGACTTCGTCGATATTCAAGAAGACGATCATCCGGCCTTCGAGGATATGAATCCGGTCGTCGACCTTGCTCAACCGATGACGCGTGCGGCGCGTAACCGTCGCAAAGCGGAACGCGATCCACTCGTGGATGATTTCGCTCAAGCCCTTCTGACGCGGCCGGCCATCGCCGCCCACCATCACCATATTGAGCGATGCGTTCGATTCGAGACTCGTATGGGCGAGCAGCGAATTGACGAACTCGGTTTGATCGATGCGACTCGACTTCGGCTCGAACACGAGACGCACGGGTGCATCCCTGCCCGACTCGTCGCGCACGGCGTCGAGCAGGGCGAGCATGGTCTGCTTGGTCTGCAGCTGTTCGGGCGTGAGCGTCTTCTTGCCGAGCTTGATCTTCGGGTTGGTCTGCTCTTCGATTTCTTCGAGCACCTTCTGCGCGGCCGTGTTCGGCGGCAATTCGGTGATCACGAGTTGCCACTGGCCGCGCGCGAGCTCTTCGATCTTCCAGCGGGCGCGCACCTTCAGGCTGCCGCGGCCGGTTTCGTAGGCCGCGGAAATCTCGGCGTCGCTCGAAATGATCTGGCCGCCGCCCGGGAAGTCCGGCCCGGCGATGTGTTGCATCAACTCGGCGTGCTCGATCTTCGGATTGCGGATCATCGCGACCGCCGCAGCCGCCACTTCGCGCAGGTTGTGCGACGGGATTTCCGTGGCCAGCCCCACCGCAATGCCGGATGCGCCGTTCAGCAACACGAACGGCAAGCGCCCAGGCAACAGCCTCGGTTCTTCGAACTCGCCGTCATAGTTCTTCATGAAGTCGACCGTGCCCTGGTCGATCTCATCGAGCAACAGCTTCGCGATCGGCGTCAGGCGCGCTTCGGTGTACCGCATCGCCGCTGCGCCGTCGCCGTCGCGCGAACCGAAGTTGCCCTGGCCGTCGATCAGCGGATAACGCATCGAGAAGTCTTGCGCGAGACGCACGAGTGCGTCGTACGCCGACTGGTCGCCGTGCGGGTGATACTTACCCAACACGTCGCCGACCACGCGCGCCGATTTCACGGGCTTGGCGTTGTCGCCAAGGCCCATGTCGTTCATGGCGTATAGGATGCGGCGTTGCACCGGCTTCTGGCCGTCGCACACATCGGGCAGCGCGCGGCCCTTGACCACGCTTACCGCGTAATCGAGGTACTGGCGTTCCGCATAATTGCCGAGCGTCAGGAAGTCGCCTTCCGGGGGCGGCGGCTCGGTGAAAAGGTCGAGAGTGTTATCGTCGTCCATCTAGAATCCGTATCCGTGTTTGGCGTGAAGTGAGTAGTTCAACTGAGGCGCTGTTAGCGTGCTCAGATATCCGCTTCCACGTCGTTGCCCTTTTCTTCCAGCCAGCTGCGCCGCGACGCCGCTTCGCCCTTGCCCATCAGCATCGTCATACGCGCCACTGTGGCGTCATAGTCGAGTTCGCCGAGTGCCACCGGCGTCAGGCGCCGCGTGTCGGGGTTCATCGTCGTGTCCCACAGTTGCTCCGCGCTCATTTCGCCGAGGCCTTTGAAGCGGCTGATGGACCACTGCGTCTCGCGCACACCGTCCTTGCGCAGCTTGTCGAGGATCGCCTCGAGTTCGCCTTCATCGAGTGCGTAGAGTTTTTGCGCCGGCTTCTTGCCGCGCGCGGGCGCATCGACCCGGAACAGCGGCGGACGCGCCACGCACACATGCCCGCGTTCGATCAGTTGCGGGAAATGTTTGAAGAACAGCGTGAGCAGCAGCACCTGGATATGCGAACCGTCGACGTCAGCGTCCGACAAGATGCAGATCTTGCCGTAGCGCAGATTCGACAGATCGACCTTGTCGTCCGGGCTATGCGGATCGACCCCGATCGCCACCGAAATGTCGTGCACTTCGTTGTTGGCGAACAGGCGGTCGCGCTCGGTTTCCCACGTGTTCAGCACCTTGCCGCGCAGCGGCAGGATCGCCTGGTATTCCTTGTCACGGCCCATCTTTGCCGAGCCGCCCGCCGAGTCACCCTCGACGAGGAACAGTTCGTTGCGGCCAATTTCCGTCGATTCGCAATCGGTCAGCTTGCCCGGCAGAACGGCCACGCCCGAGCTCTTGCGCTTCTCGACCTTCTGTCCGGCGCGGGTACGTGCCTGCGCCTGCTTGATGACGAGGTCGGCGAGTTTCTTGCCGTGCTCGACGTGCTGATTCAGCCACAGCTCCAAAGCCGGCCGCGAGAACGACGACACCAGTTTCACCGCATCGCGGCTATTCAGGCGCTCCTTGATCTGCCCTTGGAATTGCGGATCGAGCACCTTTGCCGACAGCACGAACGACACGCGCGCGAACACGTCTTCCGCCAGCAGCTTGACGCCCTTCGGCTGGAGGTTATGCAACTCGACGAAGCTCTTCACCGCCTGGAACAGACCGTCACGCAAACCGGATTCGTGCGTGCCGCCCGCAGGCGTCGGAATCAGATTGACGTACGACTCGCGCATGAGCGTCCCTTCTTCGCTCCACGCGACGACCCATGTGGCGCCCTCACCTTCAGCAAACGTCTCTTCACTCGTGCGTGAATTTTCGACATAGCGCTCGCCCTCGAACAGCGGAATCAGCAGATCGCTGCCATTCATGCCTTCGAGCAGGTAGCCGCGCAAACCGTCTTCGTATTTCCAGGTTTGCGTTTCGCCGGTTTTCTCGTTGATCAGCGTGACTTCGACGCCCGGCAACAGCACCGCTTTCGAGCGCAGCAGACGTTGCAGCTCGCCGAGCGGCAGGTTCGGCGAATCGAAGTACTTCGGATTGGCCCATGCGGTGACGCGCGTGCCGGATTTCTTGTCGCCTTTGGTCGCGGGGCGTACTTCAAGCTGCTTCGCGACGTCGCCGTTGGCAAAGCTCAATTCGGCGATTTTGCCGTCGCGCCACACGGTGACGTCGAGGCGGGTGGACAGCGCGTTGGTGACCGACACGCCGACGCCGTGCAGGCCGCCCGAGAATGTGTAGGCGCCGCCAGCGGCTTTATCGAACTTGCCGCCCGCGTGCAGGCGCGTGAAAACGATTTCGACGACCGGCACGCCTTCTTCCGGATGCAGGCCGAACGGAATGCCGCGGCCGTCGTCTTCGACCGAGACCGAATGGTCCGCGTGCAGCGTGACCGTGATTTGCCGGCCGTGGCCGCCAAGGGCCTCGTCCGACGCGTTGTCGATAACTTCCTGAATGATGTGCAGCGGATTTTCGGTGCGGGTGTACATCCCAGGCCGTTGCTTGACCGGCTCCAGGCCCTTCAACACCTTGATCGACGCTTCGCTATACGCGGCGTTTGGCTTTTTCGTAGACATGGTTGACTCGGGTGCGTCGGTTCATCGTTGTCCACAGGTCCTGTGGACAGGTCCGTGGACAATGCGTTGAGTTTTCAAAAAAAGCGAAACGAAACAACGGGGTTAGGTGGGGTGCCCGCAGTGCGGGCAACGTGTTTTATCGCCTGGCTTCCCATGGGCGCGCTCGACGGCGGCTCGATGCGGGCTCCACAGCCCGGCAACGGCCAGCCGGTGCGAACGCCGGAGGAAGCCTGTTCGCGGGGTATTTTACTGATTTCGATACGGGCGGCAATTCACGACGTGCGGGATTGGCCGTTTGGATAAGAGACTGCGCACTGCTTCGGCCAGTGATGCAACCGCTGCAAGACCGCTGCGGGACCGCGAAAAAGCTGTGGCGGGGCCGCTGCCCAGCTGCGGCACCCGACCTCGGCATGGGTTCGGCGCAACCTCGGATCGCGCCGCGCCCGCGCATCACTTGCGCTTGTTTTCCAGCTCGTCCCAACGTTCCAGCGCGATCAGCAGTTCCTCGTCGATCGCGGCGTAGCGCTCGGTCAGACGTGTGCCTTCCTGAGCGTCTTTCGCGAAGACCGAACCGTCTTCGAGTTGAGCGCCGATGGTTTTCTGCTCGGCTTCGAGCGCGGCGATTTTTGCCGGCAATGCCTCGAGTTCGCGCTGATCCTTGAACGACAGCTTGGCGGCGCGCTGCGTATTGCGGCCCGCGCCACCGTCTTTCGCCGCCACTTCTTTGGCTGCTTCTTTCTGCGCTTCCTGCGCCATCTGCTGCGAGCGGTCGCGCTGAATCTGCCAGTCGGTAAAGCCGCCGACATACTCGCGCCACTTGCCCGCGCCTTCCGAAGCGATCACGGAGGTCGCGACGTTATCCAGAAACGCGCGATCGTGGCTGACCAGCAGCACGGTGCCGTCATACTCGGTAAGCAGTTCTTCGAGCAATTCGAGCGTCGGGATGTCGAGGTCGTTGGTCGGTTCGTCGAGCACCAGCACGTTGGCCGGCCGCGCGAACAGGCGCGCCAGCAGCAAGCGGTTGCGCTCGCCACCCGATAGCGACTTGACCGGCGAACGCGCGCGTTCCGGCGCGAACAGGAAGTCGCCCAGATAGCTCATCACGTGCTTCTTCTGGCCGTTGACTTCGACCCACTCGCTGCCCGGGCTGATTGTATCGGCGAGGCTCTTGTCCAGATCGAGCTGCGCGCGCATCTGGTCGAAGTACGCCACCTGCAGATTGGTGCCGATGCGCACCGTGCCTTCGTCCGGCGGCAATTCGGCGAGGATCATCTTCAGCAGCGTGGTCTTGCCCGCACCGTTCGGGCCGACAAAGCCGATCTTGTCGCCGCGCATCACCGTCGCCGTGAAGTTGTCGACCACCGTGCGCGAACCGTAGCGCTTGGTGACGTCGGTCAGTTCGGCGACGATCTTGCCGGACTTCTCACCTTGACCCACGTCGAGCTTGACGTTGCCCTGCACGTTACGGCGTTCGGCACGCTCGTTGCGCATCTCCACGAGCCGCGCGATCCGGCCGACGCTACGCGTACGGCGCGCTTCCACGCCCTTGCGAATCCACACTTCTTCCTGCGCGAGCAGCTTGTCGAACTTGGCTGCTTCGACTTGCTCGACTTCAAGCTGCTGCGCCTTCCGGGTCTGATAGGCGCTGAAATTGCCCGGATACGACAGCAGACGCCCGCGATCCAGTTCGACGATGCGGGTGGCGACACGGTCGAGAAACGCGCGATCGTGAGTGATGAAGAGCAGACCCGCGCGCAGCGAGACCAGCAGTTCCTCGAGCCAGCGGATGCCGTCGAAATCGAGGTGGTTGGTTGGCTCGTCGAGCAGCAACACATCCGGCTGCACGACCAGCGCGCGCGCCAGCGCGACGCGCTTTTGCATCCCGCCCGACAGCGAACCGACACGCGCCTCGCCATTCAGACCGATCTGCTGCAGCGTAGTGGCCACGCGCGTGCTCCAGTTCCAGGCGTCCGAATGGTCGAGCGCCGACTGCAACGTGTTCATGCGCGACATCAGCGCGTCGTGCTCCGGGCCTTCCGGCTCGTCAGCAAGCTGATTGGCGACTACGTCGTACTCGTCCAGCAGCGCACGGGCGTGAGTCAAGCCGGCGGCGACCGCTTCGAACACAGTGTCGTCCGTATCGAACTCTGGCTCCTGCGGCACGTAGACCGAAGTCAGGCCCTGCTGACGCGTGACAAGGCCATCGTCAGGCTTGGTCAGATCGGCGACGATTTTCAGCAGCGACGACTTGCCCGCGCCGTTACGGCCGATCAGCCCAACGCGCTCGCCCGCTTCGAGAGAGAAATCCGCGTGATCGAGCAACGCGACGTGACCGAACGCCAGTTGGGCCCCGGTAATGGTGTAAAGCGACATGGAGAATTGGAGAAGACAGCGATGAGTCGGAACTGCTCATTGTACCGGGCGCGCGGGCGGGTGCCTGTATGCCGGAAGAGATAGGCCGAATGGCCAGCTTGAAAAATGGGGATGAACCGTACGCAAGTCCGACGCAGACCGGATCCGACTGGGTTCAAGCCCTGCGCAAGCCAGGATACAAAACGAAAACGCGGCCGGACGGCGCTCGCGCACGCCCAGCCGCCTCAACCGTCACGTTACTTCACATGCACCGTGATGGTTTTGCTCATTTCAGGGCCATACGAACGATGCGCGCCGTCGCCGAATTGCAGCGTCAGCGTATGGTCGCCCGGCGGCAGCGTCAGGTCGGTTTCGGTCTGGCCTTTGCCGAAGTGGAGCGATTTGTCGTTGGCGGGAATCACTTCGCCCTTGGGAAGCGGCTTGCCGTCGATCAGCAGATGATGATGGCCCGTGCCTTCAGTCATCGTGCCGGCCGGCGCGATCGTCATTCCTTCGACGCCGAACACCACGTGCACTGGATTGGTGACGGTTGCGCCGTCCGCCGGCTGCACGAAAGACACACTAGCGGCCTGCGCTGCGCCCGATACGGCGAGCAACCCGGCCAGTACCGTACCGGCCAACCATTTATTTTTAAACATTGTTTTTCTCCTTTTTTGGGAAACGAGAGTCATGCGCGGGTCATACGGGCGTCGATTGCGGCTCCGGTTGCCTGAGGCCGATCGTCGCAACGTATGCCGGGCGCCCGGCGCGCCTGTCCAAAGAACGAGCTGCGGATCAAAGCATACACGCCGTGTATGACGGGGTCCGGCACGCGGGCCCGGACACGTCTCAGGCACTTTGCGGCGATGCCGCATGGGTAATTAGCGGTCCGTTTGTCAAATTCCGGTAATATTGCGGGTCGCCGCCGTGCCCAAAAAAGGGGCAGACTGGGCGGATCAATGCACTGAACCAAAGAAGAGTACGTCGTGAGCGAAGTAATTGAAGTGACTGAATATAAGAGCTGGGTCTGCCTGATTTGCGGCTGGATCTACAACGAAGAAGAAGGCCTTCCCGAAGAAGGTATCGCCCCGGGCACGCGCTTCGCCGCGATTCCGGACGACTGGCGCTGCCCGCTGTGCGATGTAGGCAAGGCGGAGTTTGCGGTGGTGGAATTCTGAGTTAGCTCGATTGAACCGGGGGTGCGCTGCTTGATGTGGTGCACCGGCCGGTTCGCGCGGCCCAGTGGGTGATGCCCGCTGGGCCGTTTGCTTTGTGGGACGGGCTTTGCCGCCCTCCTCGCGGCTGAGCGTGTTTGATATACTCTGCGCTCGCTGGCGAATTTGGACTCGCCGGATCCTGCTAGGGGTTGTGAGTCGGCGGGATTGCAGCGATTATTTTAGTTCGGTCCTCTCCCCGTAGTTCAATGGATAGAACAAGTGCCTCCTAAGCGCTAGATACAGGTTCGATTCCTGTCGGGGGGACCAATCAGCGTCCCAGCGTCACCCAAGTTTGCCTAAGAAGCCCCGCATAGCCTTGCGCTGCGGGGCTTTTTTGTTGCCGTCACTGCCCACGGTTGCGAAACGCACTGATCTATTCGTATGCGCAGACGGTTTACGAGAAGGCGTCTGCATGCCGAACGTCCTTCCGGACGACCCGTGCAGTTCGGCTTTCCATGCTGTTGCGACTTACGCGGGCGCCACTAAAGTATTTTCGGTGCTTGCCGAAAATCAGGCATGGACAACGACGACTGCCTCCGCCCCGGCCACCCTCTATATGAAGAAGCAATGGCCCTCGAATTGACCGTGCGCACCCTGCGTCACGCACAGGGCAAGAAGAATCCCGAAGACGTTCTCTATGGCTCGCCTGCATGGGACACCGTCAGCGAGGAGTTTGTGCGCGACCTTTATCGCGCAATGGGTGGCGATCCACACAAATTGCCTTGATTCAGCGCCCGCGCAAACCGCTCCGCTGCACATGTAACCCCAAGCGCCGCCCGCTGGACCATCGACACGGCATCCACGCCCTCCTGCACGCCAACAGACAGTGCATACACAATCCGTCCGCTACGTAGAATCGGCGTGGCCATCAGCGGAAGCGCTGCGGCATCATCCGAACGTCGGCCACCGGCAACCGTGCCGCCGGGTGTCCATTCATCATCGTCCGCAACAGCAGCGCATTGCCCACCCGCGGAGCCGCCATCCGCCAAGCCTGATAACCAAACGCGAAACCCCGTTCCGTCAATTGCAACTCGCGCTCCTACGCGTGTCACCGCCCACGTGCCGCGCACTGAGGCGGGCAACGCTTGAGCCAGCACGACAACCTCAGCGCCATCGATAGCAAGCAATTGCGCTGCGGCCAGCGTTTGATTCGCCAGTTCCTGAATAATCGCAGAAGCAATCTGCACCGCCTCCGCACCCGCCAGATAGCTCGCGCCGATACCCAGAACAGCAGGCCCCGGACCAAATCGCCCTGCGTCGTCCGCCACCAAAAAACCCAGCGCAACCAGACTCCGCACCAATCTCGCAACCGTACTGCGCGGCGCATCCACATACGCCACCAACTCGCTCATCTGCAGCTTCGGCCGGGCGGTTGAAAACGCCTGCATTAGCCGAAGCCCCCGCACCAGTGCCGGCACGAGGTTCGGAGAACCCGCTGGCCTCAACGCGTCGTCATCCCCTGAAAGACCGGAAGAAATGCCCACCCTCACGTCATCGAGCACCACGACGCTCCAGATCAAGTGGATCGGGCGCGGATTTCACATACGCTTTCGGCGGCATCCCGGCCCAGCGGCGAAAGGCGCGCGCGAATGCCTTCTCCGACGCATAACCCACGCTCTCAGCCACCTCGATCAAGCGGCTTCCGCGCATCAACTCGCCTGCCGCGAGATACATCCGGTATGCGGTCAAATGCGCGATCGGCGTTTCGCCGACCAGCTCCACAAACCGCACACTGAAGCCCGAGCGCGACATGCCCGCCGCAGCAGCCAGGGTCGCGACGGTCCACTCTTTCGCGGGCGTGCGATGAATCAGCGCCATCGCCTGGCCGATCTGTGGATCGGCCATCCCGCGCAGCCAGCCGGTGTGCCCACCCGTGCTGGCCGATAGGTGCGCCCGCAACAAATGGACGAACAGCACGTCGGCGAGGCGCGCAGCGGCCATTGCCCAGCCGGGCTGTGCCGCCATCGACTCCTGAATGAAGCTGGTCAGCGTCGTGGCAAGCCACGGCGCAATCGCGGCGTCGCCGGCGCGAATGTGAATCAGCGGCGGCAGCACGCCGAGAAACGGATTGCGCATCGGTTCGCGGAACACCACGATGCCGGTGTAGAGCTCGCTCACCGCGCCCTGCCCGCCCGCCGAAAACGCCAGCGGCGTGTCGAAGCGCGGCTGGATGCCGTGGCTCGCCATCAACTCGTCGAACGGGACTGGCACTTCGTCGAGCGCGGAGCACATCACATGCTCATGACCGTGCGGCAACAGTACGAAGTCGCCGGGTTCGACCCGCACCGGCTGCATGCCCTTGACGACGATATAGAACGGATTGCCCGAGCAGGTCCGAAACGGCGCGCCGGCGACCGCGGGCTTGTTGAAGGCCCATGGTGCGGCCAGCGAAAACCGCCCCGTGACGACCGTGTCGGCCCGCAAGTCGGATAGCACATCGCTCAGCAGATCCATGGTTCGCCCCTCCCTCGCGTGCGCAGCGTCATCCTCTTGCGAAACGCAACCGGCCATTCGCATCATGCTAGAAGCGCTGCTGGATACCGACCATCACGCCGAGCTGATCGGCGCCGGTTTGCACGGTCCCCGCCGCGGCCACCGGCGCGGCAGCCTTCTGGCTATTCAACATATATCCAACCGACGAGTACACCGAGGTGCGCTTCGACAGGAAGTAGGTGGCGCGCGCGATCAGCAGCGTCGAGTCGGATACGCTTCTGACGTTATATCGCACCATTTGTGTGTCGAGTGAAAGCGATGTCAGCGCGAAGTAGTTCACGCCCACAAAAAACAGATCGGTCTGAGAATGAACTGCCGCCGCGGTATTGCGCCGCTCCCATCCGCCGCCGAGTTTCGCGTCGCCGTATTTGACGTAAGCATCGACGATCGTCCGCGTGTCGGTGTACGCGCTGTTCGTCAATGGCGCGGACGCTCCGGTGCCGCCACGCATCACGTCATACGATGTCGCCGCGCCGAAGTGCGCCGAATCGTAGGCGACGAGCGCCGTATATTGCCGGCACGCGAGGATGTTGCCGGCGACCTGCCCCGCGCAATCAGTGGCCGACGGGCCGGCCGGTCCAGCCGCATCGCGGCCGAAGCTGTACGTGCCGCCCACCGTCAGGCCACCGAACTTGCCAAGGTAGCCGATTGCATTGTCGCTACGCGCATTCGGCAGATAAGTATCGAAGCTCGCCATCGAATGAATCGACGGGCCAATGACGTCGGCCTGCAACAGCGCGTAGTACGACATGTTGATCTGGCGGCCGAGCGTGAGCGTTCCGTACTGGCTGCTGATCCCAACATTCGCCGCGCGGCCGAACAGGCGGCCGCCGTAATTCAACGCGCCCGTATCGGTCGCAAAGCCGCTTTCCAACTGGAAGAATGCCTGCGTGCCGCCGCCGAGGTCTTCGGCGCCGCGCAAGCCAAAGCGCGACGGCACTTCGCCGGTCAGGGCGGGCATGCCTACGACCGAGCCTCCGGCCGCCGCGTGGTTGTAGTACTGCACTCCCGTATCGACGATCCCGTACAGCGTCACGCTGCTTTGTGCGTGGACTATGCCGGCGACGCCGGCGAGACACGCTGCCGCAAGATATTTTTTCATTTCCAAACCATTTTTAAATTAGTTATCCGAATCATTTAGGCTGCTTATGCAGCTCTATTGAACCCGACGGTCCGGCGATCCGGCGGCCGGCGTTCCGGTGAGCGAAAAAGCGAAGCTGGAAACGCCCGACTGCTCGCGGACGTTTCGTGGATACGTCAGTGATCCGGTGCGCCTGCGAGCACCCAATTGACAACGAGACGCGCATCGACAGCATCGATCCGGTTCGGCGGCATGGGTACGTTGCCCCACACGCCGGCGCTGCCCTGCTGCACATGTTTGACGAGCAGAGCCGCGGCGTTGCTCTGGCCGCTGTAGCGAGCGGCCACGTCGCGATAGGCGGGCCCGACGAGCTTCTTGTCCACGGCATGACAGCCCAGGCACGCATGTTCGCCGGCAATCGCCCGCGCGCGGGTGAAGTCGGTATCCGCATGTGCCTGTGCAGCAATGCACGCTAGCGCCACGATCAAAGCGGTTCGTTTCATAAGGTCTTCTTCAACAAGTGGGGAAAAGGGTTGGCGGCAGCGCACGCCGCCTCTACGCATCAAACGTCGAAGCTTTGCGGTAGCGGCATTGAACGCAGTCGTTGTCCGGTCGCACGGAAGAGCGCCGCGGCAACCGCCGGCGCAACGGGCGGCAATGCCACCTCGCCGCAGCCTTGCGGCACGCGGTCGCTCGGCACGATCACAGTTTCCACTCGGGGCATCTCGGAGAGATTGAGCAGCGGATAGTCGGCGAAATTGCTCTGCACCACAGCGCCCTTTGCAAAGGTGATTTCGCTTTTGAAGGTGTTCGTCAGCGCAAAGCCGATACCGCCTTCGATCACCTCCTGAATCAGCATCGGATTGATCGGCCGGCCGCAATCGACGGCGCACACCACCCGCTCGACCTTCACGCGCCTGCTCACGATACGCAGTTCGACGATCGTCGCGACGTATGTCGAAAACGCGCCGCCGCGGCCGGTATAAAGGCAGAAGGCGACACCACGATGCAGCCCGGGCGCGAGCTTGCCGAACCAGTTTGCTTTGGCGGCGGCGGCGTCAAGCACAGCCAGGCTCAACGGATCGTGACGCAGCAGGGTGCGTCGATAGCGCAACGGATCGATCCCCGCGGTGTCGGCCAATTCGTTGATGAAGCTTTCGAGAAAGAACACGCTCGAGGTGCTGCCGACGCTGCGCATGAAGCTAACCGGAATCGGCTGCGGCACGCTCACCGAATCGACCAGCAGATTGGGCACGCCGTAGCAAAGGTCGTAGATGCCGTCGAGCATCGTTTCGTCCCAGCCGCCCGCTTTCTCGAAGTAATCGGGTTTGATCGACTTATAGAGCGACTGCCCCACCACGCGGGCGTGCAGCGCAGTGGGCATGCCGTCCTTGCCGAGCACCGCGCGCATGCGCGCCGACGCGCACGGCCGGTAGAAACCGTGCTGAATGTCATCTTCGCGCGAACGGATCACCTTGACGGGACGATTGACCGATTTCGAGGCCACCGCCGCATGCACAACAAAGTCGGGCACATATTTGCGGCCGAAACTGCCGCCGAGAAACGTGGTATTCACGATGACCTTGTCGGCCGGCAGCTTGAACATCGCGGCCATCGTCCAGCGGACTTTGTCCTGGCCCTGAATCGGGCCCCACACTTCGATCTCGTCGTGGCGCACATGGACAGTCGCGTTGACTGGCTCCATGGTCGCGTGGACGATGTACGGCGTGTGATAGTCGGCCTGGACGATGGTTCGTGCGTTTGCTTGCGCGTCTGATTGCGCGGCGCCGAACCGCGCGTCCGGATCGCCAATGCGTGTGGCGACCACCGCGTGATCGGATTGCAGTGCGCCCTTGCGTTCGTTCAGGATCGTCGCACTATCCAACGCGCCACCGGCCGGCATGTCCCATTCGACCTCTGCTGCGTCACACGCTTTCTTCGCTTGCCAATACGTCTCGGCGACGACGATCAGTGCATCTCTTGCCAGCACCGTGTCGACCACGCCCGGCATCTTTCGGACTGCGTCTGAATTGGTTATGCGTAGAGGCTTGCCGCCGAGCGTCGGCGCCATTTTGACAGCGCCCGCCAGCATGCCGGGCACCTGCACGTCGAGCCCGTACTGCGCCGAACCGTTGACTTTGGCGGGCGCATCGAGCTTGTGCAGCGGCTGACCAATCAGCTTATGCGTCGACTCGGGCTTGAGCCGGGGATGCGCGGGCAATGGAATCTTCGCGACATCGGCCACCAGTTCGCCGTAGCCCAACGAGCGGCCACTCGGGATATGCACGACCTGCCCATTGGCCGCCGTGCATTGCGTGCTGCGCACCTTGAAACGGCGCGCACCCGCTTCGATGAAGGCGGCCCGCGCCTGCGCACCGGCAATCCGCAAGCGTTCATAGAACATCGTCACCGACATCGACGCGCCGACGAATTGCTGCGGCATCTCATTGGCTGCGTCGATGCGATAAGCGTCGCGGCCGGTCACGAAGGCGACGGAAACTTTTTTCCAGTCGGCGTCCATTTCATCGGCGAGTACTTGTGGCAAGCCGGTGTACACGCCCTGTCCCACTTCAGCTTGAGACAGACCGATCACGGTATGCCCGCTCGCGTCGATCCGAACCCAGTCGTTGATTTCGTAGCTGTGCGCGCCACCGTCGCCGGCCCGTGCGAGTTCGCTGAAGCTGAGCGGCAAGACAAAGCTGCCTGCAATCGCGAGGCCACGCTTCAAAAACCCACGGCGGCTCGACGAAGCTGCAACTGCACCGCGTTGCGCCCGATGCGCGCGCGTTGTGTCAGTGTTCCGCTGCGACATGGATAGCCTCGCGGATACGTTGATAGGTCGCACAGCGGCACAGGTTGGTGATCGACTGATCGATCTGCGCGTCGGTCGGTTTGGGATGTTGCACGAGCAACGCGGCAGCGGCCATCACCATGCCGGACTGACAGTAGCCGCATTGCGGCACGTCTTTCGCAAGCCATGCGCGTTGCACCGGATGCGCACCATCGGGCGACAAAGCCTCGATCGTGCGGATCGATTTGCCCGCCACGGCCGAGACCGGCATCACGCACGAGCGCACCGCTTCGCCTTCCAGATGCACGGTGCACGCGCCGCATGCACCGATCCCGCAGCCGTACTTCGTGCCGGTCAGCTTGGCATGCTCGCGGATCACCCATAGCAGCGGCGTGTCCGACTCTCCATCGAAGGAGAAAGATCGGCCGTTGAGTTCAAATTGCATCGCGTGTCTCCCGGAATACTGTCGTCTTGATGTGAGCGCCGCAGATGAAGCGACGTCGACGGGCAGATTCTCGATGCCGCAAAAATCAGCATCAATGACCGGGAAGCTATAAAAAGGCACTGATCGTCCAGCGCTCGAAAATAGCGCTTGCGCGAAGGGACGATATTTGCGGACGCAACCACTGATGAAACGTCAGCGGAATCAACGTGAAGTTGCTTTAAGTCCGAGGACGATGATCGGGAGAGGGAGCAGGCAGTCCACGCAGAACGCGCGAACCAAAGCAAATGACGGCCGGAGACGATCGACGCCCCCAGCCGCATCAATCAGTTACGAAGGCCGCTTCGGAATCTCCAATCCCCTCACCACCGCCGGCCGCGCAACGAACGCAGCCAGCACCCGCTTCACATTCGAAAACTCTTCAATTCCGACCAGATCCCCTGCTTCGTAGAAGCCGATCAGATTACGCACCCACGGGAAAGTCGCGATATCGGCGATCGAGTAGGCATCGCCAAGGATCCAGTCGCGCCCTTCGAGCTGCTGATCCAGCACCGCAAGCAGCCGTTTCGACTCGGCGATATAACGATCGCGCGGGCGTTTGTCTTCGTATTCCCTGCCCGCGAACTTGTGGAAGAACCCAACCTGGCCGAACATCGGGCCGATGCCGCCCATCTGGAACATCACCCACTGGATCGCTTCATAACGGCCAGCGGCATCCTGCGGCATCAATTTGCCGCTCTTGTCCGCCAGGTAAATCAGAATCGCGCCGGATTCGAACAACGGCAGCGGTTTGCCGTCAGGGCCGTTCGGATCGATGATCGCCGGAATCTTGTTGTTCGGATTCAGCGACAAAAACTCAGCGGACATCTGATCGCTGGTATCGAAGCGCACGAGATGCGGCTCATACGGCAGACCGGTCTCTTCGAGCATGATCGACACCTTCACGCCGTTGGGCGTCGGCAGCGAATACAGCTGAATCCGGTCCGGATGCTCGACAGGCCATTTCTTCGTGATCGGGAAGGCGGAGAGATCGGTCATGGTGACGGTGTAACCCTTGTGCGAGAGCTGCGGCTGGAAATCGGAACCGGGCATCAGCGATCGGCCAGAAGACCGAAAGGAAAGACCCGAACGCGCGACCGCCAAATATAAACCGACTCCGCACAACGCGTGCGAGCCCGCCTCAGTTCACCCCAACGCGAACATGGCCACTCGACGCGCTTGCCTACCGCACGAAGGCACCAAAGTTCACCACAAATCCTTGGTCGCCGAACCGGCGCGCAGGTTATACCCTTCGCGCCACAGCGCCGCGCCGACCGTCAGCAGCAACGTCTTCTGCTCGCCATCGAGTTGCTCCCACGTCGCGGCCAGCCAGGTGGCGAAACTCGCACAGGTGGTTTCAGGGTCGACGGGCACTTTGTCCTCCAGGTACTGCCGCTCGAACATCGAAAGCACTTTTTCGGGTGTCATGGGCGCCTCCTCCGGGTTGGATGAGCCAAGTCTAAAGGCGGCGCACAGCGCGCGGAGCATCCGCGGCGCGGAACCCGGGTTACTCCCAGGCGAAAACGGCGCGGCGTCCGACAGCTGATCCCTGGCGCCTGATAACTAAAGCTCAACTGAAGCCCGGCACTCAAATCCCTGTAACAACAAAAAAAGGCGCCGAAGCGCCTTTTCCCATCAAGCGACACCACAAGCCGCATTACGGCGCCTTGTGCTTTGCATTGTCTTTGGCCGCTTCCTTGGCGTCGCCGTAAGCCTTTTGCACCTTGCCAGCGGCTTGCTGAAGGTCGCCCTTGAGCTCCTTACCCGGGTTGTTGGTGGCCTTACCGACGGTTTCGTTGACCTTACCCTTGATCTGCTCGCCCACACCCTTTACCTGGTCCTTGTTCATGTTCGGCTCCGATATCTGGAATGCCAGCGCAAAATTACGCCAGTATCCCTGATCAGCAACGGGTATGCCCGCGCCCGCCGCCCCCCCGTTTCGCCCTACGAAGCCACCCGCAATAAATATTTTAAAAAAACCCTAAAGTCCCGCCACCGCTTGCCGTAAAGGTGCCATGGAGGGGCTATGGAACGCACACTCATTGCACTGAAGGGGTCATCCCAGGCGGCGCTGATCGATCAGGACATCGCGCACATCCGGCGCGTCATGCGGCCGTCTTTACTCGGCGACCTGGGTGGACCGATTCTGCCGACCACCTATTGGCGCAAGCGTCTGCATCAGTTGCTCGACACCGGCAGCCTGTCCCACGCGCAACTGTGCGCGGTGGACAGCCTCCTGCTGCAACTCGACCAGTTCGAAGCCGAACCCTCGCCGGTATGGGATGAGCTGGCCCCGGCAGCCGCCGCCCCGTTCCAGCCGCTACGCCCTCTGCGCGTCGGCCGTCATATCTGACACGCTGCAAGCCCTGATGGCCGGCCTTCCGCGCCGGCCAGCCCGACTATTCCCCGCTAAAAAGAGGCCGCGAACGATGTCGCGGCCTGAACACGTCGCAACGCGGGGAATTCGCGTCACACCACAAGCCTACACGTCCAACTGTGACACTCGCATTTAGGCCGAAACGGTCTTTGAGCAACCGGAAATTTTCTGCTCGCGGCGAGTGAAAATAGGAAAAAGGGACGACCTTAGGTCATAATGTCCGCAAAAATTCCCAGCAAGGACATCCGTGACCCTCGCCGCACCGCTCGACCTGCTCAAACAGGCGCGCGCCCGCTTCACTCAACGCGAAATCGCCGCGCACGTCGGTAAGGACATCAAGACGGTGCGCCGCTGGGAAAAAGGCGAAACACCGTGTCCGTCGATGCTCGAACCGGCACTGCGCGACCTGCTGCACAGCAGCGGCCGGGCGAAAGCCGGCGCGGCGACAGGCGACGCCCAGTTCCGCTTCGTCGATCTGTTTGCCGGCATCGGCGGCATTCGCATGGGTTTCGAGGCGCACGGCGGCGACTGCGTATTCACGAGTGAGTGGAACGATTTCTCCACCAAGACCTATCGCGAGAACTACCCTGCCGGCGGCGAGCACGCGCTGATCGGCGATATCGTCTCGTTTCCCGCCGAAGAGGTGCCGAGCCACGACGTGCTGCTCGGCGGCTTTCCGTGTCAGCCGTTCTCGATTGCCGGCGTCAGCAAGAAAAACGCGCTGGGCCGGCCTCACGGTTTCGAATGCACGACGCAGGGCACACTGTTTTTCGACGTCGCACGAATCATCGCGGCAAAGCGCCCCGCCGCGTTCCTGCTGGAGAACGTGAAGAATCTGCTCTCGCACGATAAAGGCCGCACCTTCGACGTGATCCTGCAGACCTTACGCGACGAGCTCGGCTACGAAGTGCACTACCGCGTGGTCGACGGCCAGCATTTCACGCCGCAGCACCGGGAGCGCATCATCATCGTCGGCTTTCGCGGCAAGACGTCGTTCTCCTGGGACGATCTGCGTCTGCCGGACAGCGGCCCGCGCCTGGGCTCGATCCTGCATCGCACGGATGGCAGCGAACCGGTGCTGCCGTGGGACCACGATCGCTTCTTCGACCACGCCGGCAAACGCGTGCAACCGAAGTACACGCTCACGCCCAATCTCTGGACCTATCTGCAGAACTACGCGGCGAAGCATCGCGCGGCGGGGAACGGCTTTGGCTTCGGCATGGCTTATCCCGACAGCGTCACGCGCACACTCTCCGCGCGTTATCACAAGGACGGCTCGGAGATTCTGGTCTATCAGGGCGAGCAGTTGCGGCCGCGGCGCCTCACGCCGCGCGAATGCGCCCGGCTGATGGGCTTTCCCGATACCTTCAGGATTCCGGTTAGCGACACACAGGCTTACCGGCAATTCGGCAACAGCGTCGTCATGCCGGTGATGCGGGAAGTGGCGCGCATCATGCTGCCGCATGTGCAAACCCTGCTCGCCGAGGACACGCGCCATGGTTCAAAGCAAACCCTTTCGCTCTATTCCTGAGCGGCCTGATCCGTTGCCCAGGCGCTGACGATGGTCGATATCGTCGACAGCGCAACGCGCAGCCGGATGATGTCCGGCATTCGCGGCCGCAACACGAAACCGGAAATCCTGATCCGCAGCCTGCTGCATGGCCAGGGCTTTCGTTTCCGTCTGGACGCGCGCGATCTGCCGGGCCGCCCGGACATCGTGCTGCCGCGTTACCGCGCCGTCGTGCTGGTGCACGGCTGCTTCTGGCACGGCCACGACTGCCATCTTTTCAAATGGCCGCAAACACGGCCTGAGTTCTGGCGCGACAAGATCGGCCGCAATCGCAGCAACGACGACAAGGTTCAGGCGGCATTGCTCGCCGGCGGCTGGCGCGTCGGGGTGGTGTGGGAATGTGCTTTGCGTGGCGCGAATCGCGATATCGACGGCGTGTTGCAGCGGCTCGTCGAGTGGTTGAAGAGTGATGCGCCGCGCTTCGAGGAGCGCGGCTGAAAGCTGCTTGTAGCCTGCCCGGTTCGAGCGAATGTTGACGCTGCTGGTGATACACTCGATTGGCTAACTCGGGGTATTTTTTGCGTGCCGGCGCAGCCATCATCCGCCAGCAATCCTGCAACCGTCCAATTGCAGGCCTGCAGCAAAAAGACACGCCCCCGACTATCCCAGAACCACTCAAGAAGGGAGGCACACAATGGCTGATTTCCGTCTCTGGTCCGACGATTTCCCCACCAACGGCTTTATGCCGAAAGCCCACGAATACCACGACAAGGCTTTCGGTGTGGACGGCGAGAACATCTCGCCCACGTTGCAGTGGGACGCGCCGCCGGCCAACACCCAAAGCTTCGCGCTCACCGTTCACGATCCCGACGCGCCCACCGGCAGCGGCTTCTGGCATTGGGTCGTCGTCAACATTCCGGCTGACGTCCGCTCCTTGCCGCGCAACGCCGGCAAGGCCGATGGCTCGCTGCTGCCGCAAGGCGCGCTGCAGGTGCGCAACGACTACGGCACGGTCGGCTTCGGCGGCGCCGCGCCGCCGCGTGGCGACCGGACGCATCGCTATATCTTCCGCCTGCATGCGCTGAAGGTGCCGCATCTGCCGATCAACGCGGACACCACCAATGCGGTCGCGCGCTTCATGACGCATCTGAACGAACTCGACTCGACCACGCACACCGGTCTGTACGAACTCAAATAACGCGTGAGACGCGATACCGGTGCGCTGTCGCAGCGCCGGCATCGTCGCTGCTTGCCATCCTGTCTTTTCAGGACGGTAAGCAGCGTGCGTGCCTCATCGCAAGATCGATGAGCCGCTCCGCGCCAAATCAAAAGAACGATGCACGCACAACCATCGCGCAAGGACAGTCCGATGCCGGCCGATGCCGCCCCCGTTGCCCCACTCGCCGCCGGCACACCGCTCGCGGATAGCACCGAACAAGGCTTGCCGATTCCGCAACGCTACTGGGCGATGTTGGTTATCGCCCTCGCCCTCACGCTGGCGGTGCTCGACAGTGCGATCGCCAACGTGGCGCTGCCGACCATCGCGCGGAATCTGAATGCGAGCGCAGCCGGCTCGATCTGGGTCGTCAACGCTTACCAGCTCGCCATCACCATTTCATTGCTGCCACTCGCGTCGCTCGGCGATCGCATCGGCTACCGGCGCATCTACCTGGCCGGGCTGATCCTGTTCACCGTGGCGTCGTTCGGTTGCGCGTTATCCACCTCGCTGCCGACGCTCGCGCTCGCCCGCGTGGTCCAGGGCTTCGGCGCGGCGGGCATCATGAGCGTCAACACCGCGCTCGTGCGCATGATCTATCCACCCTCGCAACTTGGGCGCGGCGTTGCCATCAACGCGATGGTGGTCGCGGTGTCGTCCGCAGTCGGGCCGACCGTCGCTTCCGGCGTGCTCGCCGTCGCCACGTGGCCGTGGCTGTTCGCGATCAATGTGCCGATCGGGATCGCAGCGATTGTCGGCGGCTTCAAGGCGCTGCCGATGAATCCCGGCCACGATTCGCCCTATGACTATCTGAGCGCGGTGATGAACGCGTTCGTGTTCGGTCTGCTGATTTTCGCCGTCGATGGTCTCGGTCACGGCGAGCGCTTCGGCTGGGTCGTTGCAGAAGCACTTGGCGCGGTTGTGATCGGCTACTTCTTCGTGCGCCGTCAGTTGACCCAAGCCGCGCCCTTACTGCCGATTGATTTGCTGCGGATTCCAGTGTTCGCCCTATCGATCGGCACCTCAGTCTGTTCGTTCTGCGCGCAGATGCTGGCCTTCGTATCGCTGCCGTTTCTGTTGCAGGATGCGCTCGGTTTCTCGCAAGTAGAGACCGGTTTGCTGATAACGCCGTGGCCGGCGGTCATCATCATCGCCGCGCCGATTGCCGGCGTACTGTCGGACAAGGTGTCGTCCGGATGGCTGGGCGGCGTCGGACTCGTTGCGATGACGGTGGGCCTGCTGTTGCTCGCCACCCTCGGCGCGCATCCTGAGCCCCTGCAGATCGCGTGGCGCATGGCGCTGTGCGGCGCGGGCTTCGGGATCTTCCAGTCGCCCAACAACCGGACCATGTTGTCCGCCGCGCCGCGTGAGCGCAGCGGCGGCGCGAGCGGCATGCTCGGCACCGCGCGCCTGACCGGACAGACGCTCGGCGCGGCGCTGGTCGCGCTGATCTTCGGCATCGCGCCGCAGCATGGTCCGACCATCGCGCTGTATGTGGCCGCGTGCTTTTCAGCGGTCGCCGCCGTGGTCAGCACGCTGCGCGTCACCGTGCAAGCAGCGTGAGCGCATTGCAGGCTTCAGCGCTCGCCGATCTGAATGCGATGCAGGCTTAGGCACATGACCGGCCTGAGCAGCTTATCCGCCTGAACCCGGATACAACAAGGGCACGAATCGCATACTGCGGTCCGCGCCCTTTTTTAATGCTTCAGTCTTGTCCAAACAGTTCGACGTGATCAGCGCGCGCGGTCCTTAAAGGAATCCACGCCGCCGTCGATGATCCGGCTACGACGACGATGCCGTCACGTCAGCGAGCTTTACCGCTTTGGCCGTCACCGAAGCGGCGGTCGTGACGTTGCGCAGATCGCCAAGGAACGTATCGCGCCAGACCGACAGATTGTTCTCGCGCATCGGCGCCATCATGTCCGCGTGACGCGCCTGACGCTCGGCGAGCGACATCGACAGCGCGCGCTCCAGCGCCTCGGCCATCTGCGACAGATCGAACGGATTGACGACCAGCGCCCCCGGCAGTTGCTCGGCCGCACCGGCGAATTGCGACAACACGAGTACACCCGGATCGGCCGGATCCTGCGATGCAACGTACTCCTTCGCGACCAAGTTCATCCCGTCGCGCAGCGGCGTCACATAGCCGACCTGTGATTGACGGAACAGCGCCATCAGCAGATTGCGCTCGTACTTGCGGTTCAGATACTGGATCGGTGTCCAGTCGAGTTGCGCGAACCGGCCGTTGATGCGACCAGCTTCGCCCTCTAGCGTCTGACGAATGCGCTGGTAGGTTGCCACGTCCGCGCGCGTCGGCGGCGCGATCTGCACCAGCGAAACGCGTCCGTGCCACCCTGGTGCATTCAGCAGCAGCCGTTCGAACGCCTGAAAGCGCTCCACCAGACCCTTCGAATAATCGAGCCGGTCGACGCTCATGATCAGCTTGCGCCCGCGCATGCCGTCACGCAGACTGCGCACCGGCTTGCGGTCGGTGAATTGCTCGGCGGCCTTGGCGATCACGTCCGGATAGATACCGATCGGGTACGCCGCCACTTTCAGGAAGCGGTTGTAGGCGTGCACCATGCCGTCTTCGCTCGAGGTGCCGTGCTGGCCGCGCTCGATAAAGTCGACGAACGACTGGCGGTCCGCTTCGGTCTGGAAACCGACCACGTCGTAGCTGCACATCGCCTTGACCAGTTCCTCGTGCGGCGGAATCGTGCGGAGTACTTCCGGAACCGGAAACGGAATATGCAGGAAGAAGCCGATCGGATTCTTCACGCCTAGCTCACGCAGGCAGCGCGCGAACGGCAGCAGATGATAGTCGTGCACCCAGATGATGTCATCGGGTTTGAGCAGTTCCTTTAGCTGCTTGGCGAGCGTCGCGTTGACGCGCTGATAGCCCGCGTATTCTTGCCTGTCGTAGCGCGACAGGTCGTTGCGATAGTGGAACGTCGGCCACAGTGTCGCGTTGGAAAAGCCGCGATAGTACTGGTCATAGTCGCGCTTGGTGAGGCCCACCGTCGCGTACGTCACATTGCCCTGCTTTTCGATCATCGGGGCCGACGGCTCGCTCACCGTCTCGCCGCTCCAGCCGAACCAGACTCCGCCGGTTTCCTTCAACGCGTCCAACACGCCGATCGCGAGGCCACCTGCCGCGGGACGGCCTTCCTGAATTGGCGCCACACGATTCGATACCACGATCAGTCTGCTCATTGGTTCTCCACCTGGTCAGTTGTTTCGTTGCATACGGATATGTGCCAAAAAGGTGCATGCAAGTCGCGTGCCGTTTTTTGAGATGCCGGAAATAAGAATGTGTGCAAATGTGACGGGCGAGCAGAAACGCGCGACATCGAAGCACCGCGAAGAATTTTTTTCTGCTTTGTATGACGAAACCGGGACCTTTCTTACCGGCCGTCGGACGGGTTCAGGCGTCCTGCTCCGAGCCGAGATCGCGCTGGTACTCCAGCCCTTCCTGACGCACGCCGCCCTGGTTGTGCTCGCCGTCTGGCGGCGCATTGGGCGCGACGCGGTTCTGCGCTGCCGGGTCTGGCGATTCCGGCGGACCGCTCGTGCTGGTGCCTGGCCGGGCATCGCGCTTCGCGTGGCGCGCGGAACGTCGCAGTGCTGGATGTCTCATGATCGGTGCCTCTAGGGGAAGCCCGCCGCCATCGAGAGCGGCATCAATACAGTCTAGGGGTCACGACGGTAAATTGCCGGTAAAAGATGCGCCGGTTTTGTAACAAGTACATAAATTCGCTGTGCCGGACTGCGGTTCAGCGCACAGAACATGTCAGAGTTGCATGCGTGGGGTTTGTGGCGGCGGGCGCCGACTGGCTTGTGGCGTTTGCGTGGGTTGTTGCGGCGGATCGCCGATTGGCGGAGCGACCGGTTCCATCGGGTCAGGAGTTGGACCTGGGTCTGGAGTCGTGTCGGGTTCGTCGGGATCCGGCGTCGGCGGCTCGATTGGCTCGGGACGGTGAGCGTGTTTTGGGAGGGAAAGCGCAGGAGCGGTGGCGTATTCCGGCATGTCGGTTGTCCTCGTTTTTGCGTTCCATTGAATCGCAGCAAGGCCTATGCCGGAGGGCGGGCCGCCGTGGGCGGTGGTTTCTTGCCTACGGCGTTTGCGCTAGCTTCTGGCTCTCTTTTAGCCTTTCCTTGTTCTCGCTTCTTTGGATTTTGCTTGATTTGTTTGCCTTCGCGGCGCTTGTTTGTCTGTACGCCTACGGCGTTGGCCTTTCCTTGATCTGGTTGCCTGCGCGACGCTTGTTCGTCTGTGTGCCGACGGCGTTGGCCTTTCCTTGTTTTCTTATTGGTCTATTAGCGTCGCCCCTGTGCGGGGCGGGCACACCTACTTTTCTTTGCCTGCCGCAAAGAAAAGTAGGCAAAAGAAAGCGGCTCACACCGCTAATTCTTAAGCGGGTCCCCTGGCTTGGAGGGGATCGTGGTGCATCTGGAATCCGTGCCCTCGCACCTTCAGCCCCGGTGACAAAGGGCTCATCAGCTCCCACTCCGCACTGCGTGCGTCGCGGACGGGTCTGCATGGGAAACCAGGGGCTTCGTTTGGGCGCGGTGGGGGCCATCGGCTTCGCCTCGGCGAGGCACTCAAGCATCTAGAAGGCGAGTTCCGCAAGCGGCTGCGGTGCCGATCAAAAATGCGGGAGCGAAACCGCAGCGATCGGTTGGTGAATTACGCGTCGGCGCGCGCAGCGCCGCCGGAAGTATGACTGCTTTGTCACTCGCGCGGAATGTGCGAGAACACAGATTCCAGATGCACCACTACCCCCTCCAAGCCAGGAGACCCGCTTATGAGCTAGCGGTTTGAGCCGCTTTCTTTTGCCTACTTTTCTTTGCAGCAGGCAAAGAAAAGTAGGTGCCTGCCCCGCACAGGGGCGACGCTAATAGACCAATAAGAAAACAAGGAAAGGCCAACGCCGCAGGCATACAGAAACATGCGCCGCAAAGGCAACCAGATCAAGCAAAGCCCACTGCCGCAGGCACACAGAAACAAAGCGCCGCGCAGGCAGAAAAACCTCTCAATCTTAAACCGCCCCCCCCAGCGCACGCGACTCATCGACTGCATCACCGTCCTCACGCGCATCATTCCCATACTCAACGAGCCGGTTATAAAGCGTCTTCAAACTAATCCCAAGAATCTCAGCAGCACGCGTCTTCACGCCACCACACTGCTCAAGCGTAGCCAGAATCAGTTGCCGATCCGCTTCGGCAAGCGAAGTACCAAACGGAATCGTGATGGCCGTGCCAGCCGCAGGCTTCGACAACGTAATCTGCAACGGCACCGTCGCCGTGCTATCCGAATCCGACCCGGACATGATATGCGCGCGCTGCACATAGTTCTTCAGCTCGCGCACATTGCCGGGCCACGGATACGACATCAACATGTCCTTCACCGAAGCCGGGAAATGCTTCTTCGTGCTATGACGCTCGTTAAGTTCATCAAGGAACGCCTGCGCGAGCAACTCAACATCCTTACCCCGCTCGCGCAACGGCGGCAGGCTGATCGGAAACACGTTCAGGCGATGGTACAAGTCGAGCCGCAACTTGCCTTCCAGCACCGCCTGCTCAGGATCCCGGTTAGTCGCCGCGATCACGCGCACGTCCGTTTCAGTTTCCTTGGTCGTGCCAACCCGCATGAACATGCCGGTCTCCAGCACGCGCAGCAGTTTCACCTGCAACTCGATCGGCATTTCAGTGATTTCGTCGAGGAACAGCGTGCCGCCGCTCGCACGTTCGAAATACCCTTTGTGCTGACGGTCCGCGCCGGTGAACGAGCCGCGCTCGTGGCCGAACATTTCCGATTCGATCAGGTTCGGCGAGATCGCGCCGCAATTCACCGCGAGGAACGCATGCTTGCGGCGCAAGCTGAGTTCGTGCAGCGTCTGGGCAGCGACTTCCTTGCCGGTGCCCGATTCGCCCATCAACATGACCGAGGCCGCCGTCGGCGCAACACGGGCGATCTGGTCGTAGACCTCCTGTATGGCCGGTGAATTGCCGAGCATCAAACCGAAGCGGCCCATGCGGCGCAACTCGCCGCGCAAGGTGCCGATTTCCGCCTTCAGGTCGCCGGCGCGCGGCAAGCGCGACAGGATCGCCTTCACGCGCTGCATGTTGATCGGCTTCACCAGATAGTCGGTGGCGCCCATCTTCAACGCGTTGACCGCCGACTCCACCGTGGCGTGGCCCGTAATCACGATCACCTCCACGCCGGAGCGCGGATCGAGATCTTCAAACAGATCGACTCCACTGCCATCGGGCAGCTTCAGGTCGGTAAAAACCACGTCTGGCATCTGCCGGACCAGTTGAATGCGCGCTTCGCGCAAATCGCCCGCAGTGGCGGTAGTCAGACCGTCTTCACCGATGATGGCGGAAAGCGCCTCGCGGGTACCGGCATCGTCATCGACAATCAGTACGTGTGGCATCGCGTCTCGAAAACCTGAAAGCGTGAATGGGGGAACATGCAAAACCGCATGCTGAAAAAGCAGGCCGGCGGCTTGCGGCTACGCCGCTTGTGCGCCCAGACGTGAGCACACGCCAACATCCTCACTACAGCGCCGAGCCCCTGATTTGATTCAATATCGCAACAATCTACAGGAAAATTACGCGATATGGTGCGGCATTGTTGTCCATTTACCTATTATACGGTTTTATCGGGACAAGTTTGTAGTGCGCACCCGGTGCCGCTTGTCGAAGCGGCACGTCGGCGCAGCGGCGTACGCAAGGTCCTTATTGCGGCCCTCAGCTGCGCGGAAACGGCCATGCGCCGTCTTTGCCGTTCGGACGTGCCGAGCCATTTGCGCCGTGTGCCGTGTCTGGCGTAGATGGGCCTGTACTGGCCGTCGTCACGCTGCCGGACGGCGTCGCCACCGTTCCGCCTTCGCCTTCCCACCGGCTCAGTTCACGCGCCGCCGGAACCTGCGTGGCACGATTTCGCTGCACGTAGCGTACAGCCAGAAACCCGCCGAGGGCTATCAGCGCGCCGAAGATGCCAATTTTGGGTCGTCCCATCGTGTCCTCCTTGTTGTCGTCAAGCAGATCGACATCGCGCATTGCGCGTTAGCGCGTGCTCAGAACACTACGCAAAAGGCCTACGCCCGCGGCAATGCCGATCGAGCGCCACGGGTTGCGCCGCACGTAGCGTTCGGTATTGACGGTCGCGGCCCGGTAGCGCCGCTGCGTGCTTTGAACTGGGTCGCGCAAAAGCACACGCATGTCGGATGGACTGCGCAAACGCCGTGCCCGGTAAATTTGCCGCTCTCATTCATTGCTCGCACGGGTTCAGGCACTTTCTGACCGAGCGTGCGCCGGGTTATTTCACCGACCGTCACACGGATTGCCGGAAGCGGCGTCAAAGTGGTTAAATCAAATTTTTATGAGATAGTTGGCCGCATGGGTCCGTCTCGCTCCAAGGCCGCGCGCCGCAACACCGAACCCCATTTGCCCAGGACTCCCCGTTTATGGCGTCAATCGACCTCGACTCGCCCACCGTCTCCGCCGGCGGCAATGCTTCGGCACAGGCGAAGCAGCGCGTCGCGGACGGCATCGCGGGACTGAAATCGTACGGGCTGCTGTACGGCTCGTCGCCGGTGATGCTCGAACTGTACGAGCAGATCGAGCGCGTCGCCAGCACTGACGCGACCGCGTTGATCATCGGCGAATCCGGCACCGGCAAGGAACTGATCGCCCGCACGATTCACGATCAAAGCAGCCGCAAGGACGCACCGTTTGTCGCGGTGAACTGCGGCGCGATTCCCGACGAACTCATCGAAGCCGAATTGTTCGGCCACGAAAAAGGTAGCTTCACCAGCGCGGCCCAAGGCCGTATCGGCTACTTCGAACATGCGAACGGCGGCACGCTGTTTCTCGACGAAATCACGGAAATGGCGCCGGTGCGCCAGGTGAAGCTCTTGCGCGCGCTCGAGACCGGCACGTTTTTTCGGGTCGGCGGCAATGAACTGATTCGCGGCGACGTGCGCGTGATCGCGGCGACCAATCGCGACCCCGCGGTCGCGGTGAAGGAAAACGGTCTGCGTGAAGACCTGATGTACCGGCTCGCGGTTTTTCCCTTGCGCGCGCCGCCGTTGCGCGAGCGTGAGAGTGATCGCGAACTGCTCGCGCAACACTTCCTCGCCTTGCTGAATCAGCAGGAAGGCACAAGCAAGAGCTTCAGCAAACGGTCGATCGAAACCGTGCGGACCTGGTCGTGGCCGGGCAACGTGCGCGAGTTGAAAAACGCGGTGTATCGCGCGTTCATTCTCGCGGAGAAGACGGTCGAGCTGCCGCATCCGCATCTCGCGTCGCGCGTGAAAAGGCCCGTGACGCAAGGCGACGCGATGAGCGTGTGGATCGGCACCCCACTCGCGGATGCGCAAAAACAGATCATTCTCGGCACGCTCAAGTATTGCGGCGGCGACAAGCGGCGCGCGGCCAAAGCGCTCGGCGTGAGTCTGAAGACGCTGTACAACCGCTTGAGCGTGTACGGCGGCGACGCAGGCACAGACGAAGAAACCGAGAAATAAGCGGTGTCAGGTGCCCACACGGTTCGTTCGCGTGCGCGGGTGTTTTCTGTGTGCTCGCCGTCTACTTTTTGCGCCCGCCTTGTGCGCGTGTTGTGCATCGCCCTCTCTGCTGAAACGGCCCTTTCTGCCCACCTGTCATCTCATAATTAATCCCTTCGCATCACCAATCAAATCGGCCTCTTCTCACCAGAAACCGATTTGACTCGCATCATCTTTTGCAATTGCTTGCACTTTCCCACTGCCATTTACAAATGGCATCCTGCAAAATGCGGCAGCGCATAGTGCAACGATAAGAAAGACGTGTCTTTCGCTCACGCACCATTCACACACGTGTTTCGCGTATGTGAACGAAAGACACTTGCAGGAGCAAAGACAGGGAAATGCAAAAAAGTATGGTGTGGGCCGAATGGGAAAAACAAACCGCCAAAACGTCTAAAGCGGCCAAACGCGGACGTCCGAATACAACGGCGCTCGCCGCGTTGGCCGTGGCGATCTCGTCGGCATTGAGCGGGTGTGGCTCGCTCTATACCGAAGGCGCCACCGCCGGCGCCGGTATCGCAGGCGCCGCGCTCGCGGCCAAAGTCACCCGTAATGCGGCCGTCGCTACCGGCATCGGTCTCGGCGCAGTGGCCGCAGCCCGCGCCGGCGTGCAGTACTCGGAGCGGGTGGTCCATAAGAATACGCAGGACGGTATCGCCAAAATCGCCGGACCGCTTGACGTCGGCGCGATCGCACCGTGGAGCGTGACACACTCAGTGCCGATCGAAGACGACGAACACGGCCGCGTCACCGTTAGCCGCACGATCAGCGCAGGCGCACTCGACTGCAAGGAAATCGTCTTCTCCGTCGATCAGACCGCCACCCAGAATGTGCCGGCAAGCAGTGCATTCTATGTCGCGTCGATCTGCCGTGACGGCGACAACTGGAAATGGGCGTCGGCCGAACCCGCTACCGAACGCTGGGGCGCATTGCAATGAGGGCGGCGGCGCTTTCCGGCAATCGCCTGCGGCTCGTGCTGGCGGGTGCGCTATGCATCGGCGCCAGTCTGCTGACGAGCGGCTGCTCGTCAGTCGGCGCGGCGAGCGGTGCCGCGGCCGGTGTCGCGTCAGGCCTCGTGACCACCAATCCGGCAGTCGGCATCGGTGTCGGTATCGCCGTGCAGGCCGCGACCGACGAAGCCGTCGGCCGCTACATGCGCAACATGCACGCCGATCAGCAGAACCTGATCGCCGCGTTGGCGGGCGCGATGCCGGTCGGCGAGACACGGCCCTGGGCGGTCAAGCACACGCTGCCGATCGAGAACGGCCACGGCCAGGTGCGCGTGACGCGGGCGTTCAGCTCGGCGCTCGCGCTGTGCAAGGATTTCGTGTTCTCGGTTCAGGACGGCGACGGCCCGAACGCGCACGAAGACTGGTACACGGCGAGCGCGTGCCGGCAGGACAAGGGCTGGAAGTGGGCGTCGGCGGAACCGGCGGTCGAGCGCTGGGGCAATCTGCAATAAAAAAAAGCGGCTGGGTCTCCCCTGCCGCTTTTTGCCTGAAGCGTCTTAATCAACTCGACCGGATTTAAGACTCCACGTCTTCCAGACTGAAAATCTCCGTCTGGTCGTTGTACGAGAAGATCTCGCCATAACGGCCCCAGTTGATCACTGCGTCGAGCGTCTCTTCCGCGGCGCTGTCCGACAGAAAATCCTCCAGCTCCTGCTCGAAGCGCACACGCGGTGCACGATGCCCCGGCCGTTCGTTCAACACCTTCTTGATCCGCGCGGCGAGCGGCACGTGGCGCAGCAGATGCTCGGCGAACATCATCTTGCGCTCCTGGGTGCCGAATTCCGAGAACACACGCGCCGGCGGCGTCAGGAAAATATCGCCTTCGCGCACGTCGGCAAAGCCCAGGTGCTGCAGCACTTCGGCGACCGGGAACAGATCGTCCACCTCTAGATGCAGCGAGCGGGCGATTTCCGGCATGTCCGCGCGGCCGTGATACGGCGCGGCGGCCAGCGTTTCGATCAGACCGGCCATCAGGTTGGTCGACACATGCGGTAGCCAGCTGTGCAGCTCGAGGCCCTTCTTGGTCGCTTCGTCGGTCTGACGCGCGGTCATCTTGGCGTAGATCTCGTCGACCAGACGGCGGAACGCCGGATCCAGCCGGTTGCGCGGATGCTTGAACGGCACCTTGATCTCGGCGATCACGCGGCCCGGGTTCGACGACAGCACCAGAATGCGGTCGCACATGAACACCGCTTCCTCGATGTTGTGCGTGACGATCAGCACCGATTTGATCGGCATGCGGCCTTGCGTCCACAGGTCGAGCAAGTCGGTACGCAACGTTTCGGCGGTCAGCACGTCGAGGGCCGAAAACGGCTCGTCCATCAGCAGCAGCGTCGGATCGACCACCAGCGCGCGCGCAAAGCCGACGCGCTGACGCATGCCGCCCGACAACTCGCGCGGATACGCGTTTTCAAAACCGTCGAGACCGATCAGGTCGATCGCGGCCAGCGCGCGTTCGCGACGCTCGCGCGCCCCCACGCCTTGCGCTTCAAGGCCCGCTTCCACGTTCTGCAGCACGGTCAGCCACGGGAACAGCGCGAAGGTCTGGAACACCATCGCGACGCCCTTGGCCGGACCGTCGAGCGGCTTGCCGAGGTACGCAACCTGGCCGCCGGTCGGTTCGATCAGGCCGGCGATGATACGCAGGAGCGTCGACTTGCCCGAACCCGAGCGGCCCAGCATGCCGACGATCTCGCCTTCACGCAGCGACAGGTTCACATCGTCGAGCACCAGCAGCTCGCCTTGATTCTTGTTGAAGCCTCTGGAGACATCCTTGACGGCCAGAATCTCTTCACCCAGGCGCGGCGGCATTGTCGGCGTCTGGACCGGCGCAGCGGTTACGGCAGCTTTAGGATTTTGCATCGCGGTTTGCCTTTAAATTCCTGTCAATCGAGCCGAAGCTTGGATTCGGCGTAGGCGTACATCGGACGCCACAGCAGGCGGTTAAACAAAGTCACAAATAGGGACATCACGGCAATGCCGAGAATGATCTTCGGGAAGTCGCCCGCGGCGGTGGTCTTGGCGATATAGGCGCCCAGGCCGTGAGCCTCCAGCTTGGTATCGCCCCACTGCACGAACTCGGCGACGATGCTCGCATTCCACGCGCCGCCCGAGGCGGTAATCGCACCCGTCACGTAATACGGGAAAATGCCCGGCAGCATCACCTTGCGCCACCACTGCCAGCCGCGAATGCGAAAGTTGGTGGCCGCTTCGCGGTAGTCGTTCGGATAGGAACTGGCACCCGCGATCACATTGAAGAGGATATACCACTGGGTGCCGAGCACGATCAACGGCGACAGCCAGATATCCGGGTTCAGATGAAAGCGCACGATGACGATCACGAACACCGGGAACAGCAGGTTGGCCGGGAACGCGGCCAGGAACTGCGCAAGCGGCTGGATCTTCTCGGCGAGCGCCGGGCGCAGCCCGATCAGCACGCCAAGCGGCACCCAGATCACCGACGAGATGGCGATCAGCAACGCCACTCGCAGCAGCGTGATCAGGCCGAGTACTAATACGTGGCCGACTTCGTCGAGCGTCACGCCGGTACGCACATAGGCGATCACGCTATAGACCACGTACACCGTCAGGAGGATCACGAGGATGCCCCAGACGATGTCGCCGATACGTGACGATTTCTGGCGTTGCGGCATCGGGAAGCTGACACGGGCGAACGACGGCAGGCGCATCGGCACCCGCGCGGCGTTGGCGAAGATCCAGCCCATCGGCACCAGCAGGCGGTGAATCAGCCGGGTGCGGCGCACCAGGTCGAGGAGCCACGATTCCGGCGCGTTGCCCGAGCTGGTGGTCTCCATGCGGAACTTGTCGGCCCACGCCACCAGCGGACGGAACAGCAACTGGTCATAGGCCAGAATCACGACCGTCATCGCAAGGATGACCCAGCCGATCGCGTGCATGTTCTTGTCGGAGATCGCCTGCGCCAGATACGCGCCGATCCCCGGCAGCGTGATCGTGTTGTTGCCCACCGTGATCGCTTCGGAAGCCACCACAAAGAACCAGCCACCCGACATCGACATCATCATGTTCCAGATGAGGCCCGGCATCGAGAACGGCACTTCGAGCTTCCAGAAACGCTGCCAGCCGGTCAGGTGAAAGCCGCGCGAGACTTCGTCCAGGTCGCGCGGCACCGTGCGCAGCGACTGGTAGAAGCTGAACGTCATGTTCCACGCCTGGCTCGTGAAGATCGCGAAGATCGCTGCCAGTTCCGCGCCCAGCACCCGGCCCGGAAACAGCGCGATGAAGAACGTAACCGTAAACGAAATGTAGCCCAGCACCGGCACCGACTGCAGGATGTCGAGAATCGGCACCAGCACGAGGCCCGCACGGCGGCTCTTCGCGGCGAGCGTGCCGTAAACCAGCGTGAAGAACAGCGACGCCACCATCGCCGCCAGCATGCGTAACGTGGTGCGCATCGCGTACTCAGGCAAGTTCGACGGGTCGAGCGAGATGACCTGGGTCTTCAACGTCGACATCGGCGCTAGCGTCTGATGAAAGCCGATGGCGGTCATCGCGATGATGCAGATGATCAACGGGAAGGCGACGAAATCCCACCCATTAGGCAGCAATCGCCACGCCGAAGCATTGGCGGTGCGTTTCAGGTCGAAACTGAAGTCCATCAGGCGTCCTCCCCATTATTACAGGTGTTCAATTGCACAAAGGAGGCCGCGGCTTCGGCGCGGCAGTCTGAAGATCGGTCCGGAAAGCGGAAATCAGGCATGGCAAAACGCGTGTGCGCGGTAAATCGTTAGCGTTGGCGACTCGTGGAACGGTGACGGACGTGTCCTCGGGCAAGCCGCCTTGGACCACTACCGCGAAGCCGGACTCCCCTGTCGCCGCGGGCGCCGGCCGAAGGCTGGCGAGCTTTCCTTGTTTTGGACGGCACGACACTACACCATCCTATGTTTCAGGCACAACCTTTCACGCCAAATAGCAGTAAATAGCGTCGTACGCCCCACCAGCGGCCTTCGGCCAGCATCGACCGGCGTGGTGCGGCGAGTCATCTACCGCAGTATGTCAGCGACTTTTCCAGCAATTTCAATTGCGGCCGGGATCGCATTTCACGCCCCCGGAAAACCCGCGCAGCCATTCAGAAAGCTGACGCACTGCCGTTAAGAACCTGATGGGCAAGGCGGACCCACTTCGCATTCCCGCAATAACGGTGGCGTCAGGCCCCATGACGGTTAAAATCAAGAGACGACACGCCTCTTTACGGTCATGACGGGCCGCAGCGCGGCCCACACCGAGGGCGTATCGCCAGCCGCTTCCACAGGGGCGAAACAGCGCCAGCGCGCTGCCACGAATGAGCTAGTTGCATGTCACAGCCAGACGGATCAGAGGGTCGATGAACAGGACAACCTTGCGCCAGGCAACCGGACCGATCAGCTTCGTGCTGATCGTGCTCGTTTGCTGGTTCGTGGCCGGCATGGTCGCGGACCGGATGGTACAGCAAGAGCTGGACGCGGCCTTGCGCACGCAGCGCCAGATGTCCACGTCGGTCGTCGACAACATGGGGGAGGTGATCGCCAGCGACCTCGCAATGTCTCGGGCTATCCCCGCAACCATGGCCGAAATGGACGTGGTCCAGCACGCGCTGGTGCAATCGCAGAATTATGCCGCGAACGGTGAGGCGACGGAACCCGCGCTGCGCGCCGCGTTGTTAAAAGACCCGCAGATGAGCGCCGTGAGCAACTTCCTGCACGACGCGCAAGGCTTCTCCGGGCTCGACCAGATCTGGATCGTCAACGCCAACGGCACCTGCGTCGCGTCGAGCAGCTCCGTCGATAACCCGCTCGCCGCGGAACGCTCCTTCGTCGGTGTCGACATGCGCACGCGCAGCTACCTGACGAACGCCCTACTCGGCGCGTTTTCGGAGGCCTATGGCGTCGGCCGCTCGAGCGGCGAGCCGGGCATCTTCATCGCTGCGCCGGTGTACGCCGACGGCCTGCTGGTCGGGGCCGTGGTGGCCAAGGTGGGGATCGCGCGGCTGCGCCACTGGGTCGCGCACGCCGGCACCTTTGTCGCCGATGAACACGGCGTCATCATCATGGCGCACGACAGCGCGCTCGAAGGCCACGCGCTGCCGAACTCGCGCGTCACCCAAATGAGCGCCGACGAGCGCATGACCATCTATCGCCGCGAAATCCTCCCCGACATACAGATTCAGGTGGACGCGCAGGTGCGCGAGCAGGCACCCTGGGTGCCTGCAGCCGTGGCCGGACAGTTGTTCGGCATGAGCGAGCAGCGGGCGCCATCGCTATATCAGTCACGCAGCGGCTTGAACTCGGGGCTGTCGGCGCATCTGGTCGATCCGCTCGCAGCCTGGCCCGAACTGCTGCGCAATCACAAGCGCGATCATCTGCTGGTGTTTCTGACGCTGGCCGGCACCGTGGCGCTCGCGTGGGTGATCACGGTGTCGTACGTGCGCGAGCGGCGCCACCATCGCGCCACGCGCGATCTTGCCGAGCAATTGCAATCGGCCAACACCCTGCTCTCGGCCGAGGCGCGCCACGATGCGTTGACGGGCGCGCTGTCGCGACGCTACTTCCTCGACTTGCTGCGCCACGAGATCGAACGTGCGCACGCGAGCAACGAGCCGCTGTGCATGGCGATCGCCGACCTCGACCACTTCAAGCAGATCAACGACCGCTTCGGCCACGCCGCCGGCGACCGCGCGCTCGAACATTTCGTCGACACGTGCCGGGCTGAGTTGCGCGGCACCGATGCGATCGGGCGGCTGGGCGGCGAAGAGTTCGGCTTGCTGCTGCCTGCCACGGATCTGGCCGGCGGCCGCGAAGTCGTCGAACGCTTGCGCCTGCGCCTGAAGGCGATTCCTTCGCCGAAGTTGCCGGCCTCGGTGGGCTTGAGCGTGAGCATCGGCATCACCGAACTCTCGTCCGACGATCTGCCCGAGCGCATCATGAGCCGCGCCGACACGGCGCTTTACGCAGCGAAGACGGGCGGCCGCGACCGCACCGAAGCGCTTCCGCCCGACGACACCGCGCCGCCCGCGCGGACGGTGGCCAACGCCTGGTGATGCCTGGCAGCGCGCCGCTCGCCGCTTAAACTCAATGCCCGCCGCGGTGCCGTCAGCGCCCCGATGAGTGCGGTAGCTGATACAAAGCAAGTCCCCGCCTCGAGCGTCCCGTAACGAAGCAGGTATCATCAACCCTGACATTGAGGTTGCCGCTACCGCTATACCGGGAGATTCGCATGAAGGGAAATTTGGTCATCGTTTGTCGCGATCAGGATGCTGGCGCATTCGACCATCTACTGGCCGAATACGGCGCGTTCCAGACGCGCCTGTCGTCGACCGCGTGGTATCTGAAACTGGATGTCGCGCCGGAACTGATTCAGGAAGAGATACTCGCGCGTCTCGGCAAGTACACCACGCACTACATCTTCGAAGCCGAAACGGTGACGTGGAATACAGTGGATAGTGATGCGGCGAATGCGTTGAACACGCTGTTTACAGACTAGCGCAACGGTTGCCGGGCACGCAGTCCAGACGGCGCATTCAATATCGGCCTCCGGACGCCGCATTCCGAACATTGCGTTCGGACATCGCAGTGCGGCATAGATACAGCGGGGGAGGCGCCTGCCGCCGCTGCCCCGCTCAAGCTACCAGGCGCTTTCGGAGATCGCCGTGACGCGCGGCACCACTTCGAACGGAAAGCTCATCAAGACCCGCAAGCCACGTCCGCCGTGATTGCCGATCTGACACTCCCCGCCCGCACGCCGCACCAGACGCTCGACGATCGCGAGCCCCAGCCCGCTGTGACCGTTACCGCCGCGTGCCGGGTCGAGTCGGACGAACGGCCGGCTGGCCTTGATCAGGTCCTGCGCGGCGATACCGCTGCCGTTGTCGCTCACCGACAGCGTGAAACCTTGCGCCGTGCGCGCCGTGGCGACAACGATCGGCGGCGCGCCGTAGGCATGGGCGTTGTCCAACAGGTTCGACAGGATCCGGTCGAGCGTAGCCGCGGGCAGCAGGAAACCCGGCCCCGCGTTGAGTTCAGTCTGCACAGTGGGCGCACCCGCGGCCACCGCGCGATAGCTGCGCACCACACGCTCGCACTGCGCGTCCACTTCGACCGCTTCGCTGCGATCGGCGCCGTCGTGCGCGAACATCAAAAACTGTTCGACGATATGCGTCATCGAATCGACGTCGCGCACGACGCCGTCACGCATCTTCACTTCTTCCATCATTTCGGCGCGCAGCCGCAAGCGTGCCAGCGGCGTTTTCAGGTCATGCGCGACACCGGCCAGCATCACGGCCCGGTCGTTTTCAGTACGCGCTACTTCCTGAACCATCTGGTTGAAACCGTGCGTCAACTGCCGCAACTCGCGCGGGCCGCGCTCGGGCACCGGCGGCACCGGCAAGCCGCGGCCGAAGCGCGCCACCGCCTGGGCGAGCGAGCGCAACGGCTGCTGCAGCGCCCATGCGGCAAAGAGCGCCGCCATCACCGCGAACGAGAAAATGATCGCGAGCCACAGCACCGTGCGATCGAGCGAACGCGGCGGCCGCAATGTCTGCACCGGCACCACGATCCAGTTGCGATCCGTCGTGGCACGCACCCAAAGCGTGGGCGGACGGCCTGGCTGGCCAATCCTCACCAGGGTACCCGAGGGCATGCGATCCCGCACGTCCTCGATGAAACGCTCGAGCGGCGCCGGCAGATTGGCGCTTTCCGGCGGCACGTCAGGGCTCGCCGGATCGACCAGCCTGACGCGCGACGGCAAGGGCTGGTCCGGCGTGCGGGCGACGTGCTGGCGCACCGCGTCGACGAGGAAAGTGGCTTCCTCGACTGCGTAACGCGTTTGCAGCTGGCTGCGCTCGAGCCGCATGAGCGAGTACCACGCGAAATGCGACAGCAGCAGCACCGCAATCACTAGCAGCGCGAGGCGCCCGAACAGCGAATCAATGGGCCGGCGCATGCTGTTCGCCATCCGGCACGAACACGTAGCCGCGCCCGCGCACCGTTTGAATGAAGCGCGGCGTGGACGGGTCGGTTTCGAGAATGCGACGCAGACGCCACACCTGCACGTCGATGCCGCGGTCGGTGCCGTCGTATTCCGGGCCATGCAGCAGTTCGAGCAGGCGCTCACGAGTGAGCGTGCGCATGGGGTGATTGACGAAAATCTTCAGAAGCGCGAATTCGCTCCCCGACAGCGTGAGCGGCTTGTCTTCGAGATGCAGCGTGCGCGACTGGAAATCCAGCGTGAATCTGCCGAAGTTGAACGGCTCGCGCTGCTCCGGCGCCGCCGCTGACGGCAGCGTGCGGCGCCGCCGCAGCACCGCCTGCACGCGCGCCAATAGCTCGCGTGGATTGAACGGCTTGCCGAGATAGTCGTCCGCGCCGAGCTCCAGCCCGACGATGCGGTCGACGTCATCAGCACGTGCGGTGAGCATGATCACAGGGATGTCGTCGCCCGACGCGCGCAGCTTGCGCAGCGCGGTCAGCCCGTCTACGCCCGGCATCATCAGATCGAGCACGATCAGATCCGGACGCTCCCGTTCGAGCCTGCGCTCGAGCGTGCCGGCGTCGTGCAGCACCGAGACTTCGATGCCCTGACGGGCCAGATAGTCGCGCAGCAGATCGCGTAATTCGACGTCGTCGTCGACAACAAGTATTTGAGTAGCCATGGCATGAAGTTTAACGCGCAGCAGGAAGGGTTTTCGATTTCAGACGGCCGTCAAGGGTTACCGGGTGTTACCGTGAAAGGCGTACGTAATGACCCGTAATAGCCGCATCAAGCCACGTAACACAGCGCCGGGCGCAGTTCTCTACGCTGTGACTTACCGAATGCAGGCCGTCCTCTATCACCGGTTGCATCGTCGGCTATTCCATTACAGGGAGTCTTACATGTCCACCAATAAAATGTCGCGCGTTCTCGCCGTTGCCGCCACTGCCCTCGCCATCGGCGCGGGCGCTGCCTATGCCGCACAACCCGCCGGTCAAGGCGGTCCCGGCGGCTGGCATGGCCACTTCATGAAGGAACTGTCGCAACTGCATGACCAGTTGAAGCTGAACGCGGATCAGGAAAAGCAATGGCAGGCCGCGCTCGACACGATGAAGCAGAACCACGAAGCCATGCGCGCCAACCATGAACAGATGAAGAACCAGTTCAAGGCCGCGCAGCAGCAGCCGATTCTGGATCTGAACGCCATGGCAGCCGCGCACCAGCAAGTCGAGCAGAAAGACGCACAACTGCGTCAGCAAACCTCGGACGCGTGGCTCAAGTTCTATAACGGCTTGAACGACCAGCAGAAGACTACCGTCAGCACGGCGCTGAAGCAGCGTTTTGCGAAGATGGAAGCGCGTCACGAGAAAATGCGCGAGCACTGGGAACATAAAAAGGGCGCAGCGTCGGCGCCGGCTGCCAATCAGTAAGCGGTATAGCGAAGACGGGGGCGGGAGGCGGCTTGCACAGCTGTCGCCCGGATGCAAAAACGCCACGGAAGGTTTTCCGTGGCGTTTTTGTTTGCGTTCAGCCCGCTGATTCGAGCCAGGGTCCTCGTTGCGCTCGCGACTAGCGACTAACGACTGTCAACCATCGGCCAATGAATGCCCATCCGGCGATCGGCGCTCATCCGCGCTTATCCGTCGAGCGGACCGAGATCGAACAGCAGCACTTCGGCTTTGTCGCCCTTTTCGAGCGTCACCGTATCGGTTTCGCTGAGCTTGGCGGCGTCGCCGACCTGAAGCGCCTCGCCGTTCACAGTCAGAGCGCCCCGCGCCACGTGCACATACGCCAGCCGCCCTTTCGGCAACGCTAAGGTAGCCTGTTCCGCGCCGTCGATCAGCGCCGCGTAGATCGAGGCATCCGCATGAATCGTCACGGAACCGTCCCGGCCGTCGGGCGAGGCGATCACGCGAAGACGCCCGCGCTTGTCAGCATCGTCGAAGCGTTTTTCCTCGTAGCCGGGCTGGTCGCCCGCGCGCTGCGGGATCACCCAGATCTGCAACAGGTGCGCCGGCTCGTCCTGCGATGCATTGAATTCGCTGTGCTGCACACCCGTGCCTGCGCTCATGCGCTGCACGTCGCCGGGGCGGATGGTCGAGCCGTTGCCCATGCTGTCGCGGTGCGCGAGCGCGCCTTCGAGCACGTAGGTGACGATTTCCATATCCCGATGGCCGTGCGTGCCGAAGCCCTGGCCGCCGGCGATGCGGTCTTCGTTGATCACCCGCAGCGGTCCGAAATGCACGTGTTGCGGGTCGCGATAGTCGGCAAACGAGAAGCTGTGATACGAGTCGAGCCAGCCGTGATTGGCGTGGCCGCGCTCGTCGGAACGGCGAATCTCCATCATGGGGATCTCCCGGTGAGTAATTAGCGATGCCCAGAATGTATGGGCGCGAAGCGCGCTAAACAATCGGCAACGGCACACCAGATCGTTTCATAAATCCGCGCAATCGTGCGCCGGTAGGACCGCGGCACTGCCAGGCCGGCTACCGGTGGCCCTCCTCGCCATACTGGTCGCCAGTCTGTCGATCATTACCGCGAATGAGCGCACGCAAGAACAACCCGATCGCGACCCGGCACCGTCGCGCATGCACAACGCATGCGCTCGCCCACCGGCAACCGGCTGCGTCCCGCACTGGCGCCCCGCCCCTGTTCGGGTAAAATACCGCCCTTTTCGAGACGCGTGGGCGCTCAAGGCGCGCGGGCGGGCCCGGCAGCCGGGGCCGCGACGGGACAGCCGCGGGTTTCACCCCTCGCCAATCTCGCTTGATACGTCGAAAAGACATCGGCGAGACCCAAGCAGGGCCGCAGCGGAACCGAGGCAATACCCCATACGCGGCGCGACAATTTTGACCGCCTAGAATAGCGACGGCCGGCCACGAGCCGGCGGTCGTCGAGATCGGCACACCACGACGATCAGTTTGATCCAGGAGAAACATGAAGAAGGCCGCACTGTGCGTGGCGCTTGCCGTCATGGCCACCGGCGCCATGGCGAAAGAATGGAAAACCGTGCGCATCGGGGTGGACGCCAGCTACCCGCCGTTCGAATCGACGGCGGCCAGCGGCCAGGTCGTCGGCTTCGACGTCGATTTGACGAAAGCGCTGTGCGCGAAAATGAACGTCAAGTGCGTGTGGGTCGAGCAGGACCTGGACGGGATCATCCCGGCGCTGAAGGGCAAGAAGTTCGACGCGATCGTGTCGTCGCTGACCGTCACGGACCAGCGCCGCGAGCAGATCGATTTCTCCGACAAGCTGTTCGACGCACCGGCCCGCATGATCGCCAAAGCCGGCTCGCCCCTGCTGCCCACGGCTGAATCGCTGAAGGGCAAACGCGTCGGCGTCGAGCAAGGCTCGACTCAGGAGGCTTACGCCAAAGCGTACTGGCAGCCCAAAGGCGTGACCGTGGTGTCCTACCAGAATCAGGATCAGGTGTACGCCGACGTCGCTTCGGGGCGTCTCGACGCCGCCTTGCAGGACGAATTGCAAGCCGACGCGGGGTTCCTGAAGACGCCGCGCGGCAAAGGCTTCGCCTGGGCCGGCCCGGAAGTAAAAGACCCAAAGACAATTGGTGAAGGCACGGCCATCGGCCTGCGCAAGGATGACGTCGAGCTGAAAGCGATGTTCAACCAGGCGTTGGCGCAAGTGCACCAGGACGGTACGTTCAAGAAGCTCGAAAAGCAGTACTTCGACTTCGACATCTATCCTGGTCACTGAGCGGGGGCAATGCACCGGCCACTGAGCTAGTCACTGAGCCGCTCGCCGAGCGGGTCTCCAGCCCGGCAGCCGGTCAGGCAACACGCAGCACTCGGGGCTCGCCCGCATGGGCTTTCCCAGGGCTTCGTAATACAGTCGGTCATTGTTTCAAAGGCAGCATCAAAACCAGCTTCAAGCCCGATTCAAAACAAGAGTCGGAAAGCGCGCTGCAAGGCCGGCAACGGTCATGCAGTCATGATTTGCACAGCGGTGCGCTGTGCGCCGCAGGAAACGGCGAGCTCAGGCTCGCGGCAAACGCGGTGCAGAGCTGGCCGCGTCTTTCGCGGTGCGTCGCAAACGCATCGTCAAGGACCCCATATGTTCCTTCAAGGCTACGGCCCGCTGCTTCTCAACGGCACCTGGCAAACCGTCAAACTGGCGGTGTTGTCGCTGGCGTTCGCTTTCGTGCTGGGCCTGCTTGGCGCGGCGGCGAAACTGTCGAAGAATCGCGTCTCCTATAGTGTCGGCACCATCTACACGACGCTCGTGCGCGGCGTGCCCGACCTGGTGCTGATGCTGCTGCTGTTCTACAGCATCCAGATCTGGCTGAATAACCTGACCGACCTGCTCGGCTGGGATCAGATCGACATCGACCCGTTCGTGGCCGGTGTCGCCGTGCTCGGTTTCATCTACGGCGCGTACTTCACCGAGACCTTCCGCGGCGCGTTTCTCGCGGTGCCGCGCGGCCAGCTCGAAGCGGGCGCGGCCTACGGCATGACCGGCTGGCAAGTGTTCTCGCGGGTGATGTTCCCGCAAATGATGCGCTTCGCGCTGCCCGGCATCGGCAACAACTGGCAGGTGATGGTGAAAGCCACGGCGCTGGTGTCGATCATCGGTCTCGCGGACGTCGTCAAGGCCTCGCAGGATGCGGGCAAGGGCACGTTGCGGTTCTTCTTCTTCACCCTGCTCGCAGGGGCGATCTATCTCGTCATCACCACAGTGTCCAACTTCGTGCTGATGTACCTCGAAAAGCGTTACTCGACTGGCGTGCGAAAGGCGGATCTATGATCGAGATCATTCAGGAATACTGGCGCAACTATCTTTATAGCGACGGCTACCGCCTCACCGGCGTCGTCATCACGCTGTGGCTGCTGGTGGTGTCGATCGGGCTCGGCTTCTGCCTGTCGATTCCGCTCGCGGTCGCACGCGTGTCGAAGAAGAAGTGGCTTGCCAGTCTGGTGTGGCTGTATACGTATGTCTTTCGCGGCACGCCGCTCTATGTTCAACTGCTGCTGTGCTACACCGGCTTGTACAGCCTCGAAGTCATCCGCAATCACGAACTGACCAACGCGTTCTTCCGCGACGGCATGCATTGCACACTGCTCGCGTTCACGCTGAACACCTGCGCGTACACCACCGAGATTTTCGCGGGCGCGATCAAGGCCACGCCGTATGGCGAGATCGAAGCGGCGCGCGCCTATGGCATGTCGTCGTTCACGCTGTACCGCCGGGTGATTCTGCCGTCGGCACTGCGCCGCGCGTTGCCGTACTACAGCAATGAAGTGATCCTGATGCTGCACGCCACCACCGTCGCCTTCACCGCGACCGTGCCGGACATCCTCAAGATCGCGCGCGATGTGAACTCGGCCACGTATCAGTCGTTCAATGCGTTCGGCCTCGCCGCCCTGCTCTATCTGTTTATTTCTTTTGCGCTCGTGTGGCTGTTCCGCCGCGCCGAGCGTCGCTGGCTCGCTTACCTGCGGCCGCAAGGCAAGTAACCACGGGCACTGAGCCCCACGCAAGCAAGCCCGCCAAGGACCCTGATGAACACCAAGAAGCAAAAGCTCTTCGTCGATGAGCTTCACAAACAGTACGGCGACAACGAAGTCCTCAAGGGCGTATCGCTGAAGGCCAACGCCGGCGACGTGATCAGCGTGATCGGTTCGTCCGGCTCAGGCAAGAGCACGATGCTTCGCTGCATCAACTTCCTCGAACAGCCGAACGCCGGACGCATCTTCGTCGACGGCGAAGAAGTGCGTACGCAGACCGGCAAGAACGGCGCGCTGCGCGTATCCGATCCCAAGCAGTTGCAGCGCGTGCGCACCAAGCTGTCGATGGTGTTCCAGCACTTCAACCTGTGGTCGCACATGAACGTGCTCGAGAACATCATCGAAGCACCGGTCAACGTACTGGGTCTGAAGCGCAAGGAAGCCGAAGAGCGCGCACGTCAGTATCTGGAGAAAGTGGGCCTCGCGCCGCGTCTTGAGAAGCAGTACCCGTCGCATCTGTCGGGCGGTCAGCAGCAACGCGTGGCAATCGCGCGCGCACTGGCCATGCATCCGGACGTGATGCTGTTCGACGAACCGACTTCCGCGCTCGACCCCGAACTGGTCGGCGAAGTACTCAAGGTGATGCAGACGCTCGCCGAAGAAGGCCGCACGATGATCGTCGTCACCCATGAAATGGCGTTCGCGCGCAACGTATCGAATCACGTGATGTTCCTGCATCAAGGCCGCGTCGAAGAAGAAGGTCATCCGGACGAAGTCTTCAAGAACACGAAGAGCGAGCGGCTCAAGCAGTTCCTCTCCGGCAGCCTCAAATAAGACTGTTGGTCAGCCCGCTATTTGGGCTGTAGTCAAAGCAACATTACGAGGCGCTTACGAGCGCCTTTTTTACTTCGCTCACCTGCACATTCCGGCCGTTCTGGCCTCGAAAATGGGCCCGAACCTGGCCCGACCCCCCTCTTTTCGCCATACTCTGCCGCATTTGAAGCGTCAATAGTGGCAATCCTTGACGTTGCTTGTCCCAATCCGTGATTCCCTTACGGCATAAGGGTTTCCCGCCTTTTTGGGGATATCGCAACGATTCCTTGCACACATTCGTATTGCAATTTGGAGACACCGGCCGAGACCGGTACTAATTTCTTCTCCCACTCAAGGGTATTTTTGATAAATTAGTAACCAAAGTAGCAAAACAAAGTTCATTAAAAGTAGTTTCACTTCAAAGCAACAGAGGAGAACCGGTCGGCGAGGGATCGGCATGGCGCGAAGAATAGCCCGCTGAGGCTATCCGTCACGACAGGAGACCCAATCCACCCGCTAATCTCCCTGGTACCGATTTCTGTTCGGCGCGCTTGCGTCCGAACACCATTCGCAGTACTGGGTTTCACTTTTTGACAGGGTATGGAGGAGAAGATGAAGAAAGCTTTGCTCGCCGCTGCGCTGATGACAGCCGGTGTAGTTGCGCACGCCCAAAGCAGCGTGACGCTGTACGGCCGCCTGGACGCTGGCTTGGAATATATGTCGGGCGTTCCGCAAGGCGTCGGTGCAAACGGCCAGGCAACTGGCAGCACGAACCGTTTCAAGGCAGAAAGCGGCGACTGGGGTACCAGCCTGTGGGGCATGAAGGGCGTTGAGGACATCGGTGGCGGCAACAAGGTCCTGTTCCAGTTGGAAGGCTCCTTCAACACCATGACGGGCGCAGGCCCTGGCGGTGGCGGTCTCTTCAATCGCTGGGCGACGGTCGGTATGTCGAATGACGCATTCGGTACGCTGCTGTTGGGTCGCGAACTCTTCATCTCGAACGGCGTATGGGACTTCGATCCGTTCGGTCAATCGAACTGGTCGTCGGCGTCGCTGGTGCGTGGCCGCAACTGGCCGCAATCGAGCAACAACATTTCGTACCAGTCGCCGAAGGTCGCAGGCTTTGACTTCTACGGTCAATACGCCCTGTCGAACGCAACGAGCTGGAACGGCAACGGCACGACCCCGCAAGGTCGCGAAGCTGGCGCACAGGTCACCTACACGAGCTCGCTGTTCCAGATTCGCGGCCTGTACGACGAAATCCGCAACCCGGCCAACGGTTCTCTGTATGGTCCGACTGCAGCCACGCCGGCCAATGCGGCTAACATCGCCACCGGCGTGTTCGCGGCATCGCGCGAATACTCGGCTCTCGTGAACGTGTTCCTCGGCCAGTTCAAGATTCAGGGTGCTTACCAGGCTGTCCGTTCGGCAGGTGCAACGGGCGTTCTGCCGGGCCAGCCGACCACGCTCAATCACGAATGGGGCGGTGTGACGTGGCAAGCAACGCCGGCTGCAGCGCTGATTGCAGCGGTGTACCACGTCAACGGCAACAATGGCGCGGGCAATGCGACGATCTACACGATCGGCGGTTCGTACAACCTGTCCAAGCGCACGCTGCTGGATATCCAGCTCGCGACGAACCGCAACAGCAAGACGGCTAACTTCGGCCTGAATGCTGACAACGCCGGCACGTCGACCGCAACGGACAACCCGCTGCAAGGTCACCAGCAGTCGGGCGTGTATGCAGGTATTCAACACTCGTTCTAATCGAACGGTGTTCCCCGAGGGAACTTCCTTCGGGGTGTAGTCAGAAGTTCTTCAAGAGAATCTTTTTCACGCTGCTGCGAGAGGCGCGTATCGGTGCGATGTCCGAAAGGGTATCGCACCGTTTTTTATTTGAGCGCGCGGTTTTGCCACTGCCCCCGGCGCACCGTCGCGGTGCGTGCAAGACACCAGGAACGCAATAAGCAGTACCGGCGCTTGAACCCTGTGCTTTAAGTTTGCGAAGTCAGGCCGCTCAAACCGCCGCTTCGTTTTCCTCGCCGGTGCGAATCCGGATCACACGCTCCACGTCCGCGACGAAAATCTTGCCGTCGCCAATCTTGCCGGTACGCGCCGCGCCGATGATCGCATCGATCACCTGATCGCACTGGTTGTCTGCGACCACCACTTCGATCTTCACTTTCGGCAGAAAGTCGACCACATACTCTGCACCACGATAGAGCTCGGTGTGGCCTTTTTGCCGCCCGAAGCCTTTGACTTCGGTCACGGTTAGCCCTGTGAGGCCGACTTCAGCGAGCGCCTCGCGCACTTCGTCGAGTTTGAACGGTTTGATGACTGCAGTGATGCGCTTCATGGCGGACCTCGTCTCGTGATTGGAAGTTCGAAAGGAAAATGGATGATTTTTATTCTACGCTGCGCCGGATGCGTTGCGGCGATCCGGCGGGCGCTTCTGGTCTGCCATGGGGTAAGTCCGCAGCAGCCGTTCGCTTCTCACTGAACCGGCTCGGTGTAGCGCGACGTAATCGGATAACGCCAGTCGCGGCCGAACGCGCGATGCGTGACGCGAATGCCGATCGGCGCCTGACGGCGTTTGTACTCGTTGATCTTGATGAGGCGCGTGACGCGTTTCACGTCTTCTGCCGCATAGCCCGCCGAGATGATTTCCGCGAGCGAGCGGTCCTCTTCCATGTACATGCGCATGATCGCATCGAGCACTTCGTACGGCGGCAAGCTGTCCTGATCGGTCTGATTCTCGCGCAGTTCAGCGGACGGCGCGCGCGTCAGAATCCGCTCGGGGATCACGTCCTGCTTGCCGAACGTGGTGGCCTGGTTGCGGTAGTGGCACAGCTTGTAGACCAGCGTTTTGGCGATGTCCTTGATCACCGCAAAGCCACCGGCCATGTCGCCGTACAGCGTGCAATAGCCTACCGCCATCTCGCTCTTGTTGCCGGTGGTCAGCACGATCGAGCCGAACTTGTTCGACAGCGCCATTAGCAAGGTGCCGCGGATGCGGGCCTGAATGTTCTCTTCGGTGGCGTCTTCGGCGCGGCCGGCGAACTCTTCGGCGAGCGAGCTACGGAACGCGTCGAACATCGGCGCGATCGCGATTTCGTCGTAACGTACGCCGACGCGGCGCGCCATCTCGGCGGCGTCGGTGGTTGAAATGTCCGCGGTATAGCGCGAGGGCATCATCACCGCGCGCACGCGGTCCGCGCCCAGCGCATCGCACGCGACAGCCAGCACCAGCGCCGAATCCACGCCACCCGACAGGCCGATCAGCGCGCCCGGGAAACCGTTCTTGTTGATGTAGTCGCGCACGCCCATCACGAGCGCGGCGTACACCTGCGCTTCGAGCGAAAGCGCCGGCGCGATCGCCGTGGGCACCGGTTTGCCGCCGTCGAACTCGACAATCGCGTTGCCTTCCTCGAACTGCGCCATCTTCGCGACCAGCTCGCCGTTCTCATCGAGTACGAACGAGCCACCGTCGAAGACCAGTTCGTCCTGTGCGCCGACCATGTTCACGTAGACCATCGGCAGGTCGGTCTCGCGAATCCGCGCGCGCAGAATGTCGAAGCGCACCGCTTCCTTGTTCAGGTGATACGGCGAGCCGTTCGGAATCAGCAGCACTTGCGCGCCCGCGGCCTTCGCCATTTGCGCGGCCGATGCGTGCCACGCGTCCTCGCAGATCACCACGCCGTACTTCACGCCGTCCAGTTCGAACACGAACGGCTGCGGGTCGGAGGCGAAGTAGCGCTTCTCGTCGAACACCTCGGTATTGGGCAAATCCTGCTTGCGATAGGTGCCGACCACCTCCCCATCCACGATCAGCGAGGCCGCGTTGAAGGTATCGACCGGCGGGACGCCACGCTCGATCGGCGCGTTTGCATTACCATGGCCGTTTGCCGCGCTGTGCGTCAACGCGCTTTGCGTCAAATCACGCAGCGGATGGCCAACGATCACATGCAAGCCGGCGAAGGGCTTCAGTTGCGCGGCCAGATCGGCGAGCGCCGCTGCACTCGCGGTGTAAAACGCGGGACGCAGCAACAGATCTTCGGGCGGATAGCCGGAGAGCGCGAGTTCAGGCGCGATCAGCAGCTTCGCACCATCGTTGTGCGCGGCGCGCGCGGCAGCGACGATCTTCGCGACATTGCCGGCGAAATCGCCGACGGTGACATTGATTTGAGCAAGAGCGATTCGGGTCTTCATGGCAGGATCGACAGGCAAGCCAGGCGGCTTGCGAGTACCGCGGCGGGTTAAGCTCGACGGAACGGACAAATCGGATAAACGAACGACGCATCGCACCACGCTACGCGTCGCTCATTGGGAACAGTCACACAGATTGAACCAGGAACGCTTTGATTATCGCACGGGCATTCTGACGTCGCCCTCCGAGGTGGACGCCGCGGAATGGAATGCCCTCCTCGCGCAGCAAACGCAGCCCACGCCGTTTCTACGGCATGAGTTTTTGAGCGCGCTCTCCGCGACCCAATGTGCGGTCGCCGATACCGGCTGGGCGCCGCAATTCGTCACGCTGACCGACCCGCGCACCGACAAGCTCGTGGCGGCCGCGCCCGTGTATCTGAAGGGACACTCGTACGGCGAGTATGTCTTCGATTGGGCGTGGGCCGATGCGTACAAACGCAACGGTCTGCCGTACTACCCGAAGCTGCTGTGCGCGGTGCCCTTCACACCGGTGCAAGGCAACCGGCTGCTGTCGGCGGATACGCATGCACTCAGGCATCTGGCGGCCACGCTGATGGCGTTCGCCGAGCAAGCCGACGTGTCGTCGCTGCACGTGCTGTTTCCGACCGAAACGGAGGCGCACGCGCTGACCGACATGGGCATGATGCTGCGCGAAGGCGTGCAGTTCCACTGGTTGAACGACGGCTATCGCGACTTCGACGATTTCCTCTCCACGCTCGAACAGAAGAAGCGCAAAAACATCCGCGCCGAGCGCCGCAAGGTGCAGGAAGCCGGCGTGACGATGCGCCGGATTCGCGGCGAAGATATCCAGGACGCCGACTGGCGTTTCTTCAACAAGTGCTATCGGCAAACCTACCGCGAGCACTTTTCGAGCCCGTATCTGAACCTCGATTTCTTCCGGATGATCGGCGCATCGATGCCGGAAAATCTGCTGCTGGTGATCGCCGAATACGAAGGCAAGCCGATCGCCAGCTCGCTCGTGGTGTATCAACGCGATGAGAAAACCGGCGGCACCTTGTACGGCCGCTACTGGGGCGCGCTCGAACATGTGCCCTGCCTGCACTTCGAAACGGCGTACTACCAGCCGCTCGAATTCTGCATCGAGGAGAAGCTCAGTGCGTTCGAAGGCGGCGCGCAGGGCGAGCACAAGATGGCGCGCGGGTTTCTGCCGACTGTCACGCGCTCGGCACATTGGCTCGCGCATCCGGCCTTCGCCGATGCGGTCGGCCACTTCCTCGATAACGAAAAGAACAGCATCCACGCGTATGTGGACGAGCTGCGCGAACACAATCCGTTCAAAGGCTGAAGCGCACCCATGGCGTGGTTTCTATATCTGCTCGAATGCTCGGACGGCAGCGTCTATACCGGCATTGCCATCGATGTGCAGGCGCGTTTCGACAAACATGTGAGCGGTGAAGGCGCGCGCTATACGCGTTCGCGCAAGCCGGTGCAGGTGCTCGCGTCGTTTGAGTTGGCGGACCGTTCGAGTGCGTCGCGTGCGGAGTATTGGGTCAAGCGGCTGCCGCCTGCCGAGAAACGAGTGCTGGCTGCGGGGTTGCGCACGCTTGAATCGGTGTTGCCGCCGCCCGAGCCCGAATCGGAATCCATTGCCGCAGACGAGATGGATACATAGATCCGCTCCACCTACCCTCTCGCCTCGCGCATGCGCTCAGTCAACAGCCGATGCATCAGCGCGATTTCCCCCACAGCGTCAGCCTCCAGTGACGAGAGCCTGTCTCGCGCAGGCAGATCGCGCCGTACCGGCCGCAAGGTTCGATTCAATGCAGCCTCTATATCGGCACTCGTGGTGGCAATCCACGCGCCGAGTTCATCGTGCGTACTGTGCCGGTTCGTACTCAAGCGCAGTTGGGTCGCGGTGCCCGCCATTTTTCGCAACACGCTCAGGACCGTCAGGGTCACCGTGTCAACCATCGAGTCCTCGAGCTTTTCGAGTCGAATCCGGCCGATTGCCTCCTCGGCGTTATTGCTGCCCAATCCAGCGGCCCGGCGCAAGCGTTCCATGTCCTTCTCGCTTCGGTCCGGCGACTCCAGTGCCGCCCTCAGATACCCGAGATTGGCCCGCACCGCCTCGTTCAGATAGGCGCGATAGTCGACTTTCTCCCGCGTCGGCCACAGATAGAACGTTGCCAGCAGCGCCAATACACAGCCGAGCACATTGTTGCCGAGCCGCGTCAGCGCGTAGGCGAATTCGCTGGCGCCTGGCGTCGCGAAGTCAGCCACGAGTACAAAGGTTGGTGTCAGGAACAGAACGAACAGGCTGTAGCTGACGGGACGCAGCGCCATGGTTGCCACCACCAGCGGAAACACCGCCAATGAAATACCGAGCGGCGAATGGATCGCATAGCCGATCGCGGCCGCCAGCACGCCCCCGACGATGCTCCCGGCCGCACGCTCGATACTCCGTGGCCACGTCGCGGCGATGGACGGCTGCAGGATCAGCAACGTCGCCATGGTTGCCCAGTAGCCAAAGGGAAGCCCGAGTGCCCGTATGACCAGAAAGCCCGCCGTCGTCGTGACGCCCACACGGGCGGCGTGGCGCAAGCCGACCGACTGACCCGAAAGGTTCGCCTTGAGGGTCGACCACGTCCGCGTCAGCAGCCTGGTAGCACTGTCCGACCACCCCAGCGGCTGTGCAGACGTCGGCGCGAAGTCGACCAGTTCGAAGTCGGACTTGAGCGTCACGGGTTCCATCAGCGCGGATTCGAGTCGTCTCGCGAGGCGCCGCAAACGGAGCTGCAGGCCAGCGAGACGGTTCCATTGCGCGTCGTTGGTGGCCGCGCCGATTCTTCGCAGAACCTCGCCCATCCCGGTCAGGAGCCGCACCGCGCGTCTGGCGCGGCGTGCGTCTTCCGGGTTTTTTTCACACGCGCCGGTGACCGCTATCAGATACGCAAAGAGCGCTTCACTTTCGGTCAACAGGGCGAGGAGATTGTCGTAGGTTTCCCGGCCTGCCGTTCTCGAGTCAGGCACGTTCGCCAGCGCCTTGCGCGAGCGCTCAAGCGTTGCCCGCGCATCGGCGCGAAATTTCGCGGCATGCGTGGCCCACTGGCGAGGGGCCGAGCGCTGCTCGAGCAGGCGCGCGCTGTCGAATGCGATGTCAGCCAGACGCAGATACACCGCACGCAGCGAAGCGCGGCTCGTGCCGAACGGATGAATGCGCCAGACGGTCAGGCTCAGCACAACGGCAAACAGGCACCCAGCCAGGTAGATGCCAAGAAACGCCATGCCTTCCCGCAGGTCGCGCATTGGCCGGTCGACCATCACGACGCAAGCGGTCGCCGCGAGGATCGTCACCTGCGAGGTCGCGGCACCCCAGATCCTGCCGAACGCGCCGAGCGTCGTGAATGCCAGCATGGCGAGCGCCGCGAACACCGTCCCCTCGCCTGACGCGAAGGCGGTCACGCCCCCGCACACAGTCGACAGAAGCGCAAAGCCCATCATCGAGGCGAAGCGCGCGCGATTCGAGCCGGCCGCGTCGGCCAGACAGGTCCAGAAAGCGCCGATCGCGGCCCATGCGAAGGCCGGCTCGTGCAGCAGATTGCCCAGCACCAGCATGGCGGTGGACGCACAGGCGGCTCTCAACCCTTCCGACAGGTTGGCTTCGCTCGTCGAAAACGACACCATCCATACCGGCCGTCCGCGGTAGATCGCGGTGACGAGCGCATACAGGCTCGCGTACAGGCGGCTCGACCAGCGCGGCGATGAAGGGTTGGACTTGCGATTCAGCATCCGGACGGTGGGTTCCCAAAAACGCGCATTGGCGCTGTATCAGCGCATTAATACGCCGGCGGCAGGAAACCTGCTGCGGCCGTCGAATGATAAGGGTTAACACTTATATATAAAAATGCATTCGGTTCATCCGGTCGATGCGCTGTGGCTATGCGCTGGAACGGCCGGCGGGCAAGCCAAGCGGGCGGGCGGCCGGGTGGCAAATGTGTATTGAACACAGAGTGGGATCCCTGAAAACGCCGCCTATGAAAAAACCGCGTGGCCCTTGCAGGCTCACGCGGTTTTTTCATCAACCACCGGTGTAACGCAGCTTACTTCTTGTAGTTCGCGACGCCTTCGGTGATTTCCTTGTGAGCGGCTTCGATGCCGGCCCAGCCTTCGACCTTCACCCACTTGCCCTTTTCCAGCGCCTTGTATTGCTCGAAGAAGTGCTTGATCTGGTCTTTCAGGTATGCCGGAACGTCGTCGATCGACTTGAGATCAGCGGTCATCGGGCAGACCTTGTCGTGCGCGACGGCGACCAGCTTGGCGTCGACGCCCGATTCGTCGGTCATTTGCAGCATGCCGAGTGCGCGGGCGCGAACCACCGAGCCAGCCAGCAGCGGGAACGGCGTGATGACCAGCACGTCGACCGGGTCGCCGTCGCCCGACAGCGTTTGCGGAATGTAGCCGTAATTCGCCGGATAGCGCATGCCGGTGCTGATAAAACGGTCAACGTGGAGCAGGCCCGTTTCCTTGTCAGCTTCGTACTTCACCGGATCGCTCTGCGCCGGGATTTCGATGATGACGTTGAAATCTTGCGGAAGGTCTTTGCCTGCGGGGACGTGATTGAAGCTCATGAGCGCTCTCTGATCAGATGGAATTCGGAACACGGCGTGCGGCGCGCGGGCTCGAGCGGCGTGAAGCATGAAACTCGCCAGGACAAGCGGCGCTACGGCCGGACAGTGCGGAATACGCCATTATAGCCAATCGGCCGATGGCACCTCTGGTTGGATCGGCGCGATAATCGTCAGGCGTCTCTCGATTGTGCCTCTCGTTTGTGAATACCGCGCGTCTGAATCTCGGCTCGAATCTCGGGCTGGACGTCGGCCTAAACCCCGGCCGCGCGACACCTCAAGGAGCATGCATGGAAGAAGCCAGGCATTTCATCGGCGGTGAATGGTCCGCCGCATCAGGCGGCGAGACGATCACCGTGCTCGATCCCTCGGATGGCCAGCCGTTCACCCGGCTTGCCCGCGGCACCGCGGCGGATATCGACACCGCCGTCAACGCTGCCCGCCGCGCCTTCGAAGGCGCCTGGGGCGAGGCGAGCGCCGCCGAACGCGGCCGCGTGCTGTACCGGCTGTCGATGCTGGTCGCCGACCACCAGGAAGAACTCGCCCAACTCGAAGCCCGTGACACCGGCAAGCCGCTCAAACAGGCGCGCGCCGATTCGGCCGCGCTGGCCCGCTATTTCGAGTTTTACGCCGGTGCGGCGGACAAACTGCACGGCGAAACGCTCCCCTATCAGGCCGGCTACACGGTGCTGACGATCCGCGAGCCGCACGGCGTGACCGGCCATATCGTGCCGTGGAACTACCCGATGCAAATCTTCGGCCGCAGCGTCGGCGCGGCGCTCGCCACCGGCAATGCGTGCGTCGTCAAGCCGGCGGAAGACGCGTGCCTGTCGGTGTTGCGCGTTGCCGAACTGGCAGCCGAGGCCGGTTTGCCGGCGGGCGCGCTGAATATCGTCACGGGCTTTGGGCATGAAGCAGGCGCGGCCCTCGCGCGTCATCCCGGCATTGATCACATCTCCTTCACCGGCTCGCCCGAAACTGGCAAGCTCGTGACGCAGATGGCCGCGGAGAACCACGTGCCGGTCACGCTGGAACTGGGCGGCAAATCGCCGCAAATCGTGTTCGCCGATGCGGATCTCGACGCAGCGCTGCCGGTGCTGGTATCGGCGATCGTGCAGAACGCCGGGCAAACCTGCTCGGCGGGTAGCCGCGTATTGATCGAACGGGCAATTTACGAGCCGCTGCTCGACCGGCTGAGCGGCGCGTTCCACGCGCTGCGGGTCGGCCCGTCGCATGCCGATCTCGACTGCGGCCCGCTGATCAACGCGAAGCAGCAACAACGCGTGTGGGACTTTCTCTCCGACGCCCAACACGACGGCATCCCGATGGCAGCCCACGGTGAAGTGATCCCCGAGGCGCCGGAAAGCGGCTTCTATCAAGCACCCACGCTGCTGCGCGACGTGCCCGCGAGCCACCGTCTCGCGCGCGACGAAGTGTTCGGCCCGGTCCTCGCCGCCATGTCGTTCACCGACGAAGACGAAGCGCTCTCGCTCGCCAACGGCACACAGTATGGTCTCGTCGCGGGTATCTGGACGCGCGACGGTGCCCGCCAGATGCGCCTCGCACGGCGCCTGCGCTCCGGCCAGGTGTTCATCAACAACTATGGCGCGGGCGGCGGCGTCGAATTGCCGTTCGGCGGCGTGAAGCATTCAGGCCATGGACGTGAAAAGGGTTTCGAAGCGCTGTATGGCTTCACCGTGTTGAAGACCATCGCCATTCGTCACGGTTAGTCAGGCACTCGCATTCGCAGAGAGCAGAAGCAAACAGAAGCAAACGCATCACCATCCACAACAAACAACGGAGACATCATGCGGTTGACAGGTAAAACGGCCATCGTCACGGGTGGCGGCTCGGGTTTCGGCGAAGGCATCGCAAAGATCTACGCGCGCGAAGGCGCGAACGTGGTGGTCAACGATCTGAACGGTCCAGCGGCCGAACGTGTGGCGAGCGAAATCGCTCTTGCCGGCGGCAAGGCGATCGCGGTGGCCGGTAACGTCGCGCAACGCGAGGACTGGCGGAAACTGCGCGAGGCCGCGCTCGAAGACTTCGGCAGCGTGCAGATCGTCGTCAACAATGCCGGCACGACGCATCGCAACAAGCCGGTGCTCGAAGTGACGGAAGCCGAGTTCGACCGCGTCTATGCAGTGAACGTCAAAAGCCTCTACTGGAGCGTGCAGGAATTCGTGCCGTACTTTCGCGAGCAAGGCGGCGGGAGCTTCATCAATATCGCGTCGACGGCCGGTGTGCGGCCGCGGCCGGGCCTCGTCTGGTACAACGGCAGCAAAGCTGCGGTGATCATCGCGAGCAAATCGCTCGCCGTTGAACTGGGTCCGAACCGTATTCGCGTGAACTGTGTGAACCCGGTCATGGGCGAGACGGCGCTGCTGTCGGAGTTCATGGGTGTCGAAGATACGCCGGAGAATCGCAAGCGCTTTCTGGCCGGCATTCCGCTCGGGCGCTTCTCGACGCCACAGGATATCGCCAACGCGGCGCTGTATCTCGCCTCGGACGAGGCCGAGTTCATCACGGGCATATGCCTCGAAGTGGACGGCGGCCGCTGCGTGTAAACGCCATGCAAACCAAACCATCCAGCACGGCTAGAATCGCGATCGACGGCGGCACCTCATTTCCACAAGAAAAAAGGAGACACCATGGCTAGTCCCGCAGATCCGCTCCACCATCCCGGCGCGGGGGCGCCACCTTCCACGTTCGAAGAGGCGACCTACCGCAAGGTCACCTGGCGGCTCGCGCCGTTCCTGATGCTCTGTTACGTGGTCGCGTATCTCGACCGCGTCAACGTCGGCTTCGCCAAGCTGCAAATGACCACCGATCTCGGCCTGAGCGACGCGGTCTACGGCTTCGGTGCGGGGATTTTCTTCCTCGGTTATTTCATCTTCGAAGTGCCGAGCAACGTGATCCTGCATAAAGTGGGTGCACGGGTGTGGATCGCACGGATCATGGTGTCGTGGGGCGTGATCTCGATGCTGACCATGTTCGTCACCACGCCGACCATGTTCTATGTGATGCGCTTCCTGCTCGGTCTCGCCGAAGCGGGTTTCTTCCCCGGCATCATTCTGTACCTCACGTACTGGTATCCGTCGCACCGTCGCGGCCGCATGACCACCTTGTTCATGACGGCAATCGCGTTGTCTGGCGTGATCGGCGGCCCGGTCTCGGGCTATATCCTGAAGAGTTTCAACGGCATGAACGGCTGGCATGGCTGGCAGTGGCTGTTTCTGCTCGAAGGGATTCCTTCGGTGATCGTCGGGATCATGGTGTTTCTGATGCTCGACGACCGCATTTCGAAGGCCAAGTGGCTCACCAACGAAGAGAAGGAATTGCTCGAGCGCCAGGTGTCAGCTGAAGAAGCCACGAAGCACGACATGCCGATTCGCCAGGTGCTCAGGAGCGGACGCGTGCTGATGTTTAGCCTCACGTACTTCTCGTTCGTGATGGGCCTGTATGGCGTGAGCTTCTGGTTGCCGACCATCATCAAGGCGACTGGCGTGACAGACTCGTTCATGATCGGCTTGCTGTCCGCGATTCCGTTTGCGGCAGCGGTAGTCGCGATGGTGTTCGTATCGCGCAGCGCGGACCGCAAGCGCGAGCGGCGCTGGCATATCGCGTTGCCGGCATTCGCAGGGGCGATTGGCCTCGTGCTCTCCGTGGTGTGGGCCCACAACACCGTGCTGGCCATGGCCTCGCTCACGCTCGCGACCATGGGCATCCTGACCACGCTGCCGCTGTTCTGGAGTTTGCCGACGGCGATCCTCGCCGGCACGGGCGCGGCTGCCGGTATCGCGATGATCAATTCGATCGGCAACCTCGCGGGCTTTCTCAGCCCGTACGTGGTCGGCTGGCTGAAGCAGGCGACGGCCGCGAACGACTCCGGCATGTATATGCTGGCGGCGTTTATGATCCTCGGCGGTTTGCTGGCGGTCAGTGTGCCGGCGAAGATGGTCAATAAGTGACGAAAAAGCCCCCGGCGTCTTACGACCCCGGGGGCTTTTTCCCATCTACTGCAGTACTCGATCAAAGCATCAAACGATATTCATCGCCAACGCACTCTCGCGATAATGCTCGCTCGCCTTAGCGGAATCGCCGATCTGTTCATGCAAACGCGCCAACGCGCGATGCGAACGAATCTTCAGCGTCTCGTTGTCGGCGAGTTTCAGCGCGCGCTCGAGGAACGATTGCGCCTTGCCCCACAACTGCTGATGCAGGCACAAGCGGCCCAACGCAAACATCAGATCGGCATCTTCCGGGCGATCCTTCTGCCATCCTTCGGCTTTCTGGATCAACGGCAATGCATCGCCTCCGGTCGTGTCCGGATAACGGCGTAGCAGACGCGCGTCCCAGTTCTGCGCCAGCGCCTCTTCGACGATCTTGCGCGCTTCCTGCGGACGATTCAGCGCGACCAGCAGTTCGGCCGCAAGATCAGCGAGACGCGGTGAATGACGTTCAGTGGCCGACAGCGAATTCCACAACTCCAGCAGCGCATCGGCGTTATGACGCCGGTCGCGCAACAGGTTTTCCGCCGCGAGCTGACGCAAACGCACCGCCACGGCCGGATGAATCGCTTCGCGTTTTTCCAGCGTCTTGACGAGCTTGAGCACTTCGCCCCAGTTCTTCAATTGCTGTTGCGCGCGCAACGTGATCTGCTGCGCGTGAATCCGCCGTGCGCCCTGCGACTGCATTTCAGTCAGCGCGGCGAGTGCGCCATCCGCGTCGCGGCCATCGGCACGCATGTCGGCGGTGGCCATCAGGCGTGCGTCCTGCCAGTCGGCTTCGTCGATCTGGGCGAGCCATTCGTCGCGCCGCGCATATTCATGCATGCGGTGCGCCGCGGTGGCCGCGATCAGACCGGCCGCGCCCTTGTTGTCGCCATTCGTGAGCGAATCTTTCGCGGCTTTTTCAGCGCGCGAGAAACGCCCGGCGTACAGATTGCCGATCGCGTCACGCAATGCAGCATGCGCTTTCGCGACACGCGAGCGGGCGCGATAGGCAGCCACACGCTGCGGCATGCGCCAGATATTACGCACGATGCGCAGCAACGCGTAGATCAGGATGAACAGCACCACCAGCCCGACCACGAACAGATTCAGCGAAATGTCGACGCGGTACGGCGGATAGATCAGCAGCACCTGCCCCATGTCGAAGCGTCCGACCACCGCCAGCACCACCGCGATGGCGAACAACAGCGCGAGCCATAGAAGTCCCCGGATTGCCATGATTAACCTCGGCTCCGGTATTGATTGACGGCCTGCAGGCTGGTGTTCAGATTCGGCAGTTCAACTGCGGCCGAGCCCGCATCCACCTGCTTGACCAGATCGATCACGGTCTGTGTCTTCTTCGACGTGTCGTCGAAGTAGCGCGTGAGCGCCGCCTGCGCCGCCTGCAGATCGGACTTCAGCGTGGTCTGGTTGCGCGACAGCAGCGCGAGCCGCGCCGACAGCAAACGCAGCTTCAGATTCTCGCGCACGAAGTAGCCTTGATCGGGCGTGACGAGCATCGCGTCGGCGTTGTCGATGCGGCGCACCTGCACGAGGCTGGTGAGCTGCTGGCCAATGCCGGTTGTGACTTCGCGCCACCACACTTTCCAGCGCGGCTCGCCGGTGGCCGCGGCCACCTTCGCCGTGTCGGCCCAGGTGGCGGCCTTTGGCGTGGCGTGCGCAATCGGCGCCTCGCCGGAGAGCGGCAGGCCGTCGACCTGGTCGATCGCGTTGTCGAGCTTGATCGCCATCCCCGTCAGATCCGTGGACGGCGCGGCCTTCAGCTTGTCGATGTCTTGCGCGATCGCCTTGCGCACGGTCACGGCCTGCGGGTTATCGGATGCGGCGAGACGCGTGTCCGCGCTTTGCAGCGCGAACAGCGCCAGTTGCGTGTTGCCGGTGAGCTGCAACTGCTGGCTCGCGGCCGAGAGCATCTGGCCGACTTCAGCCATCGTCCAGTCGTCGCGATTGCGCGCGAGATCGGTGTATTGCTGCTGCAGCGCCTGCTGCGCGGTTTGCGCGTCAGCGAGTTTGCCTTCGAGTTGCGCGACCTGCGCGTCCGATTGATGAACCGTGGCCAGCGCCTGATCGGTCTTGACGCGCAACTCGTTGGTCTGCGCGTCGTTGGCTTGCTGGCGTTGCGCGAGTTGCTGCTCGGCGCGTTCCACCTTGCGATTGAGCGCATAGCCGCCCACGCCCGCCGCACAAGCGATGATCACCACGACAAACCACAGCAGCGGTCCGCTCGCGCTGCGGCGCTTTTGCGCTTCGTAGGGCGTGAAGGGTGGATTCGGCGGTAACGCAGTGGTTGCGGCCGGCTGGGGTGAGGCGTTCGTGGATGCGTTCGTTTCAGTCATGCGTGATTTAGCCGGTGAATGAGCCGGGTTAGTCGGTACCGGTTGAACTACGGTCGGCACGGCGGCAAGCAAGGCGCGGGCAATGCGATCATCGCCCGCGCCGGACACCGTAATGCTATCAAAACCCAATGCCCGCGCGGTCTGCGCGATACGGGGATGCGGCGTGACCAGGTTGGCGTGCTTCAGTTGCGCGATTTCGCCGGCGGTCAGATGCTCTTGCGCGAGCTCGTGCAGATTGCGCACGCCTTCCGAACTGGTGAGCAACCAGGCGTGCGGCTCGCCGGCAAGCAGCGTGTGCACGCGCGCCCAGCCCCCGATTGACGGTTCCGGCACGAGGCGGCGATAAGCCGCGACCGTTTCGACTTCGGCACCCGCCTCGCGCAAGCGATCGGCGAGCCATTCGCGGCCGCCGTCGCCGCGCACGATCAGTACGCGCTTGCCTTCGAGCGTGTTCGCGCCGAGCGCGGTATCGATCGCCGCGAACAAACCTTCGGAATCGAAGCGTGCCGTATCGTCGTCGGCTACGGACGGCGGGCTGATGACGTTGTACGCCGGCGCCGTGACACCGTGGCGGGCCAGCGCCTGCACACTGCCCGGCCCGACTACGCCGATCGGCAGCGCGTGCGGCCAGATCGCATCGCTCCTGGCAAACGCGTGATCGATCGCATTGGGCGAGACGAACACCACCAGTGCATAGCGTTCCAGCGCAGCCAGCGCCGCGCGCAACGGTGAATCGTCGGTAACAGGCGCGATGTCGATCAGCGGAAAATCGAGCACGGCAATGCCCGCCGCGGCGAGTTGCGCGATCAATTCGTTCGGCTGACCGGCCGGTCGCGTAATCACGACCGTGAACGCCGCCTTGCCGACGGATGCGGATGTGTTGCCCGGGATATCGGCCGCCATCACTCGCCGGTCACCGCGCTGTCACCCGAACCTGCGGCGGGACCGCTGGCCGTGCTCAGCGCGCGGACGATTTCCATCGCGCCTTGCTGTTCGAGCGCGCTCGCCACTTCCTGGCCAAGCGCAATAGCACGTTCGACGGTGGGCGCCGGCGCCGATGCCTGCGCACTCAAGACACGTTGGCCGTCGGGCGTGGCGACGATGCCGCGCAGGTGCAGCGCACCGTCGTGCCAGTGTGCATAGGCCGCGAGCGGCACTTCGCAACTGCCGCCGAGGGCGCGCGAAACCATCCGCTCCGCTTCCACGGCTGCTGCTGTATGTTCGTGATGCAGCGGCGCGAGCCATGCCGCGAGGTCCGCTCGATCGGCGCGAATCTCGATGCCGAGCGCGCCCTGACCGGCTGCGGGCAAACTGTCTTCGGGATCGAGCAGCGCGCGGATGCGCTCGCCGAGACCCAAACGCTTCAAACCGGCAGCCGCCAGAATGATCGCCGCGTAGTCGCCGCGATCGAGTTTCGACAGGCGCGTGTCCAGATTGCCGCGCAGCGGCCGCACCACGAGGTGCGGGTAACGCATGCGCAGCATGGCCTCGCGGCGCAGGCTGGAGGTGCCGACCACGGCGCCGGCCGGCAGCGCGGCAAGCGAATCGTAATCGTTGGATACCAGCGCGTCGCGCGGATCTTCGCGCTCCATGATGGTGGAGAGCGCAAAGCCTGCGGGCAATTCCATCGGCACGTCTTTGAGCGAGTGCACGGCCAGATCGGCGCGGCCGTCGGCCAGCGCGGCTTCCAGTTCCTTGACGAAGAGCCCCTTACCACCAACCTTCGACAAAGTGCGATCGAGAATCTGATCGCCACGTGTTGTCATTCCGAGGATTTTTACGTCACAAGATGGATATAATTTGTGCAGCGCACATTGCACATGCTCCGCCTGCCACATGGCTAGGCGGCTTTCTCGCGACGCAATCACAAGCGTGTGGGGTGGCGCAAAAAACGTCTCGGTGTTCATTAGCTTGCTGATCGAATGACGGGATGTAATAACAATCAATGTTAGCACGCGACCCCGTGTCTCAAGGCACAGCGGAGCGCCGTGCTGACGCGGTATCGATGGAGGAGACGGGCCTCGCGCAGCGCGCGCCTGCCCCATCCCAGCCTGTTCAAGCACGGTCGTTCGCGCACCGGGGCGCGGCATGCGGGATGATGCAATGCGGCGCAACGTGCCTCGCGTGCCTATCGGGCATGCAAGGCATGTCATGCACCTCGTGCGTTTTGTGCAAATGCGCGCGTGGCCACCCTCTCCGGCGTAGTGCCATTGGCTCATACCGCTTTGTGCTGGTTCCGTGCAGTTCACGTTGCAACTCATCGTGCAGTTCCGCAGTAGCAGTTCATCACTCAACAGACCCTGGCTTCCCTGAGGAAACCCATCGTGACGTCTTCCGGATCGGCGCGCCCTGCCCGCCGCAACACTGCATCGCCCAACGCTCAAGCGGCCGACACCGCCGCGCCTACCGCTTCTGCCGCCGCAACGGCTGCCCAGTCCATGCCGGCCAAACGCGCCGGCAAAGCTGCCAAGGCAACCCAGCCCGCTAACGTCGCCAAAGCCGCCAAGTCCACCAAAGCCTCCGCGCCCGCCAAGGCGGTGAAGGCTGCCAAGACGGATAAGGCAGTGCAAGCCGCGAACGCCGCCCAGGCGCTGAAACCGGCCAAAGCCAAGTCCCCGAAGATCAAGGTCATCGCGAGCGAAGCCGCGTCGCAAGCCGCCAAAGCGCCCAAGCTGCAAGCCGTTTCGCAGGATGCGATCGTGCCCGCCTCGAAAGGCAGCGGCCGCACGCGTGAGGACAAGGACCATCCGCTGTTTCAGGACATCCGGTATCTGGGCCGCCTGCTCGGCGACGTACTGCGCGAACAGGAAGGCGACGCGGTGTTCGATGTGGTGGAGACGATCCGCCAGACCGCCGTGCGTTTTCGCCGCGAGGACGACAGTGCTGCGGCACAAACGCTCGACAAGAAACTGCGTTCGCTGAGCCCCGAGCAAACGGTCAGCGTGGTGCGCGCGTTCAGCTATTTCTCGCATCTTGCGAACATCGCCGAAGACCGCCACCGCAATCGCCGTCACCGGATTCACGCGCTGGCCGGCTCGACCTCGCAACCGGGCACCATGGCGCATGCGCTCGAACGGCTCGTCGAAGCGGGCGCCGCCGCGACGCCGGTGCTGCAACAGTTCTTCAACGACGCGCTGATCGTGCCGGTCCTGACCGCTCACCCGACAGAGGTGCAGCGCAAGAGCATTCTCGACGCGCAGCACGACGTCGCGCGCCTCCTCGCCGAACGCGATCAGCAGCTGACCAAGCGCGAACGCGCGCACAACGAAGCGATGCTGCGTGCCAGCGTCACGTCGCTGTGGCAAACGCGCATGCTGCGCGATTCGCGCCTCTCCGTGGCCGACGAAATCGAAAATGCGCTGTCGTACTATCGAGCCACCTTTCTCGAAGAAATTCCGGCGCTCTACGCCGATATCGAAGAAGCGCTCATCGAGCACGGCATCGACGCGCGTCTGCCGCCGTTCTTCCAGATGGGCAGTTGGATCGGCGGCGATCGGGACGGCAATCCGAACGTCACGGCCGAAACGCTCGAACACGCGATCAGCCGCCAGGCCGCTGTGATCTTCGAACACTATATGGAGCAGGTACACAAGTTGGGCGCCGAGTTGTCGGTGTCAAACCTGCTGGCCGGTGCAAGCGACGCGTTGAAAGAACTCGCGGCCGTCTCGCCCGACCAGTCGCCGCACCGTACCGACGAACCGTATCGCCGCGCCTTGATCGGCATGTACACGCGGCTCGCGGCAAGTGCGCGCGTGCGTCTCGGTGAAGGCAGCGTGCCGGTGCGCAGCGCGGGCCGCGGCGTGGCGCCGGTGCGCGCCAAACCGTACGACGACTCCGCCGAATTCGTGCGCGACCTGCACGTGCTGATCGATTCGCTCGCCGAGCATCATGGCGCGCCGCTCGCGGCCCCGCGCCTGTCGCCGCTCGCGCGCGCCGCCGAAGTGTTCGGCTTCCATCTCGCGAGCATCGACTTGCGGCAAAGCTCCGACATCCATGAAGCGGTGATCGCCGAGCTGCTGAAACGCGCGGGCGTCGAAGAAAACTACGCGGCGCTCTCTGAAGAAGACAAGCTCACCGTGCTGCTGGCCGAACTGGCGCAGCCGCGCGCGTTGCGTCTGCCGTACGGCGAGTACTCCGATCTCGTGAAGAGCGAACTCGGCGTGCTCGAAGAGGCCCGCGTCACACGCGAGAAGTTCGGCGCGCGCGCGGTGCGCAACTACATCATTTCGCACACGGAGACCGTCAGCGATCTGGTCGAAGTGATGTTGCTGCAGAAGGAAACCGGCCTGCTGCACGGCCGTCTGGGTGACGCGCACGATCCGGCGCGAGCGGGGCTGATGGTGATCCCGCTATTCGAAACGATCCCCGACTTGCGCAACGCACCGCACATCATGCGTGATCTGATCGCGCTGCCGGGCGTCGATGCACTGATCGAACATCAGGGCAACGAGCAGGAAGTGATGCTCGGCTATTCGGACAGCAACAAGGACGGCGGTTTCCTGACGTCGAACTGGGAGCTGTACCGCGCCGAGCTTGCGCTGGTGTCGCTGTTCAATGAACGCGGCGTGACCCTGCGTCTGTTCCACGGACGCGGAGGCACGGTAGGCCGTGGCGGTGGTCCGACCTATCAGGCGATTCTGTCGCAGCCGCCGGGCACCGTCGACGGGCAGATCCGTTTGACCGAGCAAGGCGAAGTGATCGCGAGCAAGTTCGGCAATCCGGAAATCGGCCGGCGCAACCTGGAAACGGTGGTGGCCGCGACGCTCGAAGCGTCGTTGTTGCCGCACGGCAATGCGCCCGCGGAACTGCCCGTCTTCGAAGAAACGATGCAGCAATTGTCCGACGCGGCGATGGCGTCGTATCGTGCGCTGGTCTACGAAACGCCGGGCTTCAAGGAGTATTTCTTCGAGTCGACGCCGATCTCGGAGATCGCCGAGTTGAACATCGGCAGCCGTCCGGCTTCGCGCAAATTGCAGGACCCGAAGCAACGCAAGATCGAAGATCTGCGCGCGATTCCGTGGGGCTTTTCCTGGGGTCAATGCCGTTTGCTGCTGACCGGCTGGTACGGTTTCGGCAGCGCGGTGGCCGCGCATCTGGACAGTGCACCGAGCGATGCCGAGCGCACCCGCCGTCTTGCGCTACTCAAGAAAATGCACAAGACGTGGCCGTTCTTCTCGAACCTGCTCTCCAACATGGACATGGTGCTGGCGAAGACCGACCTCGCGGTGGCCTCGCGCTACGCACAGCTCGTGTCGGACAAGAAGCTGCGCAAGCATGTGTTCGAGCGGATCGTCGCGGAATGGGAGCGGACGTCGAAGGTGTTGTCGGAGATCACCGGTAAGAGCGAACGGCTCGCGGAAAATCCGCTGCTCGCGCGTTCGATCAAGAACCGCTTCCCGTATCTCGATCCGTTGAATCACTTGCAGGTCGAGTTGCTCAAGCGTCACCGCACCGGCGATACCAACGCGCGCGTGCGGCGCGGGATTCATTTGAGCATCAACGGGATTGCGGCGGGGCTGCGTAATACGGGCTAAGCCAGCACTTGCAGTTGGTTTCGCGTCTCAACCGGACAGGGTGAACTAACCCGCGTCCGGCTGAGATTGACGAAAAAAAGAAGCCGGGCATGGGTCCGTTGACCGTGCCCGGCTTCGGTTTTTCTGGCGCCGAATACCGAACCCGGCACCGTTGCCCCGAAACGCCACTCGGGATCTTGTGCATTGTTCGCCGCTGAGTCGCACTTTGCTCACGCGTTGCAACTCACCGCGTCAACTCATTGCGCCTCGACCATCAGCGCGTCGAGCTTGAACGAGCCGTCTTCCTGCACGTCGAAATACTGGCGCACCTCATCGGGCGCGTTGCCCCACAGCGAGCGAATCGCCACCACGCGCGGTTCCGGCGTGCGCATGCGCGCCACCCACGAACTGAACTCGATCGCGATGCGCCAGCGCTCGCGAATCGATGCCTTGAATCCGGCCGCTTCGAACAACGCAATCCATTCGTCCGCGCGGTAGTCGCGGATGTGCGAGCCGTCACGCAACAATTCGACCGCCTGAATATGCGTGTCGAGCAGCGGATGATCGGCGCCGGCGATATCAATGAACAGCACCGTGCCGCCAGGCTTCAACACGCGCCGCACTTCGGCCAGCGCGAGCGGCACGTCGTGCCAGTGATGCGCGCTCATCCGGCTAATGATCCAGTCGAACGAATGATCGTCGAACGGCAGCGTTTCGGCGGCGCCCTGTTGCGTGCGGATGTTGGCGAGGCCCCGGTCTTTCACTGCGCCAACGACCGTCGCCAGCATTTGTGGCGCGATGTCGTACGCGACCACTTCTTTTGCGTGCGGCGCCACAGCGAAACTCGCGTGACCTGCACCGCAGCCCATGTCGAGCACCTTCGCGTCCGGTGTCGCGGCGATCGACTCGGCCAGCGTCTGCAGATCGGCGCCGGTGGCATGCGTCTGACTCGTCAAATACGCGGCGGCGGTCGAGCCGAAGGCGTCGGCGACTTGATCGTGGTGCTTCATGGAAGGCTCCGGTTATTTATGTGGGGTTCGGCCGGGCATGGGCCGGGCCGGCCAGGACGGCGCTGCGCCGTTCCAGCCGTTACAATAGAACTCGCCGTGTACCAGTACAAGTTAAGCAATTATTCTGGTATCAATAACACCACCCCGCCCCCCTTCAAGCGCCGCCCGACAAGAATGACCACGCCGACCTCCGCCGACAACCCGCCGCCGCTCGACGCCACGCCTGCCCGCGCCCTCGGCGATTTCATCCGCGCTCACCGCGAACGACTCACGCCGCAAGCGCTCGGCCTGCCGCCCGGTCCGCGCCGCCGCACCCCCGGCTTGCGGCGCGAGGAAGTCGCGCAGCTATGCGGCGTGAGCCCGACCTGGTACACGTGGATCGAGCAGGGCCGCCCGATCTCCGCCTCCGCCGAGGCGCTGGCGCGGATCGCCGTCGCGTTGCAACTGTCGCGCGCCGAGCGGGCTTATCTGTTCGAGCTGGCGGCCCAGCGCGACCCCGCCGAACCCGATCCG